>ONBM01000026.1 GCA_900316045.1 uncultured Bacteroidales bacterium | reverse complement strand
CAGCCTGCGGAGCCGGTCACTTCACCTGAACAGATGGGTGACGTCGGAGCGAAGACAATTCCTGCGGTAGTTCCTGGAAATGTTGAACTGGACCTGGTTTCGGCTGGCCTTGCTGACGATCCGATGACAGGCGGCAACGTTAATGGTTTCAGAAAATGGGAAGGCTTCCAGTGGTGCTATTCCAAGACGTTCCAGGCACCGGATATAAATCAGGGAGAACGGCTCCGGCTGTTTTTCGGCGGCATTGACTGCCTTGCTGAGATCTGGCTCAATGGCATTCATGTCGGATCGGCTGACAATATGCTGATCGAACATGCTTACGACGTGACTGATGCCATCGTGCAAGGAGGTGCCAACACGCTTCAAGTGATAATCCGGTCTGCCGTGCTCGAGGGTCAGAATCATATTCTCGGAACGTTCAGCATTGGGAATTTCCCCTCCGAAGAGAGCACATACACTCGGAAGGCTCCGCACATGTTCGGGTGGGACATCATGCCGAGGCTTGTTAGTGCCGGGCTATGGCGGAAAGTCGAATTGCAGGTGCTGGAGCCGGTTCGATTCGAGGATGTCAATTACATGACCGCCAGGCTTGACACTGCCAGCCGTCACGTATCTTTATACGTTGATGCCCAGGTCAAGATGCCTTTCGATAAATTCGATAAGACCAGGATCGTATACACTCTGAGCCGAAACGGAAAACAGAAATATAGATATGAGAATGCTATTGTTTCGCCTCAGTTCAGGTCTGTCATGGAATTGGACGAAGCGGATCTATGGTGGCCTGGAGGTTATGGCGAGCCTGCACTCTATGATGCTGAGGCTGAAATAGTCGATGCGGATGGAAATGTGCTAGCCAAGGACAAGAAAAGAATAGGCTTGCGAACCATCGCTTTGGAGAGGAACGAGATAAACCTGCCCGATGCCCCGGGAAAGTTCTGCTTCATCGTGAATGGGGAAAGGATTTTCGCACATGGCACGAACTGGGTGCCACTTGATGCACTGCACAGTAGAGATAAGGCTCATCTTGCGGAAACCATCGGCATGGCGGTGGATCTGAACTGCAACATAATCCGCTGCTGGGGCGGGAATGTTTACGAGGACGATGATTTCTTCGACCTGTGCGATGAGAACGGGATTCTCGTGTGGCAAGATTTCGTCATGGGATGCACATTCTACCCTCAGCGGGAGGATTTCGCCAGGAAAATCGAAGAAGAAGTCATCTCTGTGGTGATGAAACTGCGGAATCATCCGTCACTCGCGCTCTGGTCTGGAAACAACGAGGACGATGCCGCTCTGCGCTGGTCAATGGCGCCTTTCAACCTTGACCCGAATCGAGATGTCATCACGAGGAAAGTAATCCCTGGCGTTTTGTACGAATTCGACCCCACGAGGCCATACCTGCCAAGTTCTCCATATTACAGTGAAGAAGTCTACAAGCATGGAGGCGCCGATGAATTCCTGCCGGAAAACCATCTGTGGGGGCCAAGGGGGTATTATAAAGACCCTTTCTACGCCGATCCGAAATGCTCTTTCGTAAGCGAGATCGGTTACCATGGCTGTCCGAACAGGGAGAGCTTGGAGAAAATGATGACGAAGGGCTGCGTTTATCCTTGGGTCCACGATTTTCAGTGGAATGAGGAGTGGCTCACGAAGTCAGTGCGCAGATTCCCTGTTCAAGGGCAGACGAATGACAGGAACAACCTCATGATCAACCAGGTCCGCAAGGTGTTCGGGGACGTGCCTCGGAATCTGGACGATTTCATATTCGCTTCCCAATCGGTTCAAGCGGAGGCAATGAAATATTTCATAGAGCTCTGGAGGTCTCGGAAGGGGGATAAGAACGGCATTATTTGGTGGAACGTGAGGGATGGCTGGCCGCTCATCTCGGATGCCATCGTTGACTACTACGGATCGAAGAAGATGGCATATTATTTCATTCGCAACGTGCAGAAAGATGTCTGCGTGATGATTAATGATTCCGACGGCAGCGGCAACCCATTGGTGGCCGTGAATGACACCCGCTCCTCTGCAGAAGGCAAAGTCAAGGTCGTTGACGTCGCTACCGGGAAGGTGGCATATTCATCGGACTTCTGCGTGCCGGCCAATGGGAAGAGCGTGATTGCTCGGCTTCCTGAATGCAATGAAGCCGGGATGTGGCTCATAATGTACGAAACTGGAAATGTGAAGCTGATGAATCATTATTTATGCGGCAAGGCGCCATACGATATTGATGAATATGGAAAATTACTTGAAAAGGCTAATAATATTCTAAAGAAGAATGGATATGCAGAAAAACTTACTGGGCGTTGATATCGGAGGCACAAAGTGCGCCGTCATCTTCGGAAAATATGATGACGTGAATCTTACCGTGGCGGATAAGATTAAGTTTCCGACTGCCAGCGTAGACAAGACGTTGGAAGAAATTATGGCAACCTTGGAGAAGATAATTGAAAAGAACGCTCTGACACCGGAGAACACTGAGACAGTCGGGGTTTCTTGCGGAGGACCCTTGGATAGCGCCAGGGGGATAATCATGTCGCCTCCGAATCTGCTTGGATGGGATGATGTTCCTATCGTGGAATTGATAGAGAATCGTTTAGGCATAAAAGCAAAATTGCAGAATGATGCCAACGCAGGGGCTCTTGCCGAATGGCGCTTCGGAGCTGGCAAAGGTGCGAAAAACATGGTGTTCATGACATTCGGTACCGGTCTCGGCGGAGGAATGATTTTGAACGGCAGGCTGTACGAGGGTACAAACGGGAACGCAGGTGAGTTCGGTCACATCAGGATGGCCGATTTCGGGCCTGTAGGGTATGGCAAAAGCGGCTCTTTCGAAGGTTTTGCGAGTGGCAGCGGCATAGCCCAGCTGGCAAAGTCGATGCTGAAAGAAAAATTCCAGCGAGGGGAGAAAGTGTCTTGGTGCAGACCGGAGGACATTGGCTCCGTCAGTGCAATGACGGTGGCGGACGCTGCTTTCGCAGGAGATGATTTGGCTAAACGAATCTACGAGATATCAGGGAGTTTCCTTGGAAAGGGACTTTCCGTGGTGATAGACATCATCAACCCGGAAGTCATAGTTCTAGGCGGCATCTATGCCAGGAGCAGAGAACTTCTGGAACATTCAATGCGGGAGAGTTTGGAAGCAGAAGCTCTTTCGAATGCTTTAGGGGTATGCGATATCAAGCCTGCGGCTCTAGGAGAGAGCATCGGCGATTTCGCCGCATTGTCGGTTGCGATTTCTTAATATGTTGAATATGAATATATCAGATACCATAAGGCATAGCTTGGGCGAGGCCGAGCGTGAGATTTCTGCATTCATTCAATGCAGCGAGAACGTTCAAGATATCCAGAAAGCTGCCGAATGTTGTGCCGAGGCCATCAGGAAGGGGAATAAGATTATTTGCTGCGGCAACGGAGGTTCCCTTTGCGATGCCTCTCATTTTGCAGAAGAACTTACAGGACGATACAGGGGCAGCAGAAGACCTCTCCCTGCAATTTCAATCAATGACTCCGCCTATATGACTTGCACTGGGAACGATTTCTCTTTCGACGAGATATTCTCTCGTTATGTTGAAGGAATGGGCAGAGAAGGGGACGTGTTCCTGGCAATCAGCACAAGCGGAAAGTCAAAGAATATATTGATGGCAGTTGAAAGCGCGCACAGCCTTGGACTGACCGTAGTAGGCCTCACCGCTCACCATTCTGATGGTGGTGAGCAGAATCCTCTCGCATCTATGTCAGACGTTGCAATCATGGCTCCATGCGCTCCCCATTCCGATAGGATCCAGGAAATCCATTCCATCGTGATTCACATACTCATAGAATGCATAGAAAAACTACTGGGATTGGATAATTGAAGAAATATCCTGAAAAAGCAGGAACTTTAGAAAAAATATTCCTACTTTTGCTGACTGACTTCTCCGTAATGTCAGCGTCATTGATGTAGAACCCTCCGGCGCGATGGTCGGAATAAACCTGGAAGAGTATGATAACAATATTCTACAGACTTGGCGGCAAGCTGCTGATGTCACAGTCAGAAACGGAGCTTTCCAAACTTTCGACTAAAGATGTCCTTTGGATAGACATCCTCGCTCCTACCAGTGAGGAAAAGCATTCTGTGGATGATTTCCTGGGATTAGTCATCCAGAGCAGGGCTCAGGCAGAGGAAATCGAGAGCTCTTCTCGTTTCTCCGAGAACGAGAGGGCGATATTCGCTAACACCAACTTCCTTATGCCTGGGCCAGAGGACTACACGATGGAGGCCGTGTCCTTCACTTTCGTGGATAACTGCATGACAACGCTCAGAGACGTGCCTCTGCGCAGCTTCACGGAGCTTCAGAGAAGGATTATGGCCATGCCGCAAGGTTACGTGAGCGGTTACTCTGTCTTTGCCAGCATCATGGATCAGCGTATCGATCTTGATGCGGACATGATAGAGCTGATGACCAAGGAAATATCCCAGTTCAGCAAACGCATCAACCAGAGGGAAGACATCAACGAGGATTTCCTTCTGGACATTAATCAGCTGCAGGAAAACACGATGATCGTGCGCGAGAACATAGTCGATAAACAGAGGCTGATCACAAACCTGCTGAAAAGCGAGAAGTGCCCTGATGCTCTGAACAAGCGGTTCGGCGTTCTCCTGCAGGACATTACATCTCTGATCAACCATACTAATTTCAGTTTCGAGAGACTGGAGTATCTGCAAGACACAGTGGTCGGTCTCATAAATTTGGACCAGAACAATATCATGAAGATATTCACCATGGTGTCCGTCCTGCTGATGCCGCCAACCCTTGTGGCCAGTTTCTATGGCATGAATGTGTTCCTGCCGTTCGGAGGATGGCGATTTGCTTGGCTTGCCATCGTGATATTCATGCTAATTCTGGTGGTTTTCGTAATATACATTTTCAAGAAAAAGAAAATGTTCTGATTTTTCGCCCTTGAGTTTGAAAATCAATAATTTTTCTCTACTTTTGCAGGCCTTTTGACCGGCGCGCGGCAGCGTAGTGCGGTAGGGCGTCAAGACATAATGTTAAACAACTTATTTTTTCAGTGTTATGGCAGAAGAAATTAAAAAACAACAGCTCAACGCTTCAGTCGCTCCTGAGAATTTCGATTGGGACTCTTTCGAGAACCAGGACAACATTTATGGAGGCGAAAGCAAAGAGAAAATTGAAGAAGCTTACGATCAGACTCTCTCTAACGTAGTTGAGAATGAGGTCGTTGAAGGAACGGTTACGTCAATCAACAAGAGGGAAGTGATCGTCAACATAGGATACAAGAGCGAGGGCGTGATCCAGGCTCCTGAATTCCGTTACAATCCTGACTTGAAGGTCGGGGACAAGGTTGAGGTGCTTGTCGAGTCCGCAGAGGACAAGAAGGGCCAGCTCATCCTTTCTCATAAGAAGGCCCGCGCTCTCAAATCTTGGGAGAGAGTTAACGAGGCTTACGACAATAACGAAGTCGTCAAAGGTTTTGTCAAGACTCGCACGAAGGGTGGCATGATCGTAGACGTATTTGGAATCGAGGCCTTCCTGCCTGGTTCCCAGATTGACATCAAGCCTATTCGTGATTACGATGCGTTCGTCAATCAGACGATGGACTTCAAGATCGTGAAGATCAATCAGGAGTTCAGGAACGTTGTGGTTTCTCACAAGGCCCTGCTTGAGGCGGAGCAAGAGAAACAGAAAGCAGAGCTTATGTCCAAGCTGGAGAAAGGCCAGATTCTCGAGGGTACGGTTAAGAACATCACCAATTATGGCGTGTTCGTAGACCTCGGCGGAGTTGACGGTCTCATCCACATCACCGATCTTTCCTGGGGAAGAATCGAAAACCCAGAGGAAGTCGTGCATCTTGACGAGAAGATTAAAGTCGTCGTTAAGGAGTTCGATCCTCAGCAGAAGAGAATCGCCCTAGGATACAAGCAGCTTACTCCACATCCTTGGGACAGCTTGGATCCTGACCTGAAGGTTGGCGACGTCGTTAAGGGTAAAGTCGTCCTCATTCAGGACTACGGCGCATTCGTCGAGATTAAGCCAGGCGTAGAAGGACTCATCCACGTTTCCGAGATGAGCTGGTCTCCAAGGCTTCACAGCGCACAGGAATTCGTTAAGGTAGGTGATGAGGTTGAGGCTCAGATTCTTTCCATCGATCGCGAGAACAGGAAGATGTCTCTCGGTCTCAAGCAGCTCACTGCCAACCCTTGGGAGAACATTCGCGAGAAATATCCTATCGGCTCGGTTCATAAGGCAATCGTTCGCAACATTACGAACTTCGGCGTGTTTGCGGAGCCTGAGGACGGCGTAGAAGGTCTCATCCACATCAGCGATTTGTCTTGGAACAAGATCAAGCATCCTTCAGAAATCGTTTCTCCTGGAGATGAGATTGATGTCGTGATCCTTGACTTCGATGAGGCGAACCACAAGCTCAGCCTGGGCCACAAGCAGCTCACCCCTAACCCTTGGGACGCAATTGAGGAAAAATATCCTGTCGGCTCTACCGTAGAGGGCACGATTACTTCCATGACTGACAAGGGAGCTAACATCAAACTGGAAGGTGATGACGAAGGATTCGCATTCACTCGCGACCTCATCAAGGAAGATGGTAAGCCTGCAACTGCTGGTGAGACCCTGCCATTCAAGGTGGTTGAACTTCGCAGAAGCACACGCCGAATCCTGCTCTCTCACGTAAGAACATATTCTGAGGCTGCTGCTGAAAAGGTGGCTAGTGAGGCTGAGAACACGAAGAAGGCCGTTAAGAAGATCAACGCCAATGTTGAGAAGACGACTCTCGGAGATATCAGCGAGCTTGCTGCCCTCAAAGACAAGCTTGAGAAAAGTGAATAATAATCATATATGAATTTCACTTTGACGGTGCTAGGCTCGGCCTCGGCCAAGCCGGCTCCAGGAAGATTTCAGAGCGCCCAGGTACTTTGCGTACATGGGCGCTTCTTTTTAATTGACTGCGGAGAAGGCGTGCAGACACGTCTTCAGGAGGCTGGCATATCTCCGATGAAGATAGATTCCATATTCGTTTCTCACATACATGGGGATCATCTTTTCGGGATTTTTGGCTTTCTCTCCACTCTTGGAATGCAAGGGCGGGCTGCTCCTGTGAATATATACGGCCCGTCGAATCTCGGGCCTATCTTGAAATTCTATAAATCATATTTCTGGGATGACAGTTTCTTTGAGATAAAGTTCAATCCTTTGAATATTAAGGAGCCGGAGGTGATATATTCCACTAAGTCCTTTGAAATCCTGGCCTTCCCTCTGAATCACAGGATAGAAACGTACGGCTACATATTCAGAGAGAAGGAACCGATGATGAACGTCAGGAAGGAGAAAATTGATGAGTATGGGCTTTCGCTTACCGAGATAGGGACGGTGAAGAGGGGAGAAGACGTGATTCGCGAACATGCTGACGGCGGCTCAGAAACGCTGCCTTTCGCAGAATTAGGCTACAAGCCATTCGAGCCTCGCTCCTTCGCCTATTGCTCCGACACTGCCCCGTTCCCGAAGGAGGCTGAGTGGGTGAGAGGCGTGGATCTTCTGTATCATGAGGCTACCTATACCAATGAATATGCTGACCAGGCGGCCAAAAGATATCATTCCACTACGCTCCAGGCGGCACAATGCGCCCTGGAGGCAGGGGCAGGCAAGCTTGTCATCGGTCATTATTCTTCCAGAATCAGGGACATCGCGCTATTTCAGAGCGAGTGCAGGAGCATATTTCCAGAGTCGTATGCGGCCAATGACCTGGATGTATTTGACATCCCACGCCACTGAATCCGGAGTCACGAACTTTTCTGCTAGAGATTCGGGTTCTTGTACAGCGTGCGGTTGAAAACGACTGTGTCTCTGGATGGCGTGGCTATGCTCACGACTCCTAGTCCGCCTTCTACATTAGTCGGAATTGAGATAGGACCTGTGAACGTGATGTCGTCCCCATTGTAGAGGTACAAGCTCAAGGCTTTCAGAAAGTTGTACTCGGCCTCAGTGATCCCCCATAAGGTAGGGTAGACTCTGGCGGTAAGATTTACCCTCTTGGAAGCGGTGTCATATCCGTTATCACTCAGGAATTCGGATTCTCGCACCTGGTACGTGAAATCGTAAGTTCCATCCCTGAACAGGTAATCGGAGAATGCATTGTAATAATTCTCTGATGCCCCCGAAATGTCCATGTCGGTTTCGGTGGCCCCATCTAACAGGATTGGATCTTTGCCTCTGTCTATGCGGAGCGGCCCCTCCTCGTAGGATTCATCGTCTTCCGGCTCATCCTCACCGTCCATATATTCCACGTGCAATGTCTTGTCGTATTCGCTTGTCAGCCTGAAATAGTTCCTATCTCCTGCGATGTCATTGCCTTTTATCCTAATTCTATATACCCAGCGATTATAAGAATTGCTGTTCTCGTCGGAGTTGTAGTAGCGGCTCGTGTCAACCGCGTGGAATACTGGCGGCTGCGGAACAATCACTTCGGAATATGCTGAATATTCCCCGCCGTTTGCAGTGCATTCCAGCCTGACTTTATCCCCGGGCTTGAAGTTGGCTTTGAACACGAATCTCGTCTGCCTTGTTCTGCTTGGGGCGGAACCCACGGCATTGTAACCGTAGAGAGCCTCGTCTCGGATGAAATCGTCATCATCTTTTGAGGTGTCAAGCTGCGCTTCTGCTGCCATGTTGCCATTGATGTAGCAAGTTACGCTTCCAGACTTTATTTTTTGGATGGACAGCGACGTGCTGATGGAAAGATACACTGCATGAATATCCTCGTTTGTGTGTATCTGCGCATTCATTACCACCTTGTTTTCGGCAGCATCGAAATCGTACGGAATGTCTTTTTGGCAGGATGCCAGAGAGACAAGCAAAAGCGAATAAATGAATATGTCGTTTATTTTCATGGCCTTAGAAATTAAAAGCATAACTTATCGACGGGATTATAGGAAGGATGGTTATAGATTTCAGCTTCATCCTTCGGATGTAGGTCTCGCCTGAATTGTAGTTGTCGTCTTGCTTGACGAAGACGAAATTCGGATTCATCCTGTTGTAGGCATTGTAGAGGCCGAAACTCCAGGTTCTTTCGCCACGCTTCTTCTGTTTGTGTATGTTTACGCTCACGTTCAGCCTGTGGCTTGCAGGCAGACGGTAATTGTTTCTATAAGGAGCGTAATTAACCTGATGGATCGTTCCGTCAGGTCCCTCCACGGTCATGGTTCTTTCTGGAATCGTAGTCGTTCCGCCCGTGGCATAAACCCATGTGGCGCTCATGTCTACTCTTTTAGAGAACCTGTGATTGACGACAATCGAGACATTGTGCCTGCGGTCGTATCTGTAAGGGAACCAATTCCCGAAATTGATTTCCCCGCCAGGAAAGCGTCTTTCGCTCTTCGCCAGCGTGTAACCTATCCATCCGGTCGTATTCCCCATTGTCTTCTGTAAGAAAAATTCCACTCCATAGGCGCGCCCTTTGCCCATAACCACCAAATCCTGCCATCCCTGCGAAGAGCCGACGAAAGAAACGCCGTCCTTGTATTCCAGAATGTTTTCCATCTCTTTCCAGTACCCTTCGATGGAGAATTCCCAGCCTGGAATATTGTCGTAATACAGTCCCAATGAATATTGGTTCGATGTCACAGGCTTGATCTCTTTCGTGATTGGCACCCAGAGGTCCAGGGGCAGGGTGATCATGGAAGAAGACAGCAGATGGACGTACTGCGCCATCCTTGAATATGATGCTTTCGTGCTGAGTCCTTTCCCGAAATTCACCTTTGCCGATATTCTTGGCTCTGGAGACATGTAGAACTTGCCCTGTGTATTGAACACGGCGAAATGAATGCCCGGGTTGAGGTCCAGCCACCGCCCGATGGTGAAGTCGTCTTCTATGTATGCGGATATCTCATGCCCGTGAAGGCTCTCGGAATGGTTGCTGTACGACGTGTCGGTGACGGCATGCCCGTTAGCTTTTTCGGATTCTTTCGTGGAATACGTTTCAGGAATGAACGTGTGATAGATGTATTGCCCGCCGAACTTAATAGAATGGCGAGGACTCGGAGTGTAGTCAAAATCCATCATGGCTGTAATGTCCCGCATCCCTGAATTGTAGTCGAACTTGTAATTGGACTTGGACTTGGTGCCATCACTGTAGGCATCTGTGGTCTTGCTGTCATAGCCCATGTGCATCCTATAGTTTGTCAGGGCAATTGAAGCGTTGGAAAACAGCCTGCCATTGAATATGTGGTTCCACCTTAAAGATGCAAGGGCATTGCCCCAGCGAATGAAAGATTTGTCATTCCACGAAGAGCCGTAGCTATCGGTGTAGTCTTCGTCTTCTTTTGCCAGGAGGGCATCACGGCCATAGTATGTGTTGAAGAATAGGCGGTCCGAGTTGCTGAATCGGTGAGATATCTTTCCATCCAGGTCGTAAAAATAGTAATTGCCATAGACAGTGCCCCCTTCAGCGGAAAACGACTTGCTTGCAAGACGTATCAGCGGGTCGAAAAGAATTGTGTGCATCCCCCTGGCGCTGATTGAATAAGATGTCTTGCCCTTGAAAATAGGCCCTTCCAGGTGGAATTTGTCGCTTATCACCCCGACCCCGATCGTGCCATGAGTCTCTTCCATGTTTCCATCGTTCGTCCTAATGTCGATTATGGAGGAAATCCTCCCGCCGTAACGCGCCGGAAAAGAGCCTTTGTACAGAGTGACCTTCTTCACTGCCTCAGGCTGGAAGATGGAGAACAGGCCTAGCATGTGTTCGGCATTGTACATCGAGATGCCGTCCAGAAGCAACAGGTTCTCATCCGGGCCTCCTCCACGGACGTATATTCCCGAGAACCCTTCGTTTCCAGCCTGTACCCCAGGCATCAACTGGATTGTTTTAAGTACGTCTGCCTCGCCGAAAAGCGTAGGAGTTGCTTTCACTATGTTAATGGGAATTTCTATTGCGCTCATTTTCGTTGCCTGTATTCCAGACTCCTTCTTAGCTGACACGACGGCCTCGGTGATTTTGGAATTGGCTGTGAGGGCCACGTTTATGGTCGTGTCTTTGCGAAGGTCAAAAACTACAGTCTTCTCGTCATAGCCCACATAAGAATATGTAATGCTTATCCCTTTCCCGCCTTTTATGGTCAGCGTGTAGAACCCATACTCATTTGTCACCGCTCCAGTCTGCCCGCAGGCTGCTCCGGCTCCGATCAGCGTCTCTCCAGATGCTTTATCCGTGATATGCCCGCTGACGGTGAATTGCTGTGCGGAAAGGTTAATGCTTTGGCATATTCCCAGAGCGAGGATAAGGATGGCCGCATGCCACCCGCTTGTTACATTCATAGCTTCTCGAATTTGCAAAAGTTAGTTTTCATTTCACCTAAATCCTATTTTCTGAAAACCTTGCAAATATGAGCTATTTTAATGTAAAAAAGTAAAAGAAACAGAAATATTTATTTTTATGTCTCATAAAGATTTTTTTATCAGACCTATTAAGGCATCGTCTGTTAGGGTTTCTGACGTTTCCATGAGAATATCTGTTTTCAGGGCATCAAAGATGATAGGAAGCCTCAGCAGTTTTTCGCTGCCAGCCCTTTCTGGCAGAATCCCTATGGTCAGAGGAGATGATAACACTTTCTCGCAGATGAGCGAAGGACTGTCTGAATATATTTTCGCTTTTGAGACGATGTCCGGAGAAAGTGCTCCTGAATATCCGGACCAGACTGCGAATGAAACTTCGTCTGGAATCTGAAAGAGGCTCTCAGCATGCGAGAATCTCTCATTAGATGTCATCGCAGAGGCATTTAACGTAGTCACTGCGAGCCGGCTCTCCATCAAGGAGAGAGGCTTGGAAGCATCATGGCACGAGAGCCTGACGTCGTATTCTTTATCGCTATCGGTGAATATATCGAATATGACATTTTTCGATACGGCCGAGATCGCATTCACGACCTTCGGCAGCATGGCCTCGGAGATGAATGTATCGGCACAGATTCGGAGCGTTGTTTTCTTCAGTTGGCTTCCTTCGCTGAACAAATTGCTTGCTGCATGGTACCAGTAAAGAATCTTGTCTGCATATTCAAGGAAGCTTTTCCCTGAGGCAGTGAGGGTTACGGTGCCGCGATTTCTCATGAAGAGCTCGCAGCCAAGGCTTTTCTCAAGCTCTGCGATGTTCTGGCTTACGGCAGGCTGGGATATTCCTAGTTCTTTCGCAGCCAGGGTGAAGCTTCCTCTTGTTGCGACGGTCTTGAAAACTCTGAGTCTGAAATCTTCTATCATAAGCAATCCTTATATCGCAAATTTAATAGATTCATTAAATAATCGTTACATGATTCTATAAATCTTGAAAGACTTATTCTTTTTGAAAGGTTTTTTGGATATATTTGTACTAATCAGCCCCATTATATGCTGCTGGTCAATTAAATTATAAGCTGTATGAGAGACACTGCATTTAGATTTCTGGCGATTCTTGCTCTGGGTCTTTCTTTTATTTCCGGGACGGACATGATGGCTCAGAAAAAATCAAAGACGAGTCACCACGTGCTGGATGGAACGAAGGTTTATGTTCATCCAGACAGAGAGGCGTCTCCGGTTGAAGAAAAATTGAAGGCAAATTCGCAAATAGCCATCGATTACGCTCCAACGAAGACGATTTATCTTTATCCTGAGGGGCAGAATGTTGATCAGGGAATCGAAGAAGACGAAATAGACGTAACGGAAGGCCCGCTTGAGTCTAATGGCGTAACGACTCCCGAAAAGGCTGAGAAATGGGGTTTTTTGACAGACGTGTCCGATAGCGCTAGGATTGACATATATTTGCCAAAGAACCCGAACGGACTCATGGTCATATCGTGTCCTGGCGGTAGTTATTACAACCTGTCTACGTGGAATGAAGGAGTCTATCTCGCCAAGTGGATGAACGATAGGGGAATAGCTTGCGCCGTAGTGAAATACCGCCTGCCTAACGGTCATTGGAAAGTTCCGCTTCAAGACGTACAGAATGCTTTCCGTTATTGCAGGTTCCACGCTAAAGAATGGGGCGTGAGCCAGATTGGCGTCATCGGATTCTCCGCTGGCGGGCATCTTGCAAGCACGGTCTCCACGATGTACGTGGATGCCGTCACCAAGCCGGATTTCTCTATCCTGATATATCCTGTCATCTCTTTCAGCGAGAACGTGACTCACAAGGGAACTAAAGATAACCTGATAGGCGAACCGCCATACATGGTGGATAGGGACAAGCTAACGTTTGAGGAATGGTATGATTACCGTGAGCAATCTAAGGAACTTGTCACTAAGTATTCTACTTACCTGAACGTTACCAAGGACACGCCTCCGACATTCATCGCCGTGAGCACAGACGATAAGACGGTGCCTGTCGAGAATTCATTGAAGTTTTATAGTTCGCTTGTCCAAATGAGGGTTCCTGCCGAATTGCAAATTTATCCTTTCGGAAGTCATGGCTGGGGATTTACGACTCCGGAGATAGGCTTGGATCCGAATAAGTTCAAAGACAATCTAGGCTCTTGCCGGCCAGAATTCTCGGCAGCGCTTGAAAATTGGCTGAAACTCTGGCTGACAGACAATACCAAGGAATTCCTGGCTGCTCAGGATGCAAAGAAGCAGGTATTTTCCTATGATCCTGACAGTACCATATTGCTTTATCCTAAGGGACAGAATGTCGATGAAGGCATCTTTGGAATCACCTTGGGCCCTGGCGAATCTAATGGCTTAGATAAGCCGGAAGAAATCAATCCAAGGAATGAGCATCACTCCTTCACGGGGGATAGCGTCCGTTTCGATCTCTATTTCGCTAAGAATCCTAACGGAAAGATGGTCATCATTACCCCTGGCGGAAGCTATGCTTTCACTGCAGGCATCACGGAAGGGAAAATGGCAGCGAAGTGGCTTAATGACCATGGGGTAAGCGCAGCCGTGCTGAATTATCGTTTGCCTAACGGGCATTGGAACGTGCCGCTGAGAGATGTGCAGAACACATTCCGTTACTGCCGCCATTATGCGAAGCAATGGGGCATGAACGAAATTGGCATCATGGGTTTCTCTGCCGGAGGGCATCTTGCAGCAACCGCTTCCACTCTGTATGTGGATCCTGTCACCAGGCCGGATTTTTCGATTCTGGTGTATCCGGTGATATCCTCGGAAAAGGGCGTGGCTCATGAAGGCTCGTTCCAGAACTTACTCGGGAGTCCAAGCAAATGGAATTCGAGAAAGGCTTCGTCAGACACAACGGCGTCGTCGTTCGCTGAGTGGGGGAGCAGGAAAGAGGCATACAAGAAGCTGCTGGAGAGATATTCATTGGATAAGCAAGTGACTCCTGACACTCCTCCTACATTCATAGTGTTCAGTTCGAATGACGGCGGCGTGCCCCCGGAGAATGAGCTTCGTTACTACAGGGCGCTCGTGAATAACAAGGTGCGCTGCGAGATGCATGCCTTCCCTGACGGCGGCCATGGATATGGTTTTATCGAAAACAAATACCAGTCAGACCCACTTTATTTCTACCGGGCCGATTTCTTCAATTCAATAGCAAGATTCATTAATGAGATATAAAACACTTTATTATTTTGACATGAAAAAAATCTTAATCTTATTATCTGCCTTTGCGTTAGCAGCTGCTTCATTCGTAGCAGGCGCGCAGGAGGCTCCGCAATTGCCAAACGATCCGGCTGTCCGCGTTGGTAAGCTTGACAATGGCCTGACATATTAC
Source organism: uncultured Bacteroidales bacterium (assembly GCA_900316045.1). Classification (GTDB taxonomy): domain Bacteria; phylum Bacteroidota; class Bacteroidia; order Bacteroidales; family UBA932; genus Cryptobacteroides. Next base: position 48,887 of record ONBM01000026.1, on the reverse strand, counting down.
ATAAGGCATAACGACAAGCCTGCCCAAAGGGCTGAGTTCTATCTTGCCACAAATGTCGGCGCTATCCAAGAGACTCCTGACCAGGACGGCCTGGCTCATTTCCTTGAGCACATGTGCTTCAATGGCACCAAGAATTTCCCTGGAAAGGGCATCTTGAACTGGCTTCAGAGCATCGGCGCTTCTTTCGGAGGCAACGTGAATGCCGCGACAGGAATAGACCAGACTCAGTACATGCTGAATAACATCCCACTGGTGAGACAGACGGTCGTTGACACCTGCTTGCTCATCCTTCACGACTATTCTCATTTCGTGACGAACGATCCTGAGGAAATCGACAAAGAGCGTCCTGTGATCATAGAGGAAAGAAGGTCTCGTAGAAATGCTTCTTGGAGGACTTTCGAAAAGAGCTTGCCTTACCTTTATGGCGACTCGAAATATGCCACTTGCACCCTCATCGGTAGCCAGGAGAATCTTGAGAACTTCAAGCCGGAGAGCCTCGTGAACTTCTATCGTACATGGTATCGTCCTGACATGCAGGCAGTCATCGTCGTAGGTGACATTGATGTAGATTATACAGAGGCGGCTCTTAAGAGAATATTCTCGGACATCCCTAAGGCGGAGAATCCTAAGGCAAAGGATAAAATAACCGTTACTCCGTTCTCGGAGCCGAGGGTCGGAATCATCACGGACCCGGAAACGACGGTTCCTTCCATCGATCTCTATTGGGAGAGCGATGCTGATCCTGAGGAATACAACAGTACTGCTATTGGCATGATGACTGACCTTATCAAGAATATCGTCGGCAGCGTGATGGATGAGCGTTTCAGCGACATTACGTCCAAGCCAGATGCTCCTTATCTGGGCGCTGGCTTCGGAATCGGCAAATTGAACGAAGCGATGGAAGCTGTGTTCGGCTCCGTGACGCTCAGGGAGAACAACATCCTGGGCGGTTTCGAAGCTTTTTACTCCGAAATTGAAAAATTGAAGAGATATGGCTTGAACGAAGCGGAAGTTAGCAGGGCTAAGGATAATATCCTCTCAGCCTATGAAAGGGCCAAGAATCAGGCAGACACTCGAAAGAATCCGGAGTTCATCTCGCCTCTGGTGAATAACTTCTTCGACAACGAAGCTTACATGGAGCCAGACAAGGAATATGAGCTAGCGAAGAACATCCTCGCCAACATCAACGCTCAGGTTTTGAATCAGGTCATACAGCAGATGGATTTCAAGGGTAACGAGGTGATCATTTACAGCGGTCCTGAGAAAGATGGGGTTGCCACGCCTACCAAAGAGCAAATCCTTTCCGCTATCGCTAAGGTAGATGGATCTGACATACAGGCTAATGCGGAAGAGGTCTCCAATGAGCCTCTGATGGACGCTTCAGCCCTAAAAGGCTCTTCCGTGAAGAAAACGTCCAAGACCATCTATGGAGCAACTGAATGGACTCTTGGCAATGGCGTGAAAGTCGTAGTCCTTCCTACTGAATATAAGAAAGACCAGATCCTTTTCGACCTGTATAAAGATGGCGGCGAGAGCCTGATTCCGGATGAAGATGTCCCTTCGTTCGACAATAGCTTCATGGCACCTTTCAACCAGATTGCCGGTGTTTCAAAATATGACGGGAACAAGCTTACCAAGATGCTTTCCGGCAAGGTCGTGAGCGTCAATCCTTATATCAGCATGCTGACAAATGGAATCAAAGGATCTTCATCAGTAAAGGATCTTGAGACTGCTCTGCAGCTCCTATATCTTGAATATACCGAACCACGTTTCACCCAGGATGATTTCAATACGGTCAAGGGACAGCTTGAAAGCGTCATTGACAATATGGAGAAGAACCCTAATTATGTATTCCAGAAGAATGCAATGGTCTCTATGTATGGGAACAGCCCGAGGATGACATTGATTTCCAAGGACAAGCTTGGCAAGATGAGCCTTGACGCTATAGAAAGAAATTACAGAAAGCTATTTGCCGATGCAGCAGGTGCGACGATGGTTATCGTGGGAGATGTTCAGCTGGATACTCTGAAGCCTCTCGTAGAGAAGTATATAGGCTCTCTTCCAAAGGGCAAGAAAGCTCTCAAATGGGATAAGAAGAATGCCATCATGTTTGCTAAAGGACAGGTAGAGAATGCGTACAGCCAGGATATGGAGACTCCTATGACCACTGTCATGCAGCTTTACTCCAGCTACAGGCCTTTTACCGTGAAGGATGAAACCATGCTGAGCGCAGTTTCCTACATTCTCGATCAGATTTATACCGATACGATGCGTGAGGAGGAGGGCGGCACTTATGGAGCTCAATCTTACAGCGGCGCTGCCAAGTTGCCGGAAGGCAATTATTTTCTACAGGTTTACTTCAATTCGAAGCCTGAGAAATCAGACAAGTTGATCGAGCTTGCGAAAGACGGTTTAAGGAAACTTGCAGAGGAAGGCCCTACCGATGAGCAATTCCAGAAGACAGTCGAGAACTTCAAGAAGAATCTTCCTGAGCAGAGAATCAATAACAGCTATTGGAGAGGCAACATCGAGAGCTACCTGTTATTTGGCTACGACAATGACAAAGAGTCTGAGGAGGCTGTTTCCGCTCTTTCCAAAGAGAGCATAAAGGCCGCAGCTAAGGCTCTGCTCGACTCTGGCAACTTCATCGAGGTTGTTCAGAGGCCTGGCAAAAGCACAGAATAAATAATATTCAAATAATATGTTAAAGAGCGGTCGCCTTTGAATGGCAGCCGCTCTTTTCAATTGTTGGAATATTCAGAATCAAGAATTCTCATCTTCATATTCAAGTATGTCGCCTGGCTTACAGTCAAGAGCCTTGCAAATGCGATCAAGCGTCATGAAGCGGATCCCTTTCGCTTTCCCAGTCTTAAGAATGGATAGATTGACAGGGGATATTCCGATTTTTTCTGCGAGCTCTTGAGAAGTCATCTTCCTTTTGGCAAGCATCACGTCGATGTTCACGATTATCGGCATGATCACTTCACCTCCTTTCCCTTTTCTGGCTCTTCCTTAGGATCTTCGGTTTTTTGCTCTGAAGCATATTCTTTCCCTTTCAGATAGTCAGGAAGGCTCATTCCTGCCATCTTGAACAAATCTTGAAGCGGGGGAACGGAGCCCATAAGCCCAGAAATGAAGTTGGCGGTGGATGTCTTGCCATCCTTGGAGGCATTGCTGTCCCAAACCGTAACCTTATCGATCTTTATGCCTTTGACAGCTTCAACTTGCGTCTTCACGAGTTCAGGCAGCTTGTCTGCAATGAGCATGAGGACAGCCTTCTGTGGATCTCCCGCAGCAGCCTTGACCATTTCATTGAATCCTTCGGCCTGCTTGGAGAGAATCTCAAGCGTACCGCGAGCCTGAGCATCCATTTTTGCGAATATTGCGTCTGCTTCGCCTTTTGCGGTCCTGCGAAGCTTTTCAGCCTCGGCCTCGGCCTCGATTATCTGTCTTTCCTTATCAATCTCTGCAGGAACGATGGTGTTGGCCTGCTGGGTGGCCTTTTCTCTTTCTGCGCGAGCCAGCTCCGCGTCGCGCTCGCTCTGATAAGCCTCCTGCAAGGCTTTTGCTGCCTGAACCTTCTCTGCGGCGACAGCGATTCTTGATGCCTCGGCCTCTTTCTCGCGACGATTAGCGTCTGAATTAGCGATGGCGATCTTGGAATTGTTTTCTCCCTCGACTGCCACGGCATTGGCCTCGGCTGTCTTTATTCTCGTATCTCTCGTTGTTTCGGCAATCCTGATGTCTTTGTCCCTGTCCGCCTCAGCCTTTCCGATTTCTCCGTAGCGATTCTGTTCCGCTACGCTCTTCTTGGCATCGTTTATCGCCTTTGCTGCGGCTTCTTTTCCTAGGGCTTCAATGTAGCCGGACTCATCGCGGATATCGGTCACGTTAACGTTTATGAGCTTAAGGCCAATCTTACGAAGTTCTGCCTCCACGTTAGCGCTCACGTTTGCGAGGAACTTGTCACGGTCTGAATTGATTTCCTCGATGTCCATTGTGGCGATGACCAGACGGAGCTGGCCGAAGAGGATGTCGGTCGCTATGTTCTGAATGTTTTCTGTCCGTAGCCCAAGAAGTCTTTCGGCTGCGTTTGTCATAGTGTCTGGATCGGTTGAGATGCCTACCGTGAAGCGGCAAGGCACGTCCACTCGGATGTTCTGCTTCGAAAGCGCATTGGTCAGGTTGCACTCGATTGAGATAGGCTTGAGGTCCAGGAAATCATAGCTTTGGAATACAGGCCAGATGAATGCGGCTCCGCCATGTATGCACTTCGCAGAAGATACGGCACCGCTCTTGCTCTTGCCAGTCTTACCATAGATGACGAGGATTTTGTCTGAAGGGCAGCGCTTGTAGCGCCTTAGGATAGCAGTCAGCGTGACGAAAAGCACGAAGACTATTATCAGGATAAGATAAAGTTCCATATTCTGAAATTTAAGAGTTAATATGTTAAATTATTTCTGGGGTTGTGGTTTCCACTAACAGTGTCTGGTCATTGATGACTTCCGCCACTTTGATAGCAGCTCCGGTAGGGATGGCGTCTCCATCGGTGACGGCGTCAAACTCCCTGATGGCATTATTGATTGAGATTTGCACTTTGCCGGTGCCTTTCCTTTCGGCAGGTATCGGCAGATAGGCAGTACCCTTGCAGCCGACTGCGCTTCTGTAAACATTGATGTTGCCGGCTTGCTGCATTGCGCTCAGCCATTTGAATAGCATCATGACGGCAGCTACCAAGGCTATGCCGACGATGACTGCAATGATGAGCAATAGGCTTGTCGATGAAATCTTGTCGTGCATGAGTACCGAGGCCCAGCCAAAACCCAGGCAGAAATTTATGAAATTCCTGAATGTCAGGAGATTCATGCCAGGATCGGCATCAAGAGCACCGCTCGCATCAGGTGCTGAAGCATCGATTCCACCCAAATCCAGCCCGCCGGCATCTGTGTCGAAATCTGAGCCTCCGGCTCCGATGAAAGTTAGGATAGTCTGAATTACGAAGATCAAAGATGCGGTTAAGGTTATCGCCCACATTATCTTCATGAAAAGGTCTAATGAATTCCACCAGTCAATCATGGCATCAGGTTTATTAGTTATTGCAAATATATTAAATAATTAACATAAAACAATAATAATTTAATAAAAATTATGAATGTCTTGCATTGTGCTGCCTAAGCACCAGAAACACTTTGTCAAAATTCAACAAATGATTAAATTTGCAGTTCGAATTTCTAATAGTAGAATTTTTTCAACGAGGCTGATGTCGGAATATAATGTAGTTGAAGTGCAATCCAAAAGGGAATTGATGGAGTTCATTAAATTCCCGGACAGACTGTATAAGGGCTGTCCGCAGTATGTTCCTGCCCTTCACTCGGATCAGGTTTTCTCGCTCACCAAGACATCCACCTTGTCTTATTGCAAGAGAAAGATGTGGCTGGTAAAGGAGGGGAAGAATGTCGTGGGGCGGATCTGCGGAATGATCAATCCTCGCTACAACGAGTTGTACGACAAGAAGAGGGCAAGGTTCGGCTGGTTCGACCTCATCGATGACTTGGAGGTGGCTAAGTTGCTGATTGGCACTGCCGAGGCTTGGGCGAAAGAGAACGGGATGACTGAGATTCACGGGCCTCTGTATTACAATACCCTTGGCAAGCAGGGAATGCTAGTGGAAGGTTTCGAGAACATCCCGCCATTCAATTGCCTTTACAACTATCCTTATTACAATGACTTGGTGACCAAGCTTGGCTTTGTCAAAGAGTGTGACTGGCTTCAGTACAAGCTGCCTGCGGATCAGGGGGTTCAGGACAAGATGAAGAGGATAGCGGGGCTTTTGAAGCAGCGCTACAACTTGCATGAGGGTAAGCTCTCCAAGTTGAAAAAAGACGAGAAGTTGGTGGATCACTTCTTCAAGGTCTACAACGAAAGCTTCGCTGCAGCAGTGTACAACTTCATACCGTTCACTGACGAGGAGATAGAAGAGGAGAAGAAGTCCGTGATGAAGTTCGTCTCTGACAAGATAAGTTCTATCGTGTTGGATGAGAACAAGGAGCTTGTGGCTTTCGGAATCGCTTTCCCATCGATGTCCTTGGCTCTACAGAAGTGCAAGGGGAAACTTTTCCCTTTCGGCTGGATTCATCTTCTGAGGGGGATGCGGAATTACGAGACTCTCGACCTTATGCTCAATGGGGCAGTGCCAGGATGGCAGAATAAAGGAATATCTTCAATCTACCATTGCTCCATGGCTCAGAAATATTTGAAAGTAGGGGCCAAGTGGTCGATCACTAATCCTCAGATTGAGACGAACAGTGCCGTGAATGTGTGGCACGAGTACAGCAATGAGATTTACATGCGGCGTCGCTGCTATGTAAAGGATATTAAATAAATATAAGGAGCTACCATATCTATGGCAGAAAATACGTTAATAGAAAAAATCCTGGGTTTGCGGGATAAATATCTTTCACTACAGAATCAGCTGTCCGATCCATCCGTGACGTCGGATATGAAGAAATACGTCCAGCTCAACAAGGATTACAAGGGGCTGGAGCCTATCGTCCAGGCTGGTTTGGACTATAAGAAACAAGTGGATGAGCTTAGTGAGGCAAAGAATATATTAGCGAACGAGAAGGATGAGGATTTAAGGAATATGGCGAAAGAGGAGATCGCGGAGATCGAGCCGAAGCTTCCTGAGATGGAGGAGCAGATTAAGATACTGCTGCTTCCTGCCGACCCTGACGACAGCAAGAATGCCATCGTCGAGATCCGTGGGGGTACGGGTGGCGACGAGGCTGCTATTTTCGCTGGCGATTTGTTCCGTATGTATTCCAAGTTTGCTGAGAGCCGTGGATGGAAGCTGGAAGTGAATGACGAGAATCCAGGTACCGCAGGTGGATTCAAGAGCATCGTCTTCAAGTTATCTTCTTCGACTGATGGAGTCTATGGCATCATGAAATATGAATCTGGGGTGCACCGCGTTCAGAGGGTGCCGCAGACTGAGACTCAGGGCAGGATTCAGACTTCTGCTGCTTCGGTGGCTGTTTTCCCTGAAGCTGGTGAGTTTGATGTTGACCTGAAGTGGGATGATATCCGTCTGGATTTGTTCTGCTCTTCGGGTCCTGGAGGGCAGGGGGTGAATACTACGTATTCGGCTGTCCGTCTGACGCATATTCCTACTGGCTTGGTGGTGCAGTGCCAGGAGGAGCGTTCGCAAATCAAGAATAAGGAGAGGGCTTTCGAGGAGCTGAGGTCTCGTTTGTATAATCTTGAGCATCAGAAATATCTTGACGAAATAGGGGCTAAACGTAAAACCATGGTCTCTACTGGCGACCGTTCGGCTAAGATCCGCACTTACAATTATCCACAGGGGCGTGTGACAGATCACCGCATCAACTGGTCCATGTACAACCTTCCGGCTTTCATGGACGGTGACATTCAGGAGTGCATTGATCAGCTCACCATCGCTGAGAATGCGGAGCGTCTCAAGGCTGCCGGAGAATAAAGTTATGGGGGCAGCGCCCCCCTCAGCAGTCGCAGTCATGCGACCGGCGGAGGCCGGGTATTCGCGAGGCGAAAAGCCAAGCGAATACCAGAAGGCCGGGAGCCGCAGGGGATAGTAGGGGGCAGCGCCCTCTCAGCAGTCGCAGTCATGCGACCGGCCATGCGACCGGCGGAGGCCGGGTATTCGCGAGGCGAAAAGCCAAGCGAATACCAGAAGGCCGGGAGCCGCGGGGGATAGTAGGGGGCAGCGCCCTCTCACAAGTGTACCAGAAAACCACTAATAAAACTGGATATGAAACAAAAATTTTCTACTGTATTTCTATTGATGGCAGTCCTTTTTACGGTCTGCCTCATAGCATCAAACCTATTCGCGACAAAAGTGTTTGCGATCGGGAATATCTCGCTGCCAGGAGCAGTCATCATATTCCCGGTGTCATACATATTGAACGATTGCTTCGCAGAGGTTTGGGGGTATCGCAAGGCTCGTCTTGTCATATGGACCGCCTTCGCAATGAACTTTTTCGTAGTGGTCGTTGGGCAGATCGTCGTCTGGCTGCCTTCGGCTCCATTCTGGGATGGAGGGGCTCATTTTGACTATATGTTCAATATGGCTCCGAGAGTGACTCTTGCCTCGCTACTTGCATTTCTTGCTGGCTCCACTCTTAATGCCTTTGTCCTCAGCAAGATGAAGGTGGCTCAGAAGGGCCGCGGTTTCTCGTGGAGGGCGATCGTTTCATCTATCGCCGGGGAGTGCCTGGACTCGCTGGTATTCATGCCAATCGCTTTCTGGGGGACTGGGATAAGCCAGCTGGCTGTCAGTCATGATGCTCTGCCAAGTTTCCTTCAAGGTCCTTTATGAAATTGTCATATTGCCTATCACTAATATAGTGGTCAGGAAACTCAAGGCAAGCGAGGGCGAAGATGCATTCGACGAGAACATCTCTTATAATCCTTTTAACATTAAAGACATATAATAAATTAATATGGATAGGACTAATGAAGGCCTGAAGGAGCTGGGCCACAAGACTGAATATAAAATGGATTATGCTCCCGAGGTTCTCGAGACTTTCGAGAACAGGCACAAAGAAAATGACTATTGGGTCAGGTTCAACTGCCCTGAGTTCACGTCTCTCTGCCCGATTACCGGACAGCCGGATTTTGCCGAAATACGAATCAGTTATATTCCTGATGTCAGAATGGTGGAAAGCAAGAGCTTGAAACTCTATCTGTTCAGTTTCCGCAATCACGGAGATTTCCATGAAGACTGCGTCAACACTATCATGAAGGATCTCGTCAAGCTGATGGATCCTAAATATATTGAAGTGACAGGCTTCTTCACCCCTCGCGGAGGCATATCCATATACCCTTATGCCAATTACGGCCGCCCAGGCACTAAGTATGAGGCGCTTGCCCAAAAGCGCTTCGAGTCGCATGAATAGGTCATCAGGACATCGTATCTCCATGTCCTGCCATTTTGGCATATTCGTATAAGTGGCACAACATTCGTTATTATTTCCAGCGTCGCGTCTGGAAATCAGGCACGGCAAAATATTCAAAAGCAAATAATAGGAGATAATTTAATATGGGAAAAATCATTGGAATTGACCTTGGAACCACGAATTCGTGCGTTGCGGTCATGGAAGGCAATCAGCCAACCGTCATAATTAACAACGAAGGCGAGAGAACTACTCCGTCAGTCGTTGCATTCACAGATGGGGGAGAGAGAAAGATTGGCAATCCTGCAAAACGTCAGGCAATCACTAATCCTAAGAACACTGTATTCTCGATCAAAAGATTCATGGGCGAGACTTACGACCAGGTACAGAAGGAAATTGCAAGGGTGCCTTACGAAGTAGTAAGAGGCGACAACAACACCCCTCGCGTAAAGATAAACGACAAGCTCTATTCTCCACAGGAGATTTCGGCAATGATTCTTCAGAAAATGAAGAAGACCGCCGAGGATTATCTGCGCCAGCCGGTTACGGAGGCCGTCATCACGGTTCCTGCGTATTTCTCTGACTCACAGCGTCAGGCTACCAAGGAGGCCGGCAAGATTGCGGGCTTGGATGTCAAGAGAATCATCAACGAGCCTACTGCCGCAGCATTGGCTTATGGTCTTGACAAAAAGAACAAGGATATGAAAGTCGCTGTGTACGACCTCGGCGGTGGTACCTTCGATATTTCCATACTTGAACTAGGTGGTGGCGTGTTCGAAGTTAAATCCACCAACGGCGATACTCACCTGGGAGGTGATGATTTCGATCAGGTGATCATCGACTGGCTTGCCGGCGAGTTCGCAAAGGACAATGGCGGAGTGGATCTTAAGAAGGATCCAATGGCATTGCAGAGGCTTAAGGAAGCTGCCGAGAAAGCAAAGATTGAGCTTTCCAACCAGACATCTTCGGAGATCAACTTGCCTTACATCATGCCGGTTGACGGAGTTCCGAAGCACCTTGTGAAGACTCTTACCAGGGCCAAATTCGAGGAACTTTGCGATAACCTGTTCCAGAAGACGGTTGAGCCTTGCCGTCAGGCACTCAAAGATGCAGGCCTACAGCCTTCCGACATCGATGAAGTTCTGCTCGTAGGTGGTTCTACGCGTATCCCTAAGATTCAGGAAATCGTGAAGAGCTTTTTCGGCAAAGAACCAAATAGGAGCGTTAACCCGGACGAGGTCGTTGCCATCGGCGCATCAATCCAGGGTGGCGTGCTTGCAGGCGACGTGAAGGACGTGCTTCTGCTGGATGTTACTCCTCTGTCTCTCGGAATCGAGACTCTTGGAGGTGTGATGACTAAGCTCATCGAGTCCAATACCACGATTCCTACCAGGAAGTCTCAGGTGTTCTCCACTGCGGCTGATAATCAGCCTTCTGTTGAAATCCATGTGCTTCAGGGCGAGCGTCCTATGGCAAAGGATAATAAGGAGTTGGGAATATTCCATCTTGATGGAATCGCTCCTGCTCCTAGGGGAGTGCCTCAGATAGAGGTTACCTTCGACATCGATGCCAATGGCATTCTGAACGTATCTGCAAAGGATAAGGCTACTGGCAAGGAGCAGAACATCAGGATCGAGGCTTCTTCGGGATTGTCCGAGCAAGAAATACAGAAGATGCGTGACGAGGCTAAGGCTAACGAGGCTGCCGATAAGGAGGCTAAGGAGAAGGCCGACAAAATCAACAACGCTGATTCTCTCTGCTTCCAGGCTGAGAAATTCCTGAAAGAGAACGGGGACAAGGTTCCAGCTGACGTCAAGTCCGAGGTTGAGTCTGACATCACTTCTTTGAAGGAGGCCATCAAGAATCAGAACCTATCAGACATCGACAAGTACTCTTCTGACCTTAGCAAGGCCTTCGAGAAGATGTACCAGGCTGGTCAGAGCGCTCAGCAGGGGCCACAACAAGGTCCGCAAGGTCCTCAGGCAGGCCCTCAGGGTCCTCAGAATGGTCCAGACCAAGGTCCAGATGAGCAATAAAGCATACGCATAATGTTAGTGGGCTGCGCCATCGAAAATGGCACAGCCCATTTTAGGTTTACGTCCAATAGTTTCACCCTTGCGTTTTCCCTGTCGCAAAGCCTCCATGCAAATCACTCGGGAGGTGAAGTGTCTCTGAGTGGCGTGCGTTGAGGTTAGTCTGACTTTACGCTGCCAGTCCAGGCAGGGCTGGAAATTGAATGTAAATTATTAAATTTGAAAGTGGAAACAAAAATGCGATTTTCCCATGGGCTACCTGCTGCCACTAATGCCTGCGCTTCTAACGCAGCTCCTGCTTGTTGGATTCACGCCAGGACCCGCGAACATCTTTGCATTGTCTGTCTCCATCCGCTACGGAAGGAAGGCTGCCATGAGGGTATGGTATGGCATGCTGACGGGTTTCACCATCGCGGCAGTCATAGCTGCGGCCATGGCGCATGCGCTGGGATCCATGCTGGGCAGTTATGTCGCTTACATTAAATATCTCGGGGCAGCCTACATCCTATATCTTGCTTACAGGACGCTCCGAAGCACCGGAATACGGGATGAAGAAGACCAGGCATGCACTTTCATCTCCGGAATGCTGGTTCAGCTGACGAATGCCAAAATGATTGTGTTCGGCATGATGGCATTCAATATGTTCGTGCTGCCTTACAGCAGATTACCGGAGGCAGACCAGCATAGTGATGGCTGTACTGCTGGCTCTCTGCGCAATCTGGATAGCCTTCTTCTGATAGGCGTGAACTGTCCTGCAAGCCGGAGAATTCAGTGCACTAAAAAGTCTGGTTTTATCAGTGAGTACATTAGTTTAGCACTTCAGCTCCAACTGACGTGCTTTTTTGTATCAGAGAGGAAACAGAACAGGAATGGTAAGTCTTTATCTTTGAGATTAACTTATTTTTGGAGGTATCGAAAATAGTACCTATATTTGTCTCGACGACATAAGATTGATTGACTATGCCAGAATTATTCAGACAATACGGATTTGTATTTTTGTTTTTCTCTCATGAACACAAACCTATCCATGTCCATGTCAGAGGTCATAATGGAGATGCAAAATATGTCTGGGACGGTGATGGTTTTTCACTTGAGATCTCACATGGGATCAAGGCTAATGATCTGAAACGTATTGAACGAGCAATCCACGAGAATTCAGATATAATCCTTAACAGATGGTACGAAATTTTTGGCGATACAGATAACGAAGACGACAATGAATAAGATTGTAAAAATATGGTTTGACGGCGAATGGCTGTACGGCCTTGGAGATGATGGTAAGACCTATCGTCAGTCCCTTCTTTGGTATAAGAATCTTTTGCATGCCACAGAAGAACAGAGGCAGGAATACGAAATCAGCACGATAGGCATACATTGGCACAAACTTAATGAGGATGTCAGTTTTGAAAGTTTTACTTACGAAGAAGCTGAGCCTTCCGCATTTCAAAGGTTTTTCCTTGAGCACCCTGAAATCAATATTGCAGAGTTCTCAAAGGAAATCGGCTTAAATCCGTCTCTAATGAGAAATTACATCAATGGTTTTAAGAAGCCTTCAAAAGAGAGAGAAAAACTGATACGGTCAGAAAGGTTTTTTTTCGTTAAATTTGCAGAAAAATAGCATTTGATGAAAAAATTGATTTTGGCTCTGTCTGCGGCGTTATTGCTTGTCAGCCAGGCGTATTCGAAAGAAAAGGCTCCAAAGGAGGATAGGGTTAAGAATGTGATCGTGTTCATCGGTGACGGAATGGGCCTCGGGGCGGTTTCTGCATGGATGGTTGATCAGAATTACGCAATGACATGTTTCGACAGGGCTCAATTCGTTGGGTTGTGCAAGACATATTCTAAGAACAACAGGGTCACCGACTCGGCTGCTTCAGCCACGGCTCTTGCCACAGGAAACAAGACTGACAATGGAATGATAGGGATGCTCCCTGATGAGACTAAGGTTCAGAATCTAACTGAATATGCCAAAGCGATGGGGAAGTCCACGGGAATCGTCGTTACGTCTCACGTAGTTGATGCCACGCCGGCTGGATTCATAGCACATCAAAAGTCAAGGGACGACAGAGACGAGATAACAGAGGATCTGGTTGAATTAAAGCCAGATGTATTGGCAGGCGGCGGGAGGAAATATTTTGAAAGGAACAAAAGCAAGAATGGCAGATCTCTATTGGAAGAAATGAAGGATGCGGGTTACACCTATGTAGAGACTCCGGAGGATTTCACTGCGACCTCTAAGACACCTGTGCTTGCATTGTTTGCAGATGGCTCATATTCGATGGCCATCGACCACGGCACGGATTATCTCTCGGATGTCACTTCTCATGCAATCGATCTCTTGGACGATGACAAGAACGGCTTTTTCCTTATGGTTGAAGGTTCTCACATCGATCATGCAGCGCATGCCGGAAACGCTGAGCAACTGATGTTCGAGATGGAAGAATTCGACAAAGCGGTCAATTCTGCATTCGATTATGCCCAGACGCATGATGGAACGCTGGTAATCGTGACTGCCGACCATGAGACAGCAGGAGTGTACGTTCTTTCGAATGACAAAGATTTCACGAAAGGGGAGAGTGGCATCAAGGTTGGATTCGCCACAGGCAGCCATACCGCCTCGTTAGTGCCTCTTTATGCCTTCGGTGCCTCTGCGTACAAGTTCAGCGGTGTCATGGAAAACACTGATGTCTGCAAGAGGATAATGTCAGTGCTCCAAAAATAGTTATAGGAATATATTTACTTCTCGAAGAAGGAAAGCACTGCTGACATTAGCGACATGCGTCCTTCTTCTTTTTTGATAGTCTCTAACGGGAAGCCGACACAAACAGTCCTATAGCCCTTCCCATTGAAGCAAATGGCGGCAGAAATTTCGGAATCTGAATATTTTAATATGCTGCTGGCCTCTTTTGACGCAGGCACGATGCCGTCCGATTGCTCTGCGCAATAGATATCCTGATTCAGGAAATTGTAATAATCTAGGTCGCCACAAATCTTATTCAGCCTCAAGGAGGAATTACGCTGAGCCATAAGAGATGCGCTTCTGGTCGCATGGTCGGAAATCTGCCTGTAACCGAGCACAGTCTCGACGAACGAGCGAGTGTCGGCAGAATAAGCGCTGTCTATCTGCAGAGGATATATTCGGTCCCAGACATCAGTCCCAATCCTGGAACCAGTCACGAGAATGTTCTTCCCTGCCTCAGTGCAATTCTTCAATGCGCTCTGAAGTCCAGTAGGGAACACCTGATATTTATTCGGTACGTGGCCGTTACCTACCATCGTCGTGACCTGTTTTCCGCAAAGCAAGTCAATCGCAAAATCATCATCGGCAAGGGCATTATCGCTCTGGAATGCTGCTGAGGAGACGCTGTGGAAAGGATAGCCTGCTGCCATGATGGCCTTGCCGTGAATGTAAGTGAAGTCGAACGTGTTGCCAGGCACCACCGAGCCGGCCTTGTCGGTGAATGATGCCCCGAACCCGGGATTGTCATCGTCCAGCCATGGCAGAGAGCGCCTGTATTCGAACTGCTCGCCAATGAAATTTATTTCTTTGATGTATGGAACTCCGGCATCTATGTCGTTACGGAATCCGGCATATTCAGGAAAATCGAACCATGCGGGAGCAGCGACTCTAGTGAAATTGTTCACCACCATCACTGTCTTGCCTTTTGCATATTTTGGCACGCCTATGCTTAATGCTTCGGAAGGGAAACTCTTTCCGCCATCGTTGAAAGCCTCGACCTTGTAACTATAGATATGCCCAGGCTCGATATTTTTAATGACTGAAACTTTGCTGCCAGAGGCCTTGACGACAGTGCCGGCATCGAATGCGCCGTCGTCTATTCTTGTGTAAAGAATATATCCCGTCGGATTCGCAGTGGCTTCAAGTGAATCTGTCGTAGGCTTCCAGCTTATTTCAACATGTGCCTTGCCCGACCCCGACATATTCTTGAAAGATGTCGCCAGGGAGTTTACTGGCAGAGGCTGGACCGCATAGTTGCAGCCATAGCGGTTGCTGAGGTATTTCAACATTCCTTTGTACACTGCGCGGCTCACCGTGAAGCGGAACGACGGATCCAGGCCATATTTCATGTCTGCGAAATTCTGGTGCGAGAGCATCTCCAGAAGCATGGCTGGCACAGTCGTAGTACGGGACTCGCTGTAAGAACGGTCCCAGAGCCCTCTTCTTGTCCAGGCAGCATCGTATTTGGCCCTGATGTCATTCACTATCTGCGTCTGGGCGAAATCGCAGAGCATCCTGGCTTGCAAGCGTCTTTCTCCGTTAGGCAGCTTGTCGCTTCCGTCTGCCTTCAAGGTGTAAATTGCGAGAGTCCCGACTATCGAGTCGTTCGGGTAAGTTCCAGCATCAGAGTGAAAAGCGAAAGATAAATCGATAGGTATTCCTAACCCTTCTCCTTTAGGGTTCGTTCGCGAGCCTCCGCTCATCCATGCCACCCAGGCACCTCTGTCGGCATAATCGGAAGTATAATCGTCTTCGTGCAGCTGCAGCAGGGTAGAGTCAGCCCCAGCCCACTGCATCCAGTAAAACGCACCCTCGGCATAAGATGGCATGCCTGATGTGAGATATTCAGAGGCAGGCGCATTCTTCGGCCCTCTGGCAATTTTCCCCATCCCTCCGCCGAGCCTCACTGCATCTGCCGTTAAAACTGCATTGCGAGGTATTTCTCTGTCCTCTGGAACTTCGGCATCCAGGGTCACGGAAGCATCGCTTCCTTTCTTGAAAGGGAAGGTTCCAATGTAGATCCAAGTGCCGCCACCGATTTTCTGATTCACGTAGAATTCGGTGGACCCGCCAGCATGTTTCACCGTATAATGAGCGCAAGGGGTGCTGTTAGGCAATGATTTATAAGAAATGTAAACTGCATATTCGCCAGTTTCCGGTATGTCTGGAGTCCAGATGGCCTTCGCATCTTTTTTGCACGAAACTTGTCTTGCAGTGCCCATCCTGAAAGGGTTTTCGACCCCTGTGTACACGGCCTTCGCGTCTGCGAATCCAACGCCGCAATCATCCCAGTTGCCCCTTTCTTCGTAATCGCCTTCAATACGCGCGCCCTCGGCTCTCTCGGACCCGAAAGAATGGTCGTTATCCATGATTATCTCGTGTCTCTGAATGTCCCTTTCCCGAGGCGTCATCACGTAAGCCCCGGCATTCTCCAGCATTGGAATCAGGAAAGGCAGAACGTAGCTCTGAGTGTACATGTCCTCGACGGTCTGAAAAACAGGGGCTCTCTGCCATTCCCAACGGTCCGTCTTTTCCTCGTAATAACGGCCGTGGCTTTGCCAAAGAGCAATGTTCCTGCCACTCAGGCCTCTGCTAAAATGCATCCCATCTTTCTGCTCGATGAATGAATGCTGCGCACGAGGATCCTTCTCGGTCTTAAAAAGGGAAGATACTGGATTACCATCATTGCCAGAGAGAGGCATCACGTAATCTGAGAGGGGATTAGTTTCTACGAATATATTACCTACGGAATAATTCTTGCAATTTTCTGGCGCCAGCTCGATGAACTTCTCCTTGAACCACTCCACGTCATCCGCTCTCCATGGATAATTTCCAGCGCTGGAGCTGAATCTTAGGTCTAGGAAAGAATTCCTTTTCGTGATGCGTTTCAGCACCAGTTCATTCTTGACGCCAGTCCTTTCCTGCATTAGCACCTGTAAGGAATCGCAGGCAGGCTTCAACTCTCTGGCCGTCTGAGCTTCTAAAGAAAAAGTGGTCGCCGTGGCTGCGGCAACAAAAAGAATTGTCCTGAGTTTTAGCATATTAATGAAGAATCAGCTCTCCAAAGCATTCGGGTCTGTGAAAATCTGGTTTTGACGAAACGACAGGGTTCCAGCTGAGGAAATGCGGATGTGCCGTTTTGTCGCCGCATTTGTAGAAATTAGCCCTTACGCTCACCGGAATGTGGTTTTTGTCTATCCCGATCAAATCGAAAGGAATCAGCATGGCGACGCTCCAAGCGAATATCTTGTCTTTCTCATCCCAAATCTTGTGCTCAATGGTGCTGTGCCTGATGACTCTCGACAGTTCTTCCAAGGTTCTCTGATTGCTGTCGTACCGGCTTGTGCGCTTAGACGATAGCAGAGAGCCGATAGCTGTCAGTTCGAAATTGTAATATGTCCCATCGTAAGGGTCGGTGACAAAAAACTCGCAGCAGCTGTCCTCCCAGCTGTTTCCATTATCTTCCAGTGCAGTAGCTCGCAAGTCAAGTCCTCTGACATGAAACATTACGGCCATATAGTCCTTGCTATAGGCTATGGAGCCATTGCAGTCTGGCCAGTAAGGGTATTCTTTTTCCCAGTTGTTTTCGCAGACGGCGAATTTGGCGGCAGACTTTTCCATCGCCAGATCCAGCTGCGACATATTCATTGATTCAAGCCCTTCAATGAAAGGCACCCTTATTCTTTTTGTGGTTTTCATATTCCTAAAGCGCTTGCATGTCATTAAGTTTCCTGTAGAACCCGTTCAGAGCCAGCAGTTCATCGTGCTTGCCTCTCTCCACGATTCTCCCCTCGTGCATCACTATTATCTCGTCCGAATTCTTGATGGTGGAGAGTCTGTGAGCAATGGCTATGGTCGTCCTGTTGGACATCAGCCTCTCCAAGGCTTCCTGAACTATCTTCTCCGACTCGGTGTCCAATGACGCAGTGGCCTCGTCCAGAATCAGGATAGGAGGATTCTTGAGGATTGCCCTCGCGATGCTTATTCTCTGCCTCTGGCCTCCGGAAAGCCTGACGCCGCGGTCTCCGATCACGAAATCATAACCCTCGTCCTTCTCCATTATGAAGTCATGCGCATTCGCAATCTTAGCTGCCTCTATGACCTCTTCCATGGACGCATTCTCGACGCCGAAGGCTATGTTATTGAATATGGTGTCATTGAACAGGATAGGCTCCTGATTCACGTTCCCGATCAATCCTCTAAGGTCGGCAATCTTCAAGTCCCGAATGTCCGCGCCATCGACTTTGATCGAGCCTTCCTGTGGGTCATAGAACCTGGGAATGAGATCCACGAGAGTCGATTTTCCGGCACCAGACTCACCCACTATGGCTATATTCTTGCCTTTCTCTATCTTGAGATTTATGTCGTTGAGGATGATCTTCGATCCTTCAGGATATTTGAAGGAAACGTGTTCGATGCTTATGCTGTCATTGAATCCTTTGCAAGGCTTGGCATCAGCTGGCTCCACGATGTCGTTCTTGGCATCAAGTATCTTGTTGATTCTCTCAATGGATGCCATCCCCTTAGGAATCGAATAGCTTGCCTTAGCGAATTCCTTGATAGGATTGATGATGCTGTAGAGAATGACCATGAAATACAGGAATATAGGAGCGTCGATGTTGGATTTGCCGCTCAGAATCAGCGCACCGCCCACGCAAAGCACTATCAGAATCATCACAGTGCCCATGAATTCGCTCACAGGATGTGCAAGGGACTGGCGCACCATGACCTTCGCATTCTTCTTCCTCATCCTGTCGGTAACATCATCAAAACGCTTCCCCATCTTCTTCTCCGCAACGAAGGCCTTTACGATTCTGAGCCCTCCGAGGGTCTCCTCGACCTGCGACATGGTGTCGCTCCAGAGCCTCTGGACATCCAGCGATTTCTTTTTCAGATTCCTGCCCACGATGCCCATCACCCAGATGAACAGCGGGGCGAATACGATGGTGAACAGAGTCATCTGCCAGCTTATCACTAGAAGGGCAAGAAAATAGAATATTATGAGGATAGGATTCTTGATGAGCATTTCCAGCGAGCCAGTGATCGAGTTCTCGACCTCCATCACGTCACCGCTGATTCTGGCGATTATGTCCCCCTTTCTCTCCTCGGAGAAGAATCCCAGAGGGAGGGACAATATCTTCCTGTAAATATCCAGCCTTATGTCCCTGACGACGCCTGTCCTGATTGGCACCATGATGGCCGCAGAGCCGAAATAACAAGCTGTCTTGAGGGCTGTCATGATCATCAAGAACAAGCTGAGATACACCAGAACCATTATGGGGCCGTAATCTCCTATTGCTTTTTCGAGATAAAAATAGACGTTATTCATGAATGCGTCTCCCATCTGGAAGACAGGCTTGGACCATACCTGTTCCCAAGGAATGAATGAATACACTTTCCCTGAGATGCCGAAAAGGATTCGCAGCATAGGGACTATGAGGGCGAAAGAGAATATGTTGAACAGCGCCGAGAAAATATTCAGCACTACCGACCATCCCAAATATGCCCTGTAAGGCGAAATATATCGCTTTACCATTTTCCAGAATTCTCTCATAGCCTTACATCATTTTAGTCAGCCAATGGAATATTAAGAATATTCTTTTTTTGAATATGTCGTAGTTCAGTGTTTTTGCCGTATCCGAAGGTTTGTTCGTGTTCATCGTTATGCCAGATGTGAACACTGCGCAAGGAACCCCGTTCTCAACGAAAATCCTTTGATCCCCGACCTTGTCGTGAAACATCCTGGTGAAGCTTTCGCTCCCATAGTAGTTCAGGGCGATGTCCAGCCCAAGCCCGTCTTTCGCATTGGCGTCTCTGAGGTCCGCCGCGAAACGTCCATTGCTGAGCATGATCAGATAATCCTTTCGACCCTTCTTGAGAGGAGAGAGCGTGCTTCCTAGAATGTCAAGCGATACGAAAGCATGAATCTTGTCGGGCAGTATGGCCTCCCCAGTCAAGGGATTTTTCAACTCTCCGGCAGACAGGGCCTTCCATAAGGCCTCGGCACCAGCGGAGTTGACCTCCCTGGCATCCAAGGCTACGAAAATCAGATTGTCTCCGTAAGTCCTGTTCAACTGTTTCATTCTCGTGAACATGTCTGCGAGGCTTGTCATGGCCACCACCCCGGAGGCGTTGCTGTCTGCTCCTGGGTACAGGGTGCCGTTCATCATTCCATAACTGTCGTAGTGCGCTGCGATTATCGTGTACAGCTGGAAGTCTCTGTCGCTCCTGCCTGGCATGAACCCGATTATGTTGTGCCCTACGGCTTCTCCTGCTTTGAAAGACTGGCTCCAAAGCCCATTTATAGGCAGCAAGGAATCTTTCTGAAATTTTCTGGCAATCCAGAAGGCCGCTTCTGTGGCGCCCAGCGTGCCTGTGCGCCTGCCATTATATTGAGGATCAGTGAGAAACTCTATATTCCTTTGCAACCTGTCTTCTGTTATTATTCTCTCAGCATTGACTCCTGACGCTACCATCTTCCTTTTTTGCTGTGCCTCTGAAAAACAGGGGCAGGCAGCCAGAATCAGCATTAAGAAAATTTTAGGTAAATTCGTTTTCAAAGTATAATTTTGCATTTTAGCACGAAACTTGACAAAGGTAGGAAAATTAAAATTATCACGAAAAATATATATGAAAAGGTTTGCCTCTGCTGCACTGTTCATCATATTGTCCGCATTCTCTGCTCTGGCTCAGTACGACAAGGACGTTTTCTCTTTCAGGGGACGTTCGGCCCTGTCAGAGGGCAGGTATTCCGATGCCATATCGAACTTCAACGTCTTGGCTCGTCTGGATTCCACGGATTGCTGGACGTTCTTCTACAGAGGCATAGCAAAGTACAATCTGGGTGACATCAGAGGTGCCTACGCCGACTTCAACAACTCAGTGAGACTGAATCCTGTCTTTACTAACGGCTATCATTTCAGAGCAATCACGCAGAGCCGCATGGGCAAATACGACGATGCTCTTGCAGATTTGCAGCATGCCATAGAGCTAAGGCCTGGGATGACGGGCCTGTATTTCAGCAGGGGCGTGACATATTTCCTTGCCCAGCAATTCGATAATGCCGTGCAAGACTTCGACAGGTACATCAAGAAAGAGCCAAAAGACCCATCCGCTTTTTTGAATCGCGGCGCTTCATACCTATTCTTGAAAGATACTACGAAGGCTCTCGAAGACTACAACAGAGCTATTAAGCTGGACAGATTCGACCCGGAAGGCTATGTTCGCAGGGCCCGCGTCTATGCCTTGCAAGATAAATACGACGAAGCCATAACGGATTTGAATAAGGCCATTTCCCTGGACACTGCTAACACATTCGCTTATTTTAACAGAGCCATACTCTATTATGACAAGCAGGATTTCAACTCAGCCGTTGCCGATTTCAACCGAGTCCTGAAAGACGAGCCTGGAAATGCCCTCACCTTGTACAACCGAAGCCTCATCTATGCGCAGGTCGGAGATTTCGATAGAGCTTTGGCCGACATGGATAGGGTCATTAACATCAATCCGGAAAATGTGCTTGCTTACTACAACCGGGCATCCTATTTCGTTCAGATGGGCCGTTGGATCGATGCCCTGGATGACTATGACAAGGCAATTGAGCTCTATCCAGACTTTGCGAAGGCCTACCTCAACAGGTCTTACGTCAAGAATATGCTGGGCAGGCATAATTCATCAAAGCAAGACTATGACACAGCCCAGAAGAAGGTTCAGGAATATAGGACTGCGCAGTCGAAAGATTCCACTTCCTTTGCGGACACTACCAGGAAATACAGCAGCCTGCTGGAGCTGGACGCTGATTTTGCGAAGAAAGATTTCGAGAACGAACTACTTCAGAACAGGGATATCAACATCCGTCTGCGGCCTCTGTACAAGTTCGAAATTTCTACGGATGCTGACAATCAGAGATATGCCCTTAGCCACAGGTACGAAAATGCTCTCATTAACAAGTTCATTGCTGACTCAAAGGTGCCTCTGGTCATTTCAAATTCCGACACTCTGCACCATCCAAGATACAACGACAATAACATTGACAATGAGATATATGGCGACACGAATCTCTCTGCAGGGGACTATGGCAATCTGACAGCTGCCGACAGGTCCTTCATCAAAGGAATATATTACGTTCAGTCCAAGCAGTACTCAAAGGCTCTGGATGAATACAATTCCGCTGTCGAGGCTTCTGCTTCGGGAGGATATTCAGACTATTACAAGGCATTCTACAGGATTAACCGAGGAGTGCTGAGGGCTGAAATGATAGATTTCATATCTTCTATCGAGAGCAATGTCCAGACGCTCACTATGGATGACCAAGGAACGACGAGGGCTAGGGTGAGGGATCAGGTGAGCAGGTCTTACGACTATTCCGATGCCATAGCGGACCTTGCCGAGGCAGCTAAGCTGCTGCCAGGAGTGCCTTACATCTACTTCGACTTGGGTAACCTTTACTGCCTGTCTTCGAAGTTCGTGGAGTCTGTGGAAAATTACTCGAAAGCCATTCAATATTATCCTTATATGGGGGATGCCTACTTCAACAGGGGGCTCGTGCTGATTTACATTAAGGATAAAGAGAAAGGCTGCATAGATCTGTCCAGGGCCGGCGAATTAGGGGTTGAGGATGCCTATGCAGTCATCTCCAAGTATTGCGAGGAGGAAAATAAGTAATGTTGAAATTCATTAGTTTCTCGAGCGGCAGCTCTGGAAACTGCTATTTTTTATTTGATGGAGAAAGAGGGCTTCTGATAGATGCAGGAGTGAGTCTGCGGAGGGTAAGAAAGGCTCTGCTCGAAAATGGTCTTGGTTTCGATGCCGTCCGCTGCGTGCTTTTGACGCACGACCACATGGATCATATCCGCCACCTTGGAACGTTCTGCAAGAAGCTCTCGCTACCAGTTTTTGCCA
Source organism: uncultured Bacteroidales bacterium (assembly GCA_900316045.1). GTDB lineage: Bacteria > Bacteroidota > Bacteroidia > Bacteroidales > UBA932 > Cryptobacteroides. Next base: position 26,283 of record ONBM01000026.1, on the reverse strand, counting down.
CTTCAGTGCTGCACGAGGCGATTTGCAATAATGAATATGCTGAAGGCTGGGTCGGGGCCTGCCGCAGGAATCTATCAGACGATGGCCCCACAGAAGTGCTCCCCGGAGTGCTGGCGAGATATTTCATAGTGCCGCACGATGCCTCACAGACCGTCGGCTACAGCATAGAATGGGGCGGGAAGCACTTCGTTCTTATGACCGACGTAGGAGCAATGACGGAAGAAGCTATCGAATATGCCAAAGCGGCGGATACGCTGGTAATCGAATCCAATTATGATTTGCCAATGCTATTGAAAGGCCGATATACAGAGGAACTAAAGCGCAGGATTCGCGGTGGAAACGGGCATCTGAGCAACGACGAGTGTGCTGACGCGATTGGAAGGGTATGGCACAAAGGGCTTAAGAACATTTTCCTCTGCCATCTGAGCGAAAACAATAATGACCCGCTGAAAGCCTATGAGTCGGCTGCCGATGCTCTTCAAGGAATTATCCTGGAAGATGGGTCAACTGCTAAAGACGAAACCTTCCTGCGAGCTCTCCCTAGGGGCAGGGTGTCCCCGTTCTACGAAATATGATATATTCATTTTGAATATTTTAAATTTTCCTATATTAGCGAATATGAAAACACTTATTAAAATTTTATTTTCAATCATGGTAGGAACAAGCATGGCTTCTGCGCTGAGCGCGCAAAGCGTCTATGATTTTACTGTAAAGGACATGAAGGGCAATGATGTTTCATTGTCGCAATACAAAGGCAAAGTCCTGCTGATAGTAAATACGGCCACAGAGTGCGGTTTTACTCCTCAATATGAGGCATTGCAGGCTATGTACGACAAATTCAAGGACAAGGGGCTGGAGATCCTGGATTTTCCTTGCAACCAGTTCGGCGGCCAGGCACCGGGGAGCATCGATGAGATTCATCAGTTCTGCACGCTGAAATACAAGACCACATTCCCGCAGTTCGGCAAAATTGACGTCAATGGCGAGAATGAAAGTCCTCTTTACGCCTTCCTGAAGTCTAAGCAGACGTTCAGGGGATTCGGCTCGGGAGACATGGCGCAGAAAATGGATGCGATGCTGAAGAAGCAAGATCCAGATTATGCTTCCAAGAGTGACATCAAGTGGAACTTCACTAAGTTCCTGGTGGACAAAGAGGGCAACGTAGTTGCTCGTTTCGAGCCGACCGCCAGCATGAACTTCGTCCAGAACGTAGTAAGCTCCAAGCTCTATTAAAGGGAAAGCCAGGAATTGAAAAAAAACTATTTCCTGGAAAGCCTCTTAAGCCCTTGGGCTATTCTTTCGATGCCTGCCAGCAGCCTAGTGCGAGGGCAGGCAATATTTATTCTCATGAAGCCCTCTTTTCCGTACATCACGCCGGAATTAATCCAGACATGCTCGTTCTCTATAAGGCTCTTCTCAATCTCTTCTGTCGGCATGCCCACTGAACGGACATCTATCCACGCCAGATAAGTGCCTTCCAGCTTGCTCACGAGCACGTCAGGAATTTCATCCTCGAACAAATTCACTAGTTCCAGGTAATTATCCCAGAGATACTGGTTGAGTTCCTTGAGCCAATCTTCCCCCTCGTCGTAGGCAGCCTGCAGGGCAACTATTCCGAAAGGATTCAAGTCGCAGTGTTCGTAAATATTGATGACCTTGTCAATCATCATCTTCCAGTCCTTGCGGCTGGTAATTATGTTGGAAATTTCCAGGCCGGCGATGTTGAAGGATTTGCTGGGCGACCCCATTTGTATCGTATTGTCTTGAATCTCAGGCGATAGTGAAGCCATAGGAGTAAAGTGGCACCCAGGCATCTCCAGCTCGCAGTGAATCTCGTCGCTTATAACTATGACGCCATGCCTGCGGCATATTTCCGCGACCTTAAGCAGATCCTCTTTCGGCCACACCCTGCCGCAAGGGTTGTGAGGATTGCAAAACAGCAGAGCCTTCACCATAGGATCAGCGCACTTCTTTTCCAAATCCTCGAAATCCAGATACCATGTAGGGACATCCCCCTCAGTGTCGTAAATCAACGGGTTCTCAACAAGCTCGCAGCCCTGATTCCGGACAGCGGAGAAGAAACAGTTATATGCAGGCGTCTGTATTATCACCTTCGGAAGCTCTCCGTTCGGCCCCTTCCCATCATTCGGTTTCCTGACCACCTTCCCGCCTGCGACCTCGTAATGAGTTACGGCCTCGATGACTATCGACATTCCTGGCACGATGCCGTCAATCGGAATGTACCAGTCCTTCCGGGTATGCCAGCCACGTCTCCTTTGCCACCAATTGATTGACGACTCGAAATATGAGTCTGGAACATGGGTGTATCCGAATATTCCCTGCTCAGCCCTCTTCCTCACCGCCTCCTGAATCGCCGGTGCGGCCTTGAAATCCATGTCTGCCACCCACATAGGGATTACGTTTTCGGAAATGGGGCCTGCCGGGCTAGGCGCATCCCATTTGACGCAGCTGGTGCCGCGCCTGACTGTCATCTCATCGAAATTATACTTGCTCATCATTAGCTTTTTTTTATGAATATAGGATATTTGGCTTAAAGTGTATTGTACGTGCGCTAAAATAACAAAATATATTAATTTTGCCTAATGAATCACAGTTTGCTGACAGTATTTCCGCTTCTCCTCGTTCTCATCGCAGGGCATTCCTGCAGCAGGACGGAGCATCAGTTCCATAGCCCTGAAGCGTCTTTCTTGAATATCTCGGAGCAGGGACAGGGCTGGATTGCAGTGTCAATTTCTCCGTTTGATGGCAGCAAGGACACCCTTGTCATACGCCACCCCGTCAGCAGGATTATAGCGATGTCTACTTCCTACGTGGGCTTTCTGGATGCTTTGGGTTGCGATTCCGTGATTTGCGGAGTGTCAGGAGTGAACTACGTCTCTTCCCCAGAACTGCGTTCTCGCAGTGTTGCAGACGTGGGGTATGAGGCAAATCCAGATTATGAGAAAATCATGGCTCTGCATCCAGATGTCCTTCTCACTTACCAGGTCAGCGGGGCAAAATCCCAATTCATCTCGAAGCTGGAGGCCTTAGGCATCCCGGTCTTCATTCTTCACGAGCACTTGGAATGCAATCCTCTTGCGAGGGCTTCCTACATAAGGTTCTTCGGAGCGCTGACCGGAAGGATGCACGAGGCTGACTCGGTGCTGGAGGCGGTCTCGTCTGATTATGTGGCTCTGGCAGATTCCGTGAGCAAAAACATGGGGGAGCGCCGTAAGGTGCTGATGAACATTCCGTACGATGACGCATGGTTCATACCGGGAGAGAATAATTACCTGTCTTGCCTGGTCCGAGATGCCGGAGGGGAGGTGCTGGGCAGCAAGCCTGGACAAGAAACGTCTTCTAGCATATTCATAGAGACGGCATATTCTTTGTCAAAGGAGGCAGACCTATGGCTGAATGTGGGCTGGTGCCAGTCATTGGAACAACTCTTGGCAATTAATCCTTTGTTTGGGGATATGCTGACGAATATCCAGAATAATGCTGCTGCCAGAGGACATGACCGGAATTCTGTGGTCTGGAATGACAATCTGCGGCTGAATCCTAGCGGAGGCAATGATTTCTGGGAATCGGGAGTCGTGCGTCCAGACCTCATGCTGCGAGACCTCGTAGGGATATTCGGTGACGGCGGAGGAAACGAGACATATTATCGCGTGATCCGTTAGAGACCCTTTGCAACCAGGTTGCGGGAATTTATCGCCATATTCGCAGTTACGAAATATTCAGTGAATTATGGAAAAAGAGAATAAAATTGCGCTTTGGAAAATCATGGTCTCAGGCCTGCTTCTGGCGGCTGCCGTGGCCGTCGAGGAATGCTCAGATCTCAGCACTTGGCAGCTGCTCCTCATTTATCTGGTTCCATATTTCATGGTGGGCTGGGACACGCTGCGTGAGGCTGGTGAGAAAATATTCAAGGGAGAGCTCTTGGACGAGGATTTTTTGATGAGCGTGGCGACGATAGGGGCTTTGGCGATTGGTTTCTTGCCAGATACCGATAATCAGTTCCCAGAGGCCGTCGTGGTCATGCTGTTCTTCCAGATTGGAGAGCTTTTCGAGAGCATCGCAGAGGGGAAAAGCCGCAAGTCGATAGCCTCTTTGATGAACATAAGGCCGGATGCCGCTTTCGTGGAGCGCGATGGCAAGTTGCTGAGCGTCAATCCATCGGAAGTGGCTGTCGGAGAAATTATCGTGATAAAGCCTGGAGAGAAAGTGCCTCTGGACGGTGTCGTTGTGGAAGGCTCTTCTTCTCTGAATACTGTTGCGCTGACCGGTGAGAGCGTTCCGAGAGACATTTCTGTTGGCGATTCCATCGTTTCTGGCTGCGTGAATCAGGGCGGTCTCCTGAGAGCCCGCGTCACTAAATCTTTCGGCGAGTCTACGGCTTCAAAAATCATCGATTTGGTTGAAAATGCCTCATCTAACAAGTCCAGAAGCGAAAGTTTCATAACTCGGTTCGCTCGAGCCTACACTCCTTCGGTTGTCGCCGCAGCAGTGTTGCTTGCTTTGCTGCCTCCTCTTCTTTCTGGCAGTTTCATGGCAGCATTCCCAACGTGGCTTTACCGCTCGCTCATATTCCTTATTGTCTCTTGCCCATGCGCCCTCGTGATTTCTGTGCCGTTGTCTTTTTTCGGCGGCATAGGAGGTGCATCCAGGAAGGGTATTCTTATAAAGGGCTCAAATTACCTGGAGGCACTCACGAAGCTGGATACTGTCGTTTTCGATAAGACCGGCACGCTAACCAAGGGCGTCTTCGAAGTCGATGCCGTGCATCCGTTTGCCGCGCATCCTCAGGATTCCCCATTGGAATGCACTGAGGAGAAGGAGAAGAGGCTGCTGCATCTAGCCGCTCATGTCGAGAGTTTCTCCACCCATCCTATCGCAATTTCTTTGAGGAATGCCTATCCGCACATCGATGATGGCTGTTCTGTGGAAAACGTTGAGGAAATTGCCGGAAGGGGAGTGCGAGCCAATGTTAACGGCCATCTGGTTTGCGTGGGCAATTCCAAGATGATGGAAGAGGCCGGCGCCGCCTGGAAGCCTTGCGAGAAGGTTGGAACGATCATCCATGTATGCTCCGATGGGGAATATCTCGGGCACATCATAGTTTCAGATGTCATAAAGGATGATGCCAAGTCTGCCATCGCTGAGCTTAAGACGTTGGGAGTGCGCCGGACGGTGATGCTGACTGGCGACAAGAAAGAGGTCGGGGAATATGTCGCCTTGCAGGTCGGCGTTGATGAATGTCGAGCCGATCTGCTGCCTGCAGAAAAGGTCTCGTGCGTTGAGAGTCTGCTTAAGGATAAGCCTGCCGGGAAAGTCCTGGCATTCGTAGGCGACGGAATAAACGATGCTCCTGTGCTGGCACGTGCAGATGTGGGCATTGCCATGGGCGGACTAGGCTCCGATGCCGCAATCGAGGCTGCTGACGTTGTCCTGATGGACGACAAGCCATCCAAAATCGCCACAGGAATCCGCATCGCCCGACGAACCCTTCGCATCGCCAACGAAAACACCTGGTTTGCTATCGGCATAAAGCTTCTGGTTTTGTGTCTTGCCACTTTCGGCCTTGCCACCATGTGGATGAGCGTCTTCGCCGATGTCGGCGTCACTGTCCTCGCCGTCCTGAATTCCCTCCGCACCCTCCGGTAACGCCAACCTACCACTTCCGCTTTTCAAGTAGTTAGAACGTCAGAGTTCAATTTAACCACTCAGCTTCCGAATGGCGTTCTAACCCCCTCTTGGTTATGGTAACGTTAGAACGCAAAATATAGAAACACTGCAATATGTCGCCACAAATCGTTCTAGCCGTTCTACCAGATTCATCACTTTTCTATGAGAAGCATGGCTTGAAGAATGTCCTTGGAAACTAACATCACCCGGCTGAGGCTTGAAACTGAATACGTCCTCCTGTTCTGCCATAGGCACCTGGCAATCGCAATTCTTTCCTCAGCGCTGGCACTGGCGATGTTGGGTCGTCCGTAAACCTTTCTGCACAGATCTTTAGCTTCCCTCCTGAGTTCGGTCTCGTAGAACGTGATGCCGACATTCCTTGCGCATTCTGCATCAAGCTTTCCTTCCAAATCTCTCTTCTGATGAATGAACGCAATGAAGACGCGAGCATTTCCGAACTCCTTCTCAACCCTAACCCAATCCATGTAGCAATGAGGTAAGATCATACCCTCTTCGTTCACTCTCCACGATTGGGGAAGCGCCACGTTCGTATGGAAAACTCTTCTCTGCACCCTTACAGGAATATCACTTATTGCTTTGCCAGCCTTTGCCAACGTCTCGTGGTCTACGAAATAGATATCCCCAGGTCCCCACTCGTATTTCCATGGCATCATAGGAAATCCTGCTGCCAGAGCATTCCTATAGACATAAATGATTTTATTTTTCAATTCAGTCGACTCGTGGATGGGATCCATGGATACCTCAAGATTGCCATTCGAGTATGCATTCCTGCCCTTCCTGTTAATGAATATATTCAGTTTGACAATCATGTCTTTCTTGAATTTTGCACAAGCACTGACGGAACCAGAGACTATCGCATGAAAGTGAGTCTCCATTATCTGGTCTGCAAGGATTTTGACGCCATTTGCAAAGGATGTTATCGCTATCATGTTCATAGCTAGGATTTTATCCTCTCTTGCAGAGAATAGCGCATTCATTTTTTCTCCGTTAGAGTAAATGTGAAAGCAGTCGGAAACTGGCTTAGGTTGAAAATCGTTGTTCATGGCTGAAGTCTGATTAAGTCTTTGCGCTGATAAAATTAGGCAAAACAATTGAATTTCGCCATAGCCATAAGAAACATTGTCTCCTAGATTAGATTGTCATGTTTATTACGATACATCTGTCTAGAACGCATATGGCAGTTTCATGGCGTATAAGTAAACTAACCGTTCTAACCCCCTCTTGGTTTCGCCATGGTTAGAACGCAAATGTATGTAATGATCCGTGGGTCTATTTTTCCCGTTCTGACTTGATGCAGTGCGTCAGATGGAGGCTGGCATGCCAAATTATTATGAGGCAGAATTCTTTGGAATATTCATAAATTTGTGATGAAACACATTGGGGCAAGGATCTGGTGCGGCAGAAGGCTGATTGCATAATGGCAATGATGGTGCTGTGCCGGGGTAGTGATGCTGATGCAGACATGATAAGAAATCTATGAATATGGAATATTCAGAAATATTGTCGCTTCTAGGCAGGCATGGGGTCAGGGTTACGCCGAACAGGGTTTTGGTGGCGATGACTCTTGCCGAAGAGAAACGGCCTCTAAGCATGACGGAACTAGAAGACAGAATCGAGACGGTGGATAAATCCGGAATATTCAGAACCCTGGAAATATTCAAGGAACATCATCTGGTGCATGCGATTGAAGGTAGCAGCGAAGGGACGAGGTACGAGCTATGCCTAAGCGAGGATGATGAAAATGACAACGATGCCCATCTCCATTTCTATTGCGAAAAGTGCCATAAGACATTCTGCCTAAAAGACATACCTATCCCGAAAGTGACTTTGCCAAATGGCTATGAGGCCACAGGCTCAAGCTATGTCATAAAAGGGATGTGCCCTGAGTGTTCCGGCAAGAGGTAAGCCTGGCTAATCCGCTTCCTACCTTAGAAAATTATCGAGAAATCCAATTTTCCGGCAGAGCCTATTTGCTCAGAGGCAATCATGATGCGACCTTCGGACTTTTGCGTTAAAGGGGATCTTGCGGCTAATTCGATGGCGATTATATCACCCGTCCGGATGTAGGCAAGACGGGATGCCTGGACAATAGCGTCTTCCGCCATGCCGAGCGGAGGGAGAGCGCACCGGAACAGCTCTCGCTCGTTCTTCTTTAATATGAATCCTGTCTCTGAAGGGAGTGATGAATATTCAGATAGCGCGATGCATGGGGCAGGGAGGTAAGAAGTCTTGTCAAGGCACAGCGCCTCGGCAAAGCCTTCAGGACTGCCATCCATGATGTTCTGGGGGTATAACAAGATGCCGAATCCAACTCCGTCGAAATATCTGCCGGCGAATTTCTTCTGTACGCTTCGCCCCGGTTTCAGGATGTGGGCGAAAAACACAGGAGCGTAGCCGAGGGCCTCGACAAACTGCGGAGGATAGAAATCTTCGTTATCCTTCTCCCACGTCGTGTCCGGGCGGCAGACTATGCGCCCTGAGTATGTCCTAGTCAGAATGTTCATTGATCCTTGGCAGGATATTCATTTAGAATAGCTTGCCACCTTCGAATTTTGCCTTCATCTTGGCCACTGCGTCCGAAAATTCCTCCGCTCCCAATGGTTTGGTCATGGCCTCCCTCTTTTCTTTCTCGAACTGCTCTTTCAGGCGCTGGAACTGGCGTTTCGTGTCCATCGTGAACTCGCCGTTCTCGATCCAGTCGTAGTAAGTCGGCTCTTTTTCGTAGATTTCCCTGGCTGTCTTGCCTTTATGCTTTCCGAAATTAATCACGGCCTCATTGTCTTTGCCTAGAATCAGCCTGCCGGCATAATCAATAGTGCGAGGCCTCCCGCCAACGCCAGAAAGGAATTCCACATCGTTCTTGAGAGCAACCTCATGGTATTTGTCAGGCTTCTGGTACATCTCCAGCTGGCCTTTCAGCACCTCATATGTGGCGACAGTGTCAGCCTCGGCGGTGTGCCAGTCTATTTCGTCCTCATTTGTGGCTATCGTGTCGGCTTCGGCAGAGTGGGCAATTATGGGCGCCTTTCCGCCACAATAGAATCTGTAGGCTGCGCGAAGGTTTCTCGGCTCCATATAATGATAAATTGTCTGCACATCGATCATGCGCTTCTCGTGCAAATCAATATTCAGGCTGTCCAGAGTTGCTTGTGCCCTCTGCCTGGCATCTGGAGAAAGCTTTGTATTGCCGAGTCGCTTCAGGCAGTAGGCTCTTGCCCTCTCGATCTCCTCCGAGAGCATCGGCAGATCGAATTTGGTCGAATTGAATCCGGCAAGGTCGCTATCCCTCAGCCAATCTATGACTTCAGTAACTATTTCTATGAATTTCGGCTCGTGAGCGACATCCTCGTCTTTGATCCCGTTCACTTCCGATGCCTGAGGGTCGATTCCCTTTTGCTTGCCAGCCACATAGTCCCAAGGGCACACGCGCCATGTTTTCACCTTCGTGCTGTGATCGGGGAAAACCTTCACGAAACTAAGTTCAACGATAGAGTCATTTACTAGATTAAGTCCCGTGCTCTCTATGTCGAAAAAGAGCAAAGGCCTCTGTAGTTCAAGTTCCATGGCTAATCTTCCTTATGAGATGTTCATGAATATTCCGTCTTGACTTTTAAGAAACCATGATAGGCATCAGGATGCCGCAAACTTTCTCTGTGTCAGCTTCTTCCTCTGAAGGAACTATCAATGCGGCCCTGCGAGCGTCCGCGAACTTCATTACCAATGTCTCGCAAGTCATGTTGGACAGAATCTCGATTAGGAACGTGGACTTGAATCCGATTGAAAGCTCGTCTCCGGAATAGTCGCAATTTATCTTCTCGTATGCGGCGATGGCGAACCCGAGGTCTTGGGCGGATATTTCCAGCTGGCCAGGCTTAAGATCCAGTTTAATATGATTTGACGCCTTATTTGCGCAGACGGACACGCGCTTGACGGTGTTAAGAAGCAGTTGCCTGTCGATTTTCAGTATGCTGGAATTGTTCTGAGGAATGACATCGCGGTATTTAGGATATTTCCCGACTATCAGCCTGCAAATCATCGTAGTCTTACCGAAAGCGAAGACAACGGTGCTGGAATCGAATGTTATATTGACCTCCTCATCGTCTTTGTCAAGTATCGACCTCAGGACTGCCGCTGGTTTCTTGTGAAGAATGAACGAGCATTTTTCCTCCGCCTTCACGTCATTCGTCGTGTAGCATATCAGTTTATGGGAGTCAGAAGCCACCAGCGTAGTGGATTGTACATCGAAATCGAAGAATATTCCGTTCATCGCAGGTCGGATTTCATCATCTGCGGTAGCATAAATGGTTCCGCTGATTCCGTCTGCAAGGCTCTGAGCCGGGAATGTGATTTTCTCGGCATCGTCCCCGGCTCCCTTTATCTCAGGATAGTCCTCAGCTGGAAAGAACGGGAGTATAGAGTTACCGGTAGCCCAATCGCATTCGATGGAGCTGTCGGAAGCTGTATTGATCGTAAGCGGCTGGTCAGGAAGCTCTTTTAGAAGATCGATGATATGCCTTGCCGGGACAGCGATTTTCCCTTCTTCCTCTGTCTTGTCAACTTCGATGCTAGTCCTCAAGGTAAGCTCTGAATCTGAGGCAGTGACCTCCAGAAGATTGCCTTCCAATACGAAAAGAAAATTTTCGAGGATGGGCAGAGCCGATTTTGCAGGAATAGCCTTGGATATATCCATCAATCCTTTGAGGAGCTCTGTGCTTGATACGTTGAATTTCATATTCTTTGATTATTTAGTTCCTTTTTTCGCCTCGCCGAAGCGGCTTCAGCAAATACAAATATAAGAATATATTTGAGAAAACAGATGGCACATAATTTGAGATTTTATTATCGGCTCTTGAAATGCTTTAAACACGCTTTTCGAGAGTCATTTTGTCCTGAACTTGATTCAGGATCCATTTACGCCCCGCCGTCATCCTGAACTTGATTCAGGATCCGTATTTGGAACTATGAAATATGAAATAATTTTAATTAATAAAATATGTCAACGATGAAAAAAAGTGTTATTACGATTCTGTTGTCCGTGGTCATAAGCGTGCTGGCTGCGTATGGCGTAGTCAAAGCTGCGAATACCAGCAACGGCGACAGTGCCGGAACAGTGGAAAATGTCACTAAGACTGTCAATTTGGCACAGTCTGATTATCCTGATTTTACCTATGCGGCAGAGTCCGCCGTAGAGGCGGTGGTTTATGTCGAAGTCACGATCACCCAGCAATATCAGATTTCGGATCCTTTCTTTCGTTTCTTCTTCGGGGATGAAGGCCCCCAGACCAGAGAACAGCAGGGTAGCGGATCAGGCGTGATCATCCGCCCGGATGGCTACATAGTGACTAACAACCACGTCGTCGCAAATGCAACGAAGATCGAGGTTACCTTGAATAATAATAAGAAATACACCGCAAAGGTGATAGGGACAGATCCTGCTACCGATGTTGCCCTTATCAAGATTGATGCGACAGGCCTGCCGACGATTCCTTTCGGAGACTCTGACAATCTTCGCCTTGGCGAGTGGGTTCTTGCCATAGGTAGCCCTCTGGGGTACGAGCTTCGGTCCACTATCACCGCAGGCATCGTCAGCGCAAAGGGGCGTTCGATGGGACGTGATCCTAGAACTCAGCAGAGCCAGCTTCAGATAGAGTCTTTCATTCAGACAGATGCGGCAGTGAACCCTGGAAACTCAGGCGGCGCCCTCGTGAACAAGAAAGGTGAGCTGGTCGGAATCAATACGGCCATAATTTCCCAGACAGGCTCATATTCGGGATATTCATTTGCAGTGCCTGTGAATATAGTAAAGAAAGTAGTCGAGGATCTCATCGATTTCGGCTCCGTTAAGAGGGCAGTCCTGGGCATCTCCATGAGCGATCTTAACGAAAATCTCGCTAAGAGCCTGAAATACAATTCAGTCGAAGAAATGACCGAGAAATTGAAACTTTCTGATTTAAACGGCGTATATATTGGTGAGGTTGTGAAAGGTAGTGCTGCACAGAAGGCTGGAGTGCAAGAGGGTGACATACTGATTGCCATCGATGGTGAGAAAGTCCATGGTGGCTCTTCAGTTCAGGAGAAAGTCAATTCCTATCGTCCAGGTGATAAAGCTAAGCTTACCGTAATCCGTGAGGGCAAAGAAAAGCAGCTTGAAGTTACGTTCAAGGGCAGCACTTACGAGAACGGCGCAGAGGTAGGCGAAGGCGAGATTGCATTCTACGGCGCTACTTTGAAGGCGGCGTCAAAGGAAACTCTCAGCAAGCTTGGATTGAAGAATGGGGTTGAGGTCGTTTCCGTCGGCACGGGCAAGATGCTGGACGCAGGAGCTTCCGAAGGCTTAGTGATCACTTACGTGAACGACAAGGCCGTAAGCACGCCTCAGGACGTTGTTAATGCCGCAAAATCTGCAAGCAGGTCTGTATACATCGAAGGTATTTCCGCAAATGGAAGGAAGACTTACTTCGGATTCGGCAAGGAATAAACTGGACTGTTTTTGACTGTGTTTCCCTTGCGAGGCCTGTAAAAACAGCTTCGCAAGGGAATATTTTAAAACTATATGAGACAACTTAAGATTACCAAATCAATCACCAACCGCGAGAGCGCGTCATTGGACAAGTATTTACAGGAAATAGGACGTGAAGAGCTGGTGACGCCGGAAGAGGAAGTGGAACTTTCGCAAAGAATTCGTAAAGGTGACCAGAAAGCACTAGAAAAACTTACGCGAGCCAATCTGAGGTTCGTGGTTTCTGTCGCTAAGCAATATCAGAATCAAGGGCTCAGCCTTCCGGACCTCATCAATGAGGGCAATCTGGGACTAATTAAGGCGGCTGAGAAATTCGACGAGACCAGAGGCTTCAAATTCATTTCCTATGCCGTGTGGTGGATTCGTCAGTCGATACTACAGGCTCTGGCAGAGCAATCCAGGATAGTCAGGCTGCCGCTCAATCAGGTCGGCTCCCTGAATAAAATCAACAAGGCTCTGTCTCAGTTCGAGCAAAAGAATGAGCGTGCTCCTTCCAACGAGGAGCTTTCCGAGATGATTGACATTCCTCAGGATAAGATTTCTGATACTCTGAGGGTGTCCGGAAGGCATGTCTCCGTGGATGCCCCTTTCGTTGAGGGCGAGGATAACAGCCTGCTTGACGTCATCCCTAATGATGATTCTCCTAGCGCAGATAAAGGACTTGAGAATGAGTCTCTCAGCACCGAGATTGAAAGAGCTCTGCAGATTCTTACTCCTCGCGAGAGGGAAATCATCAAGAGTTTCTTCGGAATAGGCTGCCAGGAGATGACGCTTGAGGAAATTGGCGAGAGGCTCGATCTCACGAGGGAAAGGGTTCGCCAGATCAAGGAAAAAGCTATTCGTAAATTAAAGAAACCAACCGCAAGCTCTTTGCTCAAAACCTATCTAGGCTGATGACTCCAGAAATATTCATTGCTTCAAAGGCTTCAGAAGCCATAAAAGCGCTTTATAATGCCGAGCTTGACGCAAAGGATCTGCAAGTCTCGGTCACAAGAAAAGAATTCGAAGGGGATTACACTCTTGTGGTGTTCCCCCTTCTTCGTTTGTCACATGCCGCTCCAGAGGCTACCGGGAATGCCATAGGCGATTGGTTGAAGACGAATGTGCCTGAAATAAGTTCATTCAACTGCGTGAAGGGTTTCTTGAATATATGCTTCTCGAACCTTTTCTGGAACGAGTTGTTCTCGGAAATCGCAGGCAAGGAAAATTTCGGCCAGCTACCTTCCACGGGCAGGAACGTCATGGTCGAGTTTTCTTCCCCGAACACGAATAAGCCTCTGCATCTCGGGCACATCAGGAACAACCTGCTGGGGGATTCTGTTTCCAGGCTGCTCATGGCCAGCGGAAACAATGTCATCAAGGCTACGCTCGTAAATGACAGGGGAGTGCACATCTGCAAGTCCATGTACGCCTGGCTGAAGGTTGGTGGTGGAGCGACGCCTGAGTCCACGGGAAAGAAGGGAGATCACCTGGTTGGGGACATGTACGTGGCTTTCAACGATATATTCACAAAAGAGGTCACTGCTCTCATGGAGAAAGGCATGTCGAAGGAAGAGGCTGAAAAGGAGGCTCCTTCCATAAAGGCGGCTCACGAGATGCTGCAGAAGTGGGAGGCTGGCGACAAGGAAGTGCGCGACCTATGGGCTAAGATGAACAAGTGGGTGCTGGATGGCTTCGATGAAACCTATAAGGCGCTTGGAATATCTTTCGACAGGACATATTTCGAGTCTCAAACCTATCTTCTTGGTAAGTCGCTGGTGCAGAAAGGTTTGGACATGGGTGTCTTCGTGAAGGATCCAGATGGCTCTGTTTGGTGCGACTTGACTGCCGATGGCTTGGACAGGAAACTTCTCATCCGCTCCGATGGCACTTCTGTCTACATTACGCAGGACTTGGGCACTGCGGAGAAACGTTTCCAGGAATATAACCTCGACTCTCACATCTACGTCGTGGGAGACGAACAGAATTATCATTTCCAGGTCCTGAAGCTCATCCTGAAGAAGCTGGGCTTTGCTTGGGCGGACAATATCTATCACCTGTCTTATGGCATGGTGGAACTGCCTGAGGGTAAGATGAAATCTCGAGAGGGCACGGTAGTGGATGCGGATGACCTGATCCAGAAGATGTACGAGGAGGCCAAGGCAACTTCCGAGGAGTCTGGTAAGCTGGAGGGGGTGCCTGAAGAGGAAAAGGAGAGGCTTTACAAGATGATTGGCCTGGGTGCCCTGAAATATTTCATCATCAAGGTCGACCCGAAGAAGACGATGCTCTTCAATCCGAAGGAATCCATCGATTTCAACGGCAACACCGGTCCATTCATTCAGTATACCCATGCCAGGATTAAATCCATCCTGAGAAAGGCAGAGGATAGGAATATATCATATTCAAGAAGCTGCATTCCTACGGTTGAGCTTAGCGCCAAGGAAATCAGGCTGCTGAAGCTTCTGAATTCGTTTCCTTCGAAAGTCGCCGAAGGAGCTGCGGCCTATTCGCCTGCGGTCATAGCTAACTATGCCTACGATGTGGCTAAGGAGTTCAACCAGTATTACCATGACACGCCGATCTTGAAGGAGACGGATCAGGATGTCCTGATGGCCAGGCTTGCCCTCATCGACACCCTTGCCTCAGTTCTCCGCAATGCGATGGGCATCCTAGGCATCGAACTTCCGGAGAGAATGTAATGAATGGGCAGGCGGAAATGTTTCCGACCTCGAAGAAAGAGGTGGAGGCTCTGGGATGGGATTACATAGACATCATCTTCTTCACGGGTGATGCCTTCGTGGATCATCCGTCCTTCGGGACGGCTTGCATTGCTCGCTGGCTGCAGAAATCCGGTTACAGGATTGCTGTGGTGCCTCAGCCTAACTGGCGTGATGACCTACGGGATTTCCGCAAGCTGGGTGCTCCCAGACTGTATTTCGCCGTGAATTCTGGAGCGATGGATTCAATGGTGAACCATTACACTGCCGCCAAGCGCCTGCGCCACGATGATGCCTACACTCCTGACGGACGTGCCGGCCAGAGGCCGGACTACGCCGTGAGCGTATACACGAAGATATTGAAAGAATTGTTTCCGGACGTGCCTGTAGTGATTGGAGGCATCGAGGCATCGCTGCGCAGGCTCACGCATTATGACTATTGGAAGGACGAGCTGCTGCCGTCAATTCTGGAGTGGTGCCCTGCAGACTATCTCTGCTATGGAATGGGCGAAAGGCCGATGCTCGAACTCACGAGAGCCATAGAAGCGCAAAGGAATATTAATGATATTCATAAAATACCTCAGATCGCATTCAAGATGACGGGCCATCCGAAGGCATCTGATGGAGTTCTTACGCTACATTCCTTCGAGGAGTGCAAAGCGGACAAGAGAGCTTTCGCTGAGAATTTCCATCTCATTGAGACTCATGCGAATATGATGCATCCGGCGACAATGGTGGAACCAGTCGGGAATGGCTACGTTCAGATTAATCCTCCGTATCCTCCTGCCACGTCCGAGGAAATGGACTCGTACTGGGACCTGCCATTCACCAAGCTGCCTCATCCCCGCTACAAGGGTAAGCGTATCCCTGCATACGATATGATCAAAGACTCCATAATCACTCATCGCGGGTGCTTCGGAGGCTGCAATTTCTGTACTATCGCGGCGCACCAGGGAAAGTTCATCCAGTCCCGCTCGCAAGAGTCCATCATAGGAGAAGTGCGCAAGCTTGCGAAGGTGCCTGAATTTCATGGGAACATATCGGATTTGGGGGCTCCTACCGCAAATATGTACATGATGCATGGCCGTGATATGTCCAAATGCGAGGTTTGCAGGCGTAAATCTTGCCTGTTCCCAGGCCCGTGTCCTAATCTCGTCAGATCTCATAAACAGCTCCTGGAACTCTACGAGAAAGTCGATTCAGTGCCGGGAGTTCGCCATTCCTACATCGGCAGCGGGATTCGCTACGACCTGTTCCTGACCGAGGATGGTTTCGTGGACGAGACTTCGAAGCCCTATCTTAAGACACTCATCCTGGATCATACTTCCGGCCGGTTAAAAGTGGCTCCGGAGCATACCGAGGATAAAGTCCTTAAATATATTGCCAAGCCTTCGTTCCGGTTGTTCGTGCGCCTGCGTCAGGAATTCGACAAAATCTGCCGCGAGAATGGCCGCAGGACTGGAATAGTGCCGTATTTCATATCCTCTCATCCGGGATGCACCATGAAAGACATGGAGAACCTCTCCAAGAACCCTGCCCTGAAGGGCTTGTATATGGATCAGGTCCAAGATTTCACGCCAACGCCCATGACGACCTCTTCCGTGATGTATTATTCGGGCTTGGACCCGAGGAACATGGAGCCTGTATTCGTGGAGCGTGACATGGATAAGAAGCAGCTCCAGAAATCTTTCTTTTTCAAGAAAAACACCAGGGAGCCCTCTAGAACTCAATCTTCACGACATCGTCGGTGAAAGACCTGTCCTTGTCGCCCAAGGTGAAAGTCAGCACGCCGCTCCTGTAGGCGTACGTTATGTCCTTCCCTGTCCTAAGGTATTTCACAGACTTAGGCTGTCGTCCGGTAAGCACGGATGCCTGTCCCTTGAAACCCCGTTCAAGGTGAGCGTACCAGATGTCTTTCCCCCTGGATGTCAGAGGAACATTGCTGAAACGCACTCCCGGGGTTAATCCCGCTCCCATCAGCGATTCCCCGCTGTGGGAGAGCCATGCCTTGAGGGAGTCAAGCTTGGAATAGAACCCAGGCATCATCCGACCGTCTTTATCGGGGCCGGCGTTGATAAGGAAATTGCCGCCGAAAGACCGAGATGCGACGAACTCTTCCATGAACCAAGACATGGGGCGGAACGAGCCGGTCTTGTCGAAGCCCCATCCGCCGCCACCACGGGTCCAGATATGGGAATAGGTGGGTTTCAAACCCTCGAAAGGGGTCGTGAAGTCGCCTACCCTGTAGCCGTTCCCGTTAGGGTCATCCGGATTGGTCACATTTGACCAGCGGTCATTGACCACGATGTCAGGCTGCAAGGACCTTATCCATGAATATATCGCTTCGGTGTGCTGGTCCTCTATCCCGTCCCATCCCATTCCGTCCAGCCAAAGGACGTCTATTTTGCCGTAATTGGTAAGCAGCTCTTCAATCTGAGCCATCACGTAGCCGAGGAACCTGGCGTATTGCTCGTCGTTGTCTTTCGGTAGCACGCGCTTCTGCCCTCTGGTGGCGACATCGAATTCTTCATCCGGCATGGCTCCAGGATAGTGCCAGTCGCGAGGGGAGTAGTAAAGCCCTACTCTCAGGCCGGCTTCGCGGCATGCCTCTACGTATTCTTTTACGAGATCTCTTCCGCCCAAATATTGCTTCGTCCCGATTCCATATTTCGAAGGCCATAGCGCATAGCCGTCATGATGCCTTGACGTGAGCACGGCATATTTGAACCCGGCTTCGCTGGCAGCCTTTAGATATTCGAATGGATGCTCGCCGGGGCGGAATTCTTTTGCCCAGTCATAATATTCTTTCCTTGTGCGGTATCCGCCGTTCCATCTGTAGCCTTTGATCATCGCCCATGACGGCTGCGCCCCTGCGACGCTGTGAATGCCCCAGTGCATGAAAAGGCCGAGGCTAGCTTCGGGGAACCATTGTGCTCCTTCGCTCGGGTTAGGGAAAACGAGTGTCTTCCCCGGGTTGGACTTGATGATCTCTTTTGCTTTGCGCAGATCAGAATTTGAAATCTCGTAATCCTTAGGGCTTATCTCCCAGACTTCTTGCGAAAATGCAGGAATGAGCGCCGCTAGAGCGGCAAACGTGGTTATTATTCTTTTCATATCTGCAAAAATAAACAAAATATTCTGTAACAAACCGTGGTTTCTTTCGTTATTATTGTGAAAACAGTGAGAAGACATGACAAGAGCGGAACAAATGACATTCTACAGAACCCACGCAAGGCGGTTGTTCAATATCAGCATGAGGATATTGCGCGACAGCGGAGCAGCAGAGGATGTCATGCAAGAAACCATCTTGAAATATCTTACTTCCGACATCCAGCCTCTAGGAGAGGCCAAGGCGGCTGCCTGGCTGAACAAGGCTTGCATCAGGAGCTCTATAGATGAGCTCCGCAAGAATAAGAGGGAGCAGCTGTTCTTTAATGAATATGCAGCCTCGGAGCAAGTGGCTGAGGCGGAGTCGCAGCAAGAGGATATGACGGATGTCGAGGTAGGTAGAGTGAAAAAGGCCATGGCTGAGTTGAAAGACCCATATCGGCTGATTCTGAATCTGGTCCTGATCGAAGGGCTTGATTACGACGAGATAGCTGAGGTGACGGGGCAGAGCCAAGGCACTATTCGCACCCAGTTTTCGAGAGGAAAGGTTAAACTGTTGGAAATATTAAAACGCTATGACGGAACTAAATAAATATTTCAAGGAACACGCAGGGGAATTCGACGACTTCGAATTGCCGGAAGGAAGCGATGCTCGCTTCGAAAAGCTCTTGGAGTCCGAAGATAAGAGGAAAATCCTCTATCAGAAGAGGCTGAAATGGATGCTAGCGACATGCGCCGCTGCGGTTGCTGCCTTGTTATTGGTGCTGAATATCCCATCTTCAGGCAGCCAAGACTGGTTTGCGGCCGTGGGCGACGACCCGGTCGAAGTCTACATGACATATTCTCAGACGGCCGCTGAGCTCTGCCGTGAGATATATTCGGAAAACCTTGACCCTAGCGTCGGGAATGCCATCCAGAGCCTCACCCAGGAGCCTCTGACAATGCTGGAGCAGCTGCCGGATGCAATGAGTGACGCCGAGAAGGCAGCCATCCTGAAAGACTATTACGGAAAACTACTAAATGGACTTACTGAATTAAAATAATACGCTTATGAAAAAGATTATCGCAATTGCGGCGGCAATGTTTGCAGCCGTCTGCTGGCTAGGAGCCACTGAGCCTGAGGCTCCGAAAAACGACATCAGGTACGAGACCAAATCCTTCAATGTCAGAAACTTCAATTCGCTGGAACTTTCTAGCGTCTACAATGCGACCCTGAGCCGGTCTTCACAATGCAGCCTTAAAATCACTGCTCCTGACGACATAATTGAATATGTCGTGGTGAGAGTCAGCGATGGCACTCTTGAACTTAGCCTTGGAAGCATTCCGAACAAGATTCAGAGAAAATACAACAATGGCGGCTACGACTTGAAGGCAGAAATCACCATGCCGGAACTTTGCGGCCTGGAAATGACCGGCGCCTCGAAGATTAGCTGCAATAGCTCTTTCGACATTGGAAACAAAGAATTCGAACTGGATCTTAGCGGGGCGACGAAGGTGAATGGACTGAATATAACGGCGAGGTCTATCGAAGGAGACATCTCGGGTGCCCCGTACGTAGACTTGAAAGGGAAATTCGGCAGCGCAGAGATGGATGTGAGCGGAGCGCCAACGGTGGACTTCGATTTCAATGCCGGAGAATTGAACATGGATGTCTCCGGAGCGGCGAATCTTGAGGTTAAAGGCACTTTCGAGAACATATTCGTAGAAGCATCAGGCGCGACGAAAATCAATCTCTCTGGCGAGTCGAAGGCTCTTCGCGCCGAGGCTTCCGGTGCATCCAACCTCAAGACATCTAATCTGGTCGTCGAAACCGCAGAGGTTTCCACGTCTGGGACTGCCAATTGCTCTGTCAATGCGACAAAAAAGGCAATTCTGTCCAGCACCGGCGTTTCGAACATCAAGTACAAGAACAATTCTGGACTTGACGTGGAGATAAAGGAACTCAGCAAGACGTCTTCCATTAGGAAGATGTAATATTCAGATATAAATTTACGGAAGGCTGGGGCATCCAAACGTGCTTCAGCTTTTTTTGTCATGCGATAATCAAATTTTCAAAATATTGATTTTTTGATTTAAGATTAAAACGATTTTGTGAAATTAAAAGATTATTTGTAAATTGTTCCCGCATAATTGACAAAAACATTAATCCTGATACGCCATGTCTCATAAAAAATTATTATTAGGTGACGAAGCCATAGGCCTGGGTGCTCTGCACGCTGGGATTTCCGGTGTGTACGCTTACCCCGGCACCCCTTCGACCGAAATAACCGAATATATCCAGGCGCACCCTCTTGCAAAAGAACGGAACATCCACCGCGACTGGTGCGCTAACGAGAAGACCGCCATGGAGGCTGCTCTCGGAATGTCTTACGCTGGGAAAAGAGCCCTCGTCTGCATGAAGCACGTTGGAATGAACGTTTGCGCAGACGGCTTCGTGAATTCAGCCGTGACCGGCGCGAACGGAGGCTTGGTGGTGACTGCCTGCGACGACCCATCTCAGCATTCTTCGCAGAACGAGCAGGATTCGCGCTTCTACGCAGATTTCGCGATGATGCCTTGTTTCGAGCCGTCGAACCAGCAGGAGGCTTTCAAGATGGTTCATGAAGCCTTCGACTATTCCGAGAAGCGGCATATTCCTGTGCTTATGCGTCTGACGACCAGGATGGCACACTCCAGGGCCGTCGTTGACGAGGGTGAGGCGGTCCCTCGCAAAGAGAACGACCGTCACTATCCGGATAAGGAGCATGAGATATTCTGGGTGACGCTGCCGGCAATCGCAAGGGACCGAATCAGGCAGCTTGCGCAGGATCAGGAACTTTTTACGAAAGATTCCGAGGAGTCTCCTTTCAATGTGCTCAAAGATGGCGGAGACACCAGTTTGGGCATCATCACTTGCGGAATTGCCTACAATTACCTTATGGAAAATTTTCCGAACGGCTGCCCTTATCCTGTGCTGAAGGTCACGAGATATCCTTTCCCTACGGCCCTGCTTAGAAAACTCGCGGCAAAATGCAAGACAATCCTTGTGATGGAAGAGGGACAGCCACTGGTTGAGCAAAGGCTGCGCGGCCTGCTCTATGATGGGAGCAGCATGGTCGTCAAGGGTCGCCTGGACGGCACTCTGCCTCGCACGGGCGAGCTGAACCCGGACCTGGCGCGCAAGGCCTTGGGGCTGAAAGTCAAGGGAATATATTCAAAGAGCGAGACAGCGGTTCCTCGTCCTCCGGCGCTCTGCCAAGGCTGCGGGCACAGGGATTTCTACGCCGCCCTCAATCTTGCGGTTAAGAAATATGGCGACGAAGCCAGGATATTCGGAGACATCGGCTGCTATACTCTGGGCTATATGTCTCCGCTCAACGCTATTCACACTTGCGTCGAGATGGGGGCCTCCCTCACCATGGCAGTCGGTGCCGCTGATGCAGGCGCATGGCCTTCAATCGCAGTGATAGGCGATTCCACGTTCACCCACAGCGGCATGACAGGCCTTCTGGATGCGGTGAATTCCAAATCCGACATCGTGCTTTGCATATCCGACAACCTGACTACCGGGATGACCGGCGGCCAGGATTCCGCAGGGACAGGCAGGCTGGAAGACATCTGCAAGGGGATAGGCGTGGAGCCGGAACACATCAGGACCATCGTCCCTCTGCCTAAGAACTATCCCGAGATGGAAAGAGTCATTGAAGAGGAAATCGCTTATCACGGGGTTTCGGTAATAATCTCGCGCAGGGAGTGCATTCAGACTGCGAAACGTCATGCGAGTGCGGCAAGAACTGCTGCCGCTGCGAATGCTGATAACGCTAAAATCAAATGAATATGAAAAAAGACATCATTCTTTCAGGCGTAGGCGGCCAGGGAATCCTTTCCATCGCGACCGTGATCGGCTGGGCCGCACTTGATGAGAATCTATATCTGAAGCAGGCAGAAGTGCATGGCATGAGCCAGAGGGGAGGAGATGTCCAGAGCTGCCTCAGGCTTTCCTCAATTCCAATTTATAGCGACTTGGTTCCGGAAGGGGAGTGTGACTTGATCCTCTCTCTGGAGCCGATGGAGGCACTTCGCTACTTGCCTTTCCTTTCCAAGGGTGGCTGGGTTGTCACCAACACCGTGCCTTTTAAGAATATACCGGATTATCCGGATGAGAATGCTGTCATGGAAGAGCTGCGCAAGGTGCCCAGGCTGATCACCTTGGACTGTGATGCCATCGCGAAGGACTGCGGATCTCCTCGCAGTTCGAATATGGTGCTTCTGGGCGCTTCCGCAAGGGTCATGGGAATCCTTGAGCCGGATAAACTCCGCGAAGGCATCGGGAACGTGTTCTCCCGCAAAGGCGAGCAAATCGTCGAGATGAATAGAAAGGCTTTCGATGCGGGACTTGAAGAATCAAAGAAATTTTCGAAATGAAACCTATAGCAAAAGACGTAATCGACAAGGTTCTGGCTGACAAGGATATCGTCGATATCGGAAAGGCGACTATCCGCCAGTGCGTGAACGTGGCTCAGGAGCTTGAGCAGATTTCGGGGGAGAAGTTCATGCATCTCGAATTCGGCATTCCCGGCCTGGATGCCTGCGAGGTTGGGATTCAGGCGCAGAAGATGGCTCTGGATGAAGGCGTGGCGTCTGCCTATCCTCCAGCTTCCGGCGTAGAGGCGCTGAAGCAGTGGGGCTCAAAATTCATCAAGGCATTCATCAATGCCGACGTCAAAGCGGAAGGGATAATCCCTACGGTGGGCTCGATGCAAGGCTGCTACAACCTTCTGCTGGAATGCTCGCAGTTGAAGAAAGGCAAGAATGTAATCCTGTATTTCAACCCTGGATTCCCTTCGCATTATCTTCAGGCGAAGGTCTTGGGGCTGGAGTCCCGCTCGTTCGACCTGCATGACTTCAGAGGCGAGAAGCTTCGCGGCAAGCTGGAAGAGATGCTCTCCGACGGCAGAGTGTGCGCGCTTCTTTACTCGAATCCTAACAATCCATCCTGGTGCTGCCTGTCAGATGATGAGCTGAGAATCGTGGGGGAGATGTGCGAGAAGCACGACGTGATTGCGCTGGAGGACATGGCGTACCTGTGCATGGATTTTCGAAAAGATTTATCGCACCCTTTCCGAGCCCCGTTCCAGCCGACGGTGGCTCATTACACCGACAATTACGTGATGATGATATCGGCATCGAAGATATTCAGTTACGCTGGCGAGAGGGTGGCGATAGTGGCGATCTCGGACAAGCTTTTCCATAGGTTCTATCCGGATCTCCAGGAACGCTACGGTATCGGCAAGTTCGGGGATAATTTCTGCCTCACCTACCTCTATGTCAATTCTTCTGGCTGCTCGCACTCTGCCCAGTGCGCGCTGGCGTCTATGTTCAAGGCATCCCTGGAAGGGAAATATGACTTCGTAGGCACCGTCAAGGAATATGGCATGAGGGCTAGAAGAGCCAAAGACATATTCATGAAGCATCATTTCCACCTGGTCTACGAGAAGGATCAGGATGGAGAGATAGGAGATGGCTTCTTCTTCACCGTGGCATATGATGACCTTAATTGTACTTCTCTGATTCTGAATATGATGCGTTGCGGCATCAGCACCATTACCTTGACCTCTGCCAGGAGCGAGTCTGTAGGGTTGAGAGTCTGTATGTCCATGCTGAACTCAGAGGCAGATTTCCAGACTCTCGATGACAGGCTTGCAACCTTCGAGGGAGTGATGGAAAGGGAATATCATGATGAATATATAAGAGCGATTCTATGAACTACGTGACAGCCGACGAGGCAATGAAGCTCGTCAAGAGCAACGACTGGGTGTTTTTCCAAGGCAGCACCTCCGTGCCGGTCATTCTTCAAGAGGCCTTGGCTCGCAGGTGGCAGGAACTTCGTGACGTGAAGATAGTGTCTGGCTTCAACGTGACCACTGCGGAGGCTCCTTTCTGTAAGCCTGAATATAAGGATGCATTCGAGGTGAACAGCGTTTTCCTTTGCGCGGATCAGCGGCAATATGTTTCGGAAGGCTATGGCAGCTTGATACCTGGCTTTTTAAGCGACCTCCCTGGGCTGTTCCGCCGGCAAGAAATCCCAATTGACGTCGCCTGCATCAACTGTTCTCTTCCGGATGAGGACGGCTACTGCAGTTATAATATTTCAGCAGACCTGGCTCAGCCAGCCGTGGAGACGGCCAGGGCGGTGATCGCTCAGGTTAACAAGAGCATTCCGTACCTCTATGGCACGGCAATGATTCACGAGTCGAAGATTACTGCGGCAGTTGAGTGCGATGCCCCTCCTGTGGACATGCAGTTTGGTCCGCCGACAGAGATTGAAGCCGCCATCGGGAAATATATCGCTGCGGAGATTCCGGACGGCGCCACTTTGCAGATTGGCGTGGGCGGCATGCCGAATGCCGTCCTGAACGGCCTTAAAGATCACAAGCATCTCGGGCTTCACACAGAGGCCATGACCGACGGTGTGTTCCGCCTGATGCAGATGGGGGTCATCGACAATTCCTTGAAGAAGGTAGAGCCTGGCAGGAGCGTCGCCTGCCTTGCCCTAGGATCAAGGCAAATGTACGAATATCTTGACCATAATAAGGATGCCATCTTCTACGATGTATCTTGGACCAACGATCCGGCGAAAATACGCCAGAATCCTAACGCCGTGGCAATCAATTCTGCGATCGAGGTCGATCTCACCGGCCAGGTTTGCGCCGACAGCATCGGGGACATGATATTCTCTAGCGTTGGCGGCCAGCACGACTTCATGTATGGCGCCTCTCTCTCCGAAGGCGGCAGAACGTTCATCGCGATGCCTTCCCGCACCAGCAAGGGGCGCAGTAAAATCGTGGCCCACTTGGCTCCCGGGGCTGGCGTCGTCACTACACGCTTCCAGACGCAGTATATTGTCACTGAATATGGCTGCGTGTACCTTCGCAACAAGAACCTGGCTGAGCGGGCGAAGGCCCTGATTTCCATCGCTCACCCGGACGACAGGGAAGCCCTTGAAAGAGCTGCGGAAGAACGCTTCGGCTACGTCTACCACAAACTATCGCTCAGGAAATAATCCTTCGCAAACGATTTTCCGCTATTTCTTGGCGTTTTTTCATGAAAAAAACGCCAAGGTGTGTTGCAATTCCAAAAAATGTCTTAATATTGCACTCGCAAGCACAATGAATAAGATATTTATGCCAACCGATCAGAAAAAAAGACACGTTGTGAGCTACGAGAATATGTCGGAAGAACTCGCAGCAGCATTCAATGAAAAATATCCAAAAGGATTCAACGACTATTTCTCGGATCTCGTAAAATACACAAAACCAGACGGTACGCCATTCTATGCGGTTACCGTCGAGACCTCAGATGGCATCTATCTTGTGAAAATCAAGGTGAAGACTGATGACGCAGAGGCTCTTGAAAGATGGCTTGAAGGCGAGGAAAATGCCGAGAACGAGGAGGTGGCCGGGGCTTCAAGCGATAGCGACGACGAGCCGACCCTCCCGGACGATAACATCGCTCAGTACAGCCAAGGCGATGATGACGGCGGGGATGTCTAGACGCATAGGTGCCTGGACACATAGACTATTTCTTTTATATTCTTCGTGGATTGAGGCGAGGAAGATGGTGGATTCTGACGAATAGAGAAACGAAAATTATGGAGCGACTAGCAGATTTGAGGATTTATTGATTTCCATTGACTTAGTTGCGCTGTGTATAACCGCTCTCTGCCTTATTCTGGCAGATTGAAATTCTTTGAACAAGACAAACAAAGAAACCTATGATGAGTCCATGGTCTGGGGCGATGCCAACCTTGCCACGGCGTATGTCAATAACCTGTATGCAGAGTGCTTCCCGAATTAGAAAATCGCGAAGTATGAGTTTTCTACCGAAAATTTCAGGTATGTCCAGCATCAGGTCCCGGAGACTCCGAATCTTGAGAAAGCGTTTATCATAGACGAAAGTTTCTACTACTTTCCTCTTCAGAGCCTAGCCCTTCAGGAGAATATGGTCAAGTCCAAAACCCTTTCCAGTTGAAATCCAAATAAAAATGGATCTCGATTTTATTGGTTAAACTTTAACATATTCACAATCATATACTTACGTATAAATAATTCTTTGCGTGAGTACGCATAACTCTGCGGCCTCCGGGGAGGTCGGACTCAAGAACACGACAACAATCCTTCGGCAAACAAACTTTCCACAGCGGTCATCCGGTTCGATGCCGCAAGTTCCTGTATCAGTTCACAAAGGCAGGAGGAGCAGACTGTGTTA
>ONBM01000019.1 GCA_900316045.1 uncultured Bacteroidales bacterium | reverse complement strand
ATTCCTGCAGAACTGTGCATTCCAGCCTGGTCACATAAATCTTCTTTTTCTCCATGTTTTTTTACTTTTTGCGGTAAAAAAATTTTAGGACGATACAAGGCGAGCAATACCCTTATTGATAATCAATTGCTTACGAAGATGTTTTGCTCACCCTCTGGAGACCGGTTGTTCGTCCTGGATGAGCCTGCGGGCAAGCGAAAAGACTGCGGCTCGACACGAAAACCGTATCCTGCGCATTCTGCTTGTCAAGTCAGGAACCCTCGAGTAGCAAGTTCTCTAAGCTTGCCTGAACCTTTGCCGCCCCCATCCATGTCATCATGGGTGTTTGCATGCCCACATCAACTACAGCTATCCCAGGGCTAGGCTACCTCTCGCGGCAAAAGTATGACGCTCCAGATAACATATCACTTCCAAAGACGGCTGTGCTCTTGCGCTGACTCTCTGATTGGGATCCGCACGAAGGATTTGTCCGCCGATCCAGTGGTCTCAAACGATGTCGTATTTTTTAACAATTACTGGCAAATGGCTACGCATAGCAGCTGTGTTCCGGACCTGAAATGCAGGGTACTCTGATAGTTGGCGGCAACATATTCATTATCAATATCTAGCATTCGCTTATGAAAGTATCGTGTCAAAAATTTGCACGATACTTCCCAAATGCTCATTCTATGCGGTTTTGCGCTTTCTTACGAAAGTATCCTGTCGGACACCGGGTTTTCGACTCTGATCTCTTGTTGATGTGATGCCAATCAGTGCTTCCGTAAACGGAGTCCGCCTCTCTTTTCATATTCATCGCTGAGTCCATCCACAGGATCAATGCCGGTTCACCTTCGACGATCCGCTTCGGATGCTAACACCAAGAATGTTCTTACAGCCAGCCGATTCCAGCAGGCTGGCACTGGTCCCGCTCATCAGACCGGAGCCTGCCACCACAATGAAGTCCGTCAGGCTGAAGCACTGCACGAAGTCATTGATGATGGAGATTCTCGTGTAACCCTCCTCATGCTGCTTGACGTTGAACATGGGATACGACAACGGATATCATCTCCGGCTCACCAGCACAATCTTGTACTCCTCGGTTTTCCCGTCCTTGGAGAACCGTCATGGGGCAGTTTGTCGGAAGGGTCGGGGGCAGACTCAAAGCACAGGGTGGTGCCATCATAGAACAGCAGGTTCTGCCGGCATCTTAACCCTAAACAGACGAAAGCTGGCGGATGGCGTCTTCGATGCGCGTGGCGAGAGCCTTTCGGTCAGCCTCGGGGACATATTCAAGGACAGGGGCAACGAAGGAAATCATCTGCAGCACCTTAGCCTCATCTTCAGGAATGCCCCTAGACTCCATGTAGAACTGAGCATCCTCGTCTAGCCTGCCTACGGTGGCTCCATGAGAGCATTTCACGTCATCGGCATATATTTCCAGGCGAGGCTTCGTGTTCACGTGAGCATTGTCGGAAAGCACTACATTGTGGTTTTCCTGATATGCCTCTGTCTTCTGGGCATATGGAGCCACGACTATTCTGCCAAAGAATTCAGCCTTGGAAGCATCGGCGGCCAGCCCGTTGAAGACCTGCCGCGAAACGCAATGTCCCACGCGATGATTCATGGTTATGTCAAAGGTCACATGGTCATTGCCAGAGCAAAGGTAAATGCCGGCAAGATGCACCGTGGAGCCTTCACCGACAAGATCGACTGTCAAAGGAATATCCTGCTTTACGCCAGGAAGGACTATGAATATGATATCTGCAGTGGCTGCCGCACCCACGACGATTCCGCTCGGAAGCGAGACCTGGGTGCCGTCAGGACCGACCACGAAGACTTCATGAATATGCTCCCCGCTGGCAATCTCTTTCACGCCTGGGCCACAGACCACCGGAGCCTCGACATAATTGCCGTGATCGACCGCTCCTATCTTGCCGTGAATGGCGCCTTCGCTTTCTCTCATCTGAATATTCATAGATCGCCCGCCCATGTTAGAACTGTTCAAAGCCTTCATTTTCAATCTTATCCACAATCTCGTAACCACCAGTGGCGACTATCTTCCCCGCCTTCAGCACATGAACGACATCCGGCCTCACATATTCCAGAAGCTTCTGGTAATGGGTTATTATTATAGCCGACTTTTCCGGCGAATGCAGCGCCTTGACTCCGTCCGCAACTATCTTCAGGGCATCCACGTCCAAGCCGCTGTCAGTCTCGTCAAGAATAGCCAAGGAAGGGTCAAGCATTGCCATCTGGAATATTTCGTTACGTTTTTTCTCCCCTCCCGAAAAGCCTACGTTCACCTCTCGTTTCGCAAATTCCGGCTTCATTTGCACCAAAGCCATCTTCTCTTTCATCAGGCGTAGGAAATCCGCAGCTTTCATCGGCTCCATTCCCCGAGCCTTGCGCTTTGAGTTTATCGCCGTCTTCATGAAATTGGTGATTGACACTCCAGGAATTTCAATCGGGTACTGGAATGACATGAATATGCCAGCCCACGCCCTTTCCTCTGGCTTCATGGCAAGAAGGTCCTGGCCCATGAACTCAATGGAGCCTTGCGTGACGGTGTATTCCGGCTTGCCGGTCAGCACCGAGGACAGGGTGCTCTTCCCTGCCCCGTTCGGCCCCATGACTGCGTGAATCTCTCCGCGGCCTATCTCAAGGTTAACTCCGCGAAGGATTTCCTTATCCCCTGCAGAAGCATGCAAATCTTTTATTTTCAATAATATGTCATTCATATATCTCTTTATTTATATTTTCGTTATTGCCAGATCCGAAATCTAATTATTATTCTTATACAGCCTATACCAAGTGATCAACGACCACACCCCATTTATGAGATACAGGGCGCACACAATCGGCATGAACACAAGCCCAGCCGAAACGTAAAGCAAGATGTTCCATACATTCACCACGAGCCAGACCAGCCAGCAGTCCCACTTCTTCTGGGCGGAGAGGAATTGCGCCAGCAGGGTCAGCATCAGGCCGAATGAGTCCAAGTAGGGAGTCGGATCCGGAGAGAATATGCCCGTGAACCAATCAGTCCCAAGCTTACTGAGCACGAAACCCCAGATTAATCCGGCGCCAAGGACGAATAGCACGGCCCAGCCCCAGTGCCCTGGCTTCAAATGGGAAACTTTCAGAGAACCGGCATCTCTCGCGCTTGCCTCGCCGGACTTCGGATGCGACCACCTCCACTGTCCGAAGGCGTTGATTCCGAATGCAATTGGCTGCAGAAGCATGGCTGAATACAGATGCCTCTGCCAGAACATCACGAAAAGCAAGATGTTGTAAAGGTAGCCTACCCAGAAATTGAATTTGCTATTCCTGCCAGCTAGCACGACGCAGCCCAGGCCGGCAGCCACGCTGATCAGTTCCAGCCAGCTCACCCCTGCCCCACCCATCGTGAAAGCAATGTTATCTATATCAAAAATATTCATATTCCTTTATCCTACAGACCCTTCCAGAGACACTTGCAGGAGCTTCGTGGCTTCGACCGCAAACTCCATAGGAAGCCTTGAAAGCACTTCGTGGGCATATCCGTTCACTATCAGCCCAACCGCATCTTCAGGATTCAGCCCTCTCTGGTTGCAGTAGAACAGCTGTTCATCGCTGATTTTAGAAGTGGTCGCCTCATGCTCCACGATCGCCGTAGGGTTGTAGCTCTGAATGTCAGGGAACGTGTGCGCCCCGCATTGCGAGCCAATCAGGAGGCTGTCGCACTGAGAATAGTTGCGAGCGTTTTGAGCTCCTTTGTTCATGCGCACGAGACCTCTGTAACTATTCTGGCTGCGACCAGCCGAAATGCCTTTGCTCACGATACGGCTCTTGGTGTTCCGCCCGATATGCACCATCTTGGTTCCAGTGTCCGCCTGCTGAAAATTATTAGTGACAGCTACAGAATAGAACTCCGACGAGGAATTGTCGCCCCTGAGGATTGTGGAAGGATATTTCCAAGTAATCGCTGAGCCGGTCTCCACTTGCGTCCAGCTTAGATGACTCCCCTCGCCCTTGCATATTCCCCTCTTGGTCACCAGGTTAAGGATTCCTCCTCGGCCCTGCGCATCTCCTGGGTACCAGTTCTGAACCGTGGAGTACTTCACGTCAGCCCCAGCCTCGACAACTATTTCCACCACAGCCGCATGCAGCTGATTCTCGTCCCTCATAGGGGCGGTGCAGCCCTCCATGTAACTGAGCGAAGAGCCTTCATCGGCGACAATGAGAGTGCGTTCGAACTGCCCGGTGCCGGCAGCGTTGATTCTGAAATAGCTTGACAGTTCCATCGGGCATTTCACCCCTTTTGGAATATAACAGAAGCTGCCATCGCTGAAAACCGCCGAATTGAGCGCCGCAAAGAAATTATCCCCTGCAGGCACAACCGAAGCCAGGTATTTGCGCACCAGATCCGGATGCTCGTGAACAGCCTCATTGAAGCTGCAGAAAATTATGCCTTTCTCCGCCAGCGATTTCCTGAATGTCGTGGCGACTGAAACAGAGTCGAACACGGCATCAACTGCTACGACTCCAGCCAAAGCCTCTCTTTCTCGCACAGGAATGCCCAGCTTCTCGAAAGTTTCTTCCAGCTTCGGATCGATTTCTTTCGGCCTGTCTTCGTCACGCTTCGGAGCAGCATAATAGATAATATTCTGAAAATCTATTTCTGGCAAATCCAGATGCCCCCAATGCGGCATATTCATTTTTTGCCATTTCCCGAAAGCGTCCAGACGGAACTCCAAAAGCCAGTCGGGCTCATCTTTCAGCCTGGAAATAGTGCGGATGATGCTCTCATCCAGCCCTTTCGGGATGAACTCCTGCCGTACGTCCGTCACGAAGCCCTCTTTATACTCCTGCTGAGTAATATTCTTCAATATATCGTCTTCTGCCATTTTCCAATTGTTTAAGAACTACAAATATATTAATTTATTAGGAAAGTCGCAGGCTAGACTCATGGCACTTAGCTCGCAAAGATTAATCCAGCCAAAACATAGTAATTCAGAGCAAATCTGGCTGAATAAGCCGAAGATATTCAGCCAAAACTAGGTCGAAGACGATGAATTTGGCCGAATAAGTTGGACATATCCAGCCAATTATTTTATATTCGTAACGAAATGAGAGTAGCATGGCGCAGAAAATAATAGGCAGACTTAAAGAGACTCAGGAACTCACCGACCTTTACAACTCAAAAAGGCCGGAATTCGTCGTAGTTCAAGGCAGAAGAAGGGTTGGCAAAACCTACTTGATAAGGGAATTATTCCAGGACGAGTTCGCATTTTATCACACCGGACTCTCTCCTGCTGAAAGCAACATCGAAGATAAAACTGTATTGCAGAATCAGCTCGATGCGTTTTTCACATCTCTGGTTCGATTCGGATATATGGGAAAGACAATTTCATCGTGGCTGCAGGCATTCGATGCACTGACAACCCTGCTTGAAGGAAAAGGCAAGGAAAAGAGGCAGCTCGTATTCATCGACGAATTGCCCTGGCTGGACACGCCTCGCTCCGGATTCATGCCAGCTTTCGAGCATTTCTGGAATGGTTGGGGAGCTGGAAGAAGCAACCTGATGCTGATTGTTTGCGGTTCGGCGACTTCATGGATTTCTGACAAAATATTTAATAGTAAAGGAGGGTTGTTCAACAGGACGACTTACGAAATCAAGCTGGAGCCATTCTGCCTAAAGGAATGCGAAGATTTCTATAAAGACAGAGGAGTGATGATGAGCCGACTTGACCAGCTGCAGGCATACATGGTTACGGGAGGAATCCCATATTATCTTTCATTGATAAGAAAAGGGCGCAGCATAGCCCAGAACATCGATGACTTATTTTTTGCTAAAGATGCCAAACTCGGACAAGAGTTCGACAGGCTCTTCAATTCGCTGTTTGCAAACCCGGAAGTCAACAAGAAAATAATCCGGCAGTTAGGCAAGAAACGCTATGGGATGACCAGAAAAGAGCTCTCCGGAGCCTCAGGCATAACTTCTGGCGGCTCCTTGACCGGTTCTATCAAAGCCTTGGAGGCAAGTGGGTTCATTGGCTTATTCAACAATTACGACGGTCCTCGGACAGATGTACGTTACCGGGTCATTGACTCATTCTGTTTGTTCTGGCTTTATTTCAAGGATAAGAAAAAAACGCCAAATGAACGCTTCTGGCAGGACAATCTGATCTCCCCGATGCTCAATGCATGGAGAGGCTATACTTTCGAAAACATTTGCTTTCTCCATGTCAGACAGATCAAATCCGCCTTGGGAATTGCAGGGGTGCAAACTGAAACAATGCCTTGGCTCAGCCGCAGGAAAGAAGGTGGAGCGCAAATAGACATGGTAATCGACAGAGCCGATAATGTCATAAATATCTGTGAGATGAAATTCTCGGGAAGTGATTATACGATAGACAAGGACACAGACGAGGAGTTGCGTGGGAAAATTGATGCTTTTCAGAGTGAGACGCACACAAAGAAGTCCTTGCAGCTTACTCTCATAACCACATTCGGGCTTGTTCGCAACCAATATTCGAATTCGGTCCAAAGCCTCGTCCGAATGGATGACCTGTTCAAATTAATATAATGCCTGCTATGTTCAGTAAGGATATGAGATACTTAGAACTTCTGGCGCCTGCAAGGGACAAAGAGACAGGCTTCGCCGCCATAGACTGCGGGGCGGATGCAGTTTACATAGCCGGGCCAGGATTCGGAGCAAGACAGGCGGCAGGAAACTCGATGGAGGATATCCGGGAACTATGCACCTATGCCCATCGCTTCGGAGTGAGGATTTTCATAACCATCAATACGATTGTCTACGATGACGAGCTCCCGCAGGTGAAGAAGCTGCTGGAAGAGGCATCGGACGCTGGCGTAGACGGCGTAATCGACCAGGATTTGTCTTTGCTGAATATTCAATCT
Organism: uncultured Bacteroidales bacterium; assembly: GCA_900316045.1. Classification (GTDB taxonomy): domain Bacteria; phylum Bacteroidota; class Bacteroidia; order Bacteroidales; family UBA932; genus Cryptobacteroides. The sequence continues at coordinate 24,910 of ONBM01000019.1, read as the reverse complement.
AGTGGCAAAGGCTCTGTCCTGCCGCTACATGCTTCAACCCAGTGCGCTATTCGCACGCCCGAAAAAGCCCGATTCTATGAGGCACTCGGATTCTCCCGGCTAGTGCTGGAACGCGAGCTGTCACTTGAAGAAATCCGTGAAATACGCTCCGCAGTGAACTGCGAATTGGAATTTTTCGTGCATGGAGCCCTCTGCGTATGCTACAGCGGGCAATGCTATATGTCTGAATATATCACCGGCAGAAGCGCCAACCGAGGCGAATGCATTCAGGCCTGTCGCTCCCTCTACGATCTGGAGGATGCCAGAGGGAAGGTTCTCGTCAAGAACAAGGCTCTGCTATCACTTAAAGACTATAATCTGCTGCACCGCCTCGAAGATTTAGCTGAGTCGGGCATAGATTCCTTCAAGATAGAGGGCAGGCTTAAGAATATTTCGTATGTTCGTAACGTCACTAGGGCATATTCATCGGCGTTGGACGACTTGGTCGCAAGGCATCCAGACAAATATCGCAGGACCTCTTTTGGATGCATCCGAGGCGGTTTCACTCCAGACCTCGACAAGACATTCAATCGCAGGTACACCGAACTCTTCATCGATGGCAAACGTGGTAAGTGGTCCTCGATGAATGCACCTAAACATATAGGGGAGGAAATCGGCGTTGTGGCGGGGATCAAAGAGGCCAGCGCTGTGGGGAGCAAGGAAACGGCCAGCCGTGCCAGCCGTTCTAGAAATGCATCCGAGATGCTGGTCCTGGTAAGCTTGAAGAATCCTTCATGCACCCTTCACAATGGGGACGGATTCTCTTTTCTCAACGGAGACGAAATAATCGGCTTCCGCGGGGATGTCTGCGAGGGGAATACGATTCGTTGCAAGGCTGCGCCCGGCCTGAAGTCAGGCACGACTCTGTACAGGAACGTGGATAGCGAATTTGAGCGCGAACTTGAGGTCAGCCTCCCTGCAAGAACCATAGATGTTTCCGTGAGCATTTCTGCCAACAGCGATGGCAAATCTTTGAATATCAACGCCGAGAGCGAGGACGGTCGCACAGTGTCTCTGAATCTGCAGACAGCCGGAGAGATAGCGCGAGACCGGATAAGAATGGAGGGAATATACAGGACTCAGATTTCAAAGGTTTCGGGAATTTATTCCTTCATATTACAATCTTTGCAAGGTGAGCATCTGCCATTCTTGAAGGCAGCTGAACTGAATGCGATTCGTCGGGACATAGCTGCTCGGCTGGATGACTTGCCGTGCAAGGCAATCCCGCTCGGTAAAGCAAGGCCAAAGGACAGAGGTGCCGTCAGCATTCCTAAAGCACTGACTTACAAGGAGAATATCGCAAATCACCTGAGCCGTGAAATTTATGAATTCTACGGAGCCGCATCAATAGAGCCGGCATTCGAAATTTCTCATAGAGAAGGAGCCGAGCTCCTGCGCACGAAATATTGCATAAGATATGAACTGGGGCTCTGCCCGAAATATCAGCATGCTGCCCAGACAGGCCCCCTGTTCCTTGTGAATAACGGCAAGCGTTATGCCCTCGGCTTCGATTGCGCGGCGTGCGAGATGACAGTCAGCGCAGCTACCCCGAAGAAGCGATAGCCCGACTACCCTCACACGAACTCGAATGTGATGCTTACGTCACCAAACCTGGCAGCCTTGCCACTGTTCCGCTCCAAATAGTTGTCGGAAAGTTTTCCGCGCCAGACTATGTCGTCGCTGCGATGATACGGGAACGCCACTTCGAATCCGTAAGATTTCGACTTGATCTTAACAGTGCCAGCAGCCGACCACTTCGTCATTTTTCCTCCATCGTCCTCAACGACCATGAAAGCACACTCGCTCAGCTGATCCGACCATTCCGACACAAGTATTGAATTGAATCTCAAAGAATTCCCAACCTGCTTGCGCCGGACCTTGATCATAAAATCAGTAATCTGAGGATTGTAGTCATCCATTTCTTCCTCAGTCCTTGCCTTGAAAGACTCGATAGCCCCACATTTGACGAAGAACTCAGAGCCACCTGAAAACCAGCCATCGTAATTCCTGTGTGCTTTGAATTCCTTGAGGACCAAAGTCTTGAAAGCGCCATAGGATCGAGTGGAAACCGAAGGCCTTGCTAGCATGCCGAGCTTTTCTGCCATCTGAGGCGTGACGAACCCGGCATCGTCATTACGATTTATCACCCAGACAGGATGCTTCCGAGCATAAGATTCGTCAACTGAAATCTCGCGTACAGCCCAAGCCCCGTCAGGCTGCAAGAACCGTTCGAAGGCTATGTTCATCTCAGATCCATTTTCCGGGTCGAAGGTTATCACAGGCATCGACTGCCCATCCCAGTCTTCTGAATATGGCCAATAAATCTGCATGCCTGACTCTGCAAGCCTTGCAATGAAATCGTCAGACCTGGTCTGTAGCTTGGAGGAGGCATATTCATTGATTAAGTCTCGGATGGCGGCAGAGCTCCCCGCGGAAGCCCCGGCACTCCTTGAAATGGCTAGGCCGGCATCTGAAGATGCAGTTTCTCCTACCCCGCATCCTGGGGCAAGAAAAACATCGCTGAAAGCATACTCCTCATCATAACCATTTGAAATGGAAGAGCAGACAGCCTGCCAGACCTCCCTGACTTGAGAGGCCCCGAAAGGAATTCCGCTCAGCATCTTGGCTATGCCTTCAGGCGTTACGTTGACAGCAGCCTCTTCCGATCGGAAATCAGCGTCCACTTTATCTTCGTCAATATTGCTGCACGAAGAAAGAGCAGCTAGGAAAAGCAGCGGCACCACCGCCCGCTTCCTGAAAAGATGATTGAAGCTTTCCATAAACTCTGCGTTTATCTCTGATGCAAAGAGAGCAAAAAATAGCCGTTGAATGAAATTTTCAACGGCTATTTTAAAATATGCGCCACATAGGCCTGGAAAGCCTATTTTGAGAAGAGAACGAAACGCTTTTTATCATAAAAGTCGAGAATGGTCCTCGTGTTCTCGAAATCAGCCTGCTTGAAAACGCTGGTCGTCTCCGGAGCAAGGAGCTCGTTGATCTCGACAAGCCCTTTGCCGTCTGCTTCTAGAAATTCCTGGGCCCAATGGGCGATGGCGCGATAATATACCAACGGATCATCATCAGAGACAAACAGGGCAAGTGGTGGTTCGAAATTGAGCACATTCACCCTCATGTTAGCCTTTTCCGATTCTTTGATGTACGGAGGATTGCTCACTATAAGGTCAAACTGCCCTTGATCGAACTCTTGGTTGAAATCCAGCACGTCAGAGACTATGAATTTCGGAGTTATCGCCTCTCTCTCTTTAACTTGAATGCTAAAATTCTGGCTGGAAGCCACTTGAATGGCTTTCTGGGATATATCGGTTCCGATGACCTCGCAGCCCGGCATCTCCAAGGCTATCGTCCATGCGATGCAGCCGGAGCCGGTGCACAAATCCAGCACGCGGACCGGCCTGGCGGATTTCCCGTAAGCCTCTCTCATGCGCTGGATGCGGGAGCCGATTTTCACAGCCTCACGGCACAACAGCTCTGTCTCCGGACGCGGTATCAGTACGTCAGGCGTAACCTTGAATTTGTAGCCGCAGAAATCAGCCTCGCCTATTACGTACTGTACAGGCTCTCCTGAAGACAGCCTTTTCAAATCTTCCTGCAAAGACGGCAGTTGGCTCGGCTTGATCGCATAGTCCGGCTCTACTATGTGGGTATAGTTCTTCGTGCCTAGACGGCTCTCACAGAGCATTAGAACAATATTCTTAGCCTCGGCAGTTGGATAAAGCTGCTCGAGTGCTGAAACTCCTTCAGCAATGAATTCTTTCAATAACACTTGCTAATTCTTAAAAAATGGTAAATCGGAAACAATACTCATCCTTCTCAAAGGTCAAGAATTTTCTATGATGTGCGTAAGGAAATCTGTGATATCCTGTCCTGCTGTCCTGATCATCTTAGGCACCAGAGATGCGCTGGTCATTCCAGGAATAGTGTTCACCTCCAAGAAATAAAGACCGTCCTCCGCAAGTATATAGTCCATTCTCACAATTCCAGAACAGCCTAGCTGGGAATAAATTTTCTCTGTCGTTCTTTGAATATGTTCCCTCAGGTTGTCGTCAATCGGCGCAGGGCAAATCTCCTGGCTGTGGCCGTTATATTTGGCATCGTAGTCAAAATATTCATTATCAGTCACTATCTGGATGACAGGCAGAGACTTAACTTCTTTCCCAGTGGAATATGCTGCGCAAGTGAATTCCCGCCCTTCTATTCCTTGCTCTACTATTAGAGCCGGCCCCTCAGAAAAAGCGAACCTGATAGCCTCTGGCAAGTCTTCCGGCTTCTTAACTTTTGTTATCCCGAAACTGGAACCTCCGTCGGTAGGCTTGACGAACACAGGGAACTTCAGCTTCCCTGCTACCTTTTTCGTCACGGCATCTATGTCCATTCCATTTCGCACGAACACATCAGGGGCACATTTCACGAAATCCTCGTCTCGCAAGTAACTTTTGCAGGCGAACTTATCGAACGCCACGGCCGATACGAAAGCACTGCAAGAACTGAACGGGATGCCAAGCATCTCCAGATAGCCCTGAAAGAGGCCATTCTCGCCAGGAGTTCCATGCTGCACGATGTAGCAGTAGTCGAACTTCACTTTCTCGCCATATATTCTCACCGAAAAATCATTCTTATCAATTTCCGGCCTCGCACCCTCCGGGAAAGGCACTCTCATGGAATTCAGCTTCTTCATGGCAACCAGCTGCCATTTCCCGAAACGAGCGAAAATCTCATAGATCTCGTACTTCGTACCGTCTATCCTGGAAGCGACGAACTCCCCGCTCCTGCATGAAACCTCCCATTCGGAGGAATCGCTTCCATACACCACAGCGATTTTGTTGTACTTGCCCATATTAATATATTCTATTCAAAATAGTATTCTTCAGCCTGTTCCTGCTGCGCCTCAGCATTCAGGCCACCGCCAGAGCAGTCATTTGGCCCCAGCCCAGCCGGAATGTCAAACTTGTCATCTGCCGAAATGCCTAGAGTTCCGTCAGCAAGGACTTTATTCATGAATATGCCCCATGTCGGCAGGGACATGTTGGCGCCCTGGCCAAGAGCAATGGACTGGAAGTGCACCTGTCTGTCCTCGGCCCCCGTCCACACCCCTGCGACTAGTCTAGGAGTATAGCCGATAAACCAGCCGTCAGCGTTATCGTTAGTAGTTCCCGTCTTGCCGCCGATTTCTCCCGTCAGCCCGTATCTGTAACGCAACCTGGCTCCCGTGCCATTCCTTACCACATTCATCATCATGTCGACCATCTGATAAGCGGTCTGCTCGCTTATTGCCTCGTAACGGCGATTCGTGAACTCCGAGATCACGTTGCCCTGGCTGTCTTCTATCCTCGTCACGAACAACGGGGTGCTGTAAACGCCTTTAGATGGGAATATATTGTATGCCGCTACCATCTCAAATAGAGAAAGGTCAGCAGAGCCTACGCAAAGAGAAGGAGTCGGGTCAAGGAAGCTGTGCACTCCCATCTGCCTCATCATCTCTACCATGGCATAAGGGCCGAACTGCTTCATCAGGTAAGCCGATATATTATTAGAGCTGTTAGTAAGCCCCCACTTCAGCGTGACTGTCTTGCCTATCCATTCATCTTTATCGGTGCTTCTTGGAGTCCATGTGCTGCCGTCATCCAGCACGAACGTCTGAGGCACGTTCAAAACTTTGTCGCAAGGGGTCATGCCCTCCTGCATAGCCAAAGTATAGAGGTAAGGCTTAATCGTAGATCCGACCTGCCGTTTCCCCTGGCGGACATTATCATATTTGAAATAACGATAATTCGGCCCTCCTACGTAAGCCTTCACGAAGCCGGTCTCTGGCTCCATGGCGAAAAATGCAGTCCTGAGAATAGATTTATAATACTTGATTGAGTCATCCGGGGTCATGGTCGTGTCTGCATAACCCTTGCTGTTGTAGGCGAATACCCTCATCTTGGTCGGCACGGAGAAAGACTTCAGTATCTGAGCCTCGCTATTCCCGTCTTTTTTCATCATCCTCCAGCGGTCGCTCCACCGACGAGCCTGGTTAATGACTCTGTTCCTGGTTTCCTCATCTATGTCATTGGAGAACGGGGCATGAGTCTTGCTGCGCAGGTCTCTATTGAAGTCTTTTTGCAGGGCTTTGATTCTCTCTGCCACCGCTTCTTCGGCATACTCCTGCATCTTGTAATTGATGGTGGTGTATATTCTTAAGCCATCTTTATCCAAGTTGTATTTGCTCCCATCTGGCTTCCTTGTCTTCTCAAGCCAGCCGTAGAGGTCATCAGTAGCCCATGCAAGCGAATCCACGACATAATCCTCATTGACGGTGTACTCCGACTTGCGAGGCTTATGGGCAGTCATCACCCTGCGAAGCATGTCTCTGAAATAAGGCGCGTGACCGGCATTGTGGTCCTGAACCTCGTAATTCAGCGTTATAGGAATCTGCTTTATAGAGTCTCGCTCAGCTTTCGTGATGTATCCCGAGTCTTTCATCTTCTCTATCACGAAATTTCTCCTAACTAGAGCCTTATCCGGATTAAGGGCAGGATTGTACCTGGTAGGCTTATTTATCATTCCAACGAGCACTGCGCTCTCCTCGACCGTGAGGTCTTTCGGAAGCTTCCCGAAAAACGTCTCGGAAGCCGCCCTGATTCCGTAGGCGCTGCTGCCGAAGAATACGGAATTCAGATACATCGTGACAATCTCGTCTTTCGTGTAGTTCCGCTCCAGCTTCACGGCGGTTATCCATTCCTTCAGCTTTATCCATATCATTTTAATATGGTATATCCCCGGAATCTTATGTTTTATCTCCGTCCTGGGATAAAGCGTCTTCGCGAGCTGCTGAGTGATCGTGCTACCACCGCCCTGGCTGGACTTCTGTAATAATATGGTTTTGAAGAATACCCTGCCAAGGCCTTTGAAATCAATTCCCGAGTGCTTGTAGAAGCGTCTGTCCTCCGTAGCCACGGCTGCTTGCACGATGGTCGGCGAAAGTTCTTCGTACGTAACGTATGTCCTGTTCTCTATGTGGAATGTCGTTAGAATCTCACCATCATCAGCCATTATCTGAGTGGCGAGCTTGCTGTCCGGGTTCTCTAGTTCCTTGAACGAAGGGATGTCAGCGAACACCCAGACGAGGAAAAGCATAAGGAAAATGAATAGCACTGGAAATGTTATTATTATCCAGAACCATTTTATAATTCTTTTTCTAGTCACTTCAGTCATAATAAAGACAAATTTATAACAAAATTTGGAAAATAGCCCGATTTATCCTTTACTTTGCATTCGCAAACTAACAGCTAACTGAAAAACTTTGAAAGGAAGGATTTTATGGATAATTTGGTAATAGTCGAGTCTCCTGCGAAAGCTAAGACGATTCAGAAATTTCTTGGGAAGGATTACGTGGTCAAGGCTAGTTTCGGTCATATCAGAGACCTGAAAGACAACAAGTTAAGCGTTGACATAGAACACAATTTCTCACCCGAGTACGTCATACCCGCCGATAAGAAGAAAGTGGTTGCGGAATTGAAGAAGGATGCCGCGAGCGCTGGAACCGTGTGGCTTGCTTCCGATGAAGACCGCGAGGGAGAAGCCATTTCCTGGCACCTGTTCGAAACCCTGGGACTGAACAAGCAGAGCACCAGAAGAATCGTTTTCCACGAGATTACTAAGACTGCCATCACTGAAGCCGTTCAGAAGCCGAGAGAAATAGACATGCACCTGGTGGATGCCCAGCAGGCCAGGAGGGTGCTGGACAGGCTCGTAGGATACGAGCTGTCGCCAGTGCTGTGGAGAAAAATCCAGCCGAAACTTTCTGCGGGAAGGGTGCAGTCAGTGGCCCTGAGGCTCGTCGTGGAAAGAGAAAAGGAAATAATAGCTTTCAAGAATGAGCCTTTCTATAGAATAGACGCTATTTTCAATCCTGAGGGACTACCTTCCTCGGTGAAAGTAAAGGCCGCGCTTGACACTAAGTTCGCAACCGAAGATGAGGCTAGGAATTTCCTGCAGAACTGCATCGGTGCCATATTCAAAATATCCGACATAGAGAAAAAAGAGGCTGTCAGGCACCCTGCTCCGCCGTTTACCACCTCCACATTGCAGCAGGAGGCCTCCAGGAAGCTTCATCTGCCAGTTAGCGTCACGATGAGGCTGGCGCAAGGGCTGTACGAGAGGGGTCTCATAACCTACATGAGAACCGACTCTGTGAATCTGTCGAGTCTGGCGCTAGGCACTTCAAAGCAATATATCACCGAGAACTTCGGTGCTGAATATTCAAAGACTCGCCAGTTTCACACTACAACCAGAGGGGCGCAGGAAGCTCATGAAGCCATCCGCCCTACCTTCATTGCCAACACTGACATCGAAGGGACAGCGCAAGAGAAGAAACTTTATCAATTAATATGGAGAAGGACAGTGGCCAGCCAGATGGCTGATGCCAAGGTCCTGAATACGAACATCAAGGTTTCATACGACAAGGGGCCTGAGAAATTCTCCATCCAAGCTACCCAGGTGCTGTTTGACGGATTCCTAAAGCTCTACATGGAAAGTTCCGACAATGAGGAAGATAATACCGAAGTGGCAGTTCTTCCTGAAATGAATGTCGGGAACATAATGAATGCTCTTGAAATCTCCGCCTCATGCAAGTTCACGCAGGCGCCTCAGAGATATTCAGAAGCTACGCTTGTTAAGATACTCGAAGAGCTGGGAATAGGCCGCCCTTCGACATATGCTCCTACCATCGCGACTCTCACGACTGGCCGAGGATACATATTCAAAGGCGACAAGGAAGGGGTCAAAAAACAGGTTCGAGACCTCATCCTCAAAAACAGGACTATTACTGAATCAATTAAGACAGAAGTCGTAGGAGCAGAAAGGGGCAAGCTGATACCTCAGGAAATCGGGATATTGGTTTCCGACTATCTGGAAGAGCATTTCAATGACATCATGGATTATAATTTCACGGCCAACGTCGAGAACGATTTCGATAAAATAGCGAAAGGCGAGCTGGTCTGGAACGATGTGATCGCTCAGTTCTATGCTCCATTCCACAAGAACGTGGAGGAGGTAATGCATGACGGCAATTATAGCCACGTGACCAGGGAACTAGGCACAGATGGGGACGGGAACAAAATCGTCGCCAAATTTGGAAAATATGGCCCGTACATCCAGAAAGGCGAGGGCGAGAAGGCGGCTTTTGCTTCACTAGGCAAAGGCCAGCTGATTGAGACCATAACCCTTGAAGAAGCATTGAAGCTGTTCTTACTGCCTCGCACTGTAGGCCAGCATAAAGGAATTGACGTCATTGCGACCAAGGGCCGTTTCGGCCCATACATCAAATATGGGGATAAAAATTTCTCTCTGCCTCGCGGAACAGATCCTTTAAGCATCACCATAGAGAAATGCGGGGAGATAATCGAGGATGGCCTGAACAAGACGCCAGCCAATTCTACCATCGCTGAATATAAAGACGCAGACATTCAAGTGATTGCAGGGCGATATGGCCCGTATATAAAACATGCTGGAGGAAATTACAAGATTCCAAAAGGGACAGATGCTTCTAAACTGACTTTGGAGGAGTGCCAGGATATCATTAACAATTCGGAACCTTCAAAAACACGAAACAAATTCCATAAGAAGTCTTGATTTTTTCATGTTTATAATTAATTTTGCAAAGTTAATTATAATCTGAAAGCGAATGGCTAGTTATCACATTGATCAGATCGACCAGAAAATCCTCTCTTTCCTGGTTAATAACGCCAGAATGCCTTTCCTGGAAATCGCACGCGAGTGTGGCGTGTCTGGCGCTGCTATCCATCAGAGAGTCAAGAGGCTTGAGAATAACGGCGTCATCACCGGCTCCCGCCTGCTTGTAAAACCGCAAGCGCTCGGATTGAACGTATGCGCATTCGTGAGCATTTCTCTCTCTGAGGCAAATAAGTACAACGAAGTGGTGGAATCCCTCAGGAATATACCTGAAATCGTAGAATGCCATTTCGTCACTGGCAAAGCCGCTCTCTTGCTGAAAGTCTATTGCTTCGACAATGACCATCTCATGGAGATTCTTTTGAACACGATTCAAAATATTCCTTACGTTCAGGCAACCGATACTGTCATTTCACTTGATCAGGCAATTGAGCGTCAGGTCTGGGTCAAAGACTATAAACGTAAAGCCGTCACCTCTGCCGGGAAGAAATAATCATTTCCGCCAAAGCAAGGTCTTCCGGAGAAGTGATTTTGAAATTCAACCTCTCTCCATGACAATAGGAGAGAGGGATATTGTTTGCGTACGCCACAGAAGCATCGTCGGTAAAAGAAGTGTCGAAAGGCAATGAATATGCTGCCTTGATGTCCTCCGAAAGGAACATCTGAGGAGTCTGGCAGCGGAAAACCTGCGACCTGTTCACTTGAAGCCCCGTATCGCACAGTTTGCCCGCCTTCTCCTCCAAGAGCCTCAGAGTATCGATGGCTGGCAGCACCGGGACAAGGGCATGGCATTTGCCCGAATCCATCTGAGCGAACATATTCATGATCAGCCCTTTGGATATTAATGGCCGCACTCCGTCATGTATCGCTACGACAGCTCCGCCTGGCACTTTCCGAAGGGCGTTCTTTACCGAATGGAAACGAGTGATCCCGCCAGAGACCAGTGTCTGAGGATAGTAGAAACTGCCTTCCAGGCAGGAATTCTTCCAAAAGTCCATGTAATCTCTTGGGAGGACGGTGATTATGCGGATATCAGGAACGGCGGACAGGAAAATTTCAATGGTACGCTTTAGAATCATTTCCCCGCCAAGCGGCAGGAACTGCTTAGGCACAGAAGCGCCCATGCGGGTTCCGCTTCCAGCGGCCATCACTATTAATATTTTTCTTCTACCCATGACTTTTCAACTACAAATATAACTTTTTTTGTATATTTACGAGTTGTAAAATCAGCATAGTATCAAGTTAGAGACAAAGAGATGGCATTTAATTTTTTAACACAGGAAATCGCGATGGACCTTGGCACAGCCAATACCGTGATATTCCAGAACGACAATATAGTGCTTGACGAGCCAAGCATCGTCGCGATTGACAACAACACCAGCAAATGCATAGCCATAGGCCAGCAGGCGAAGCTGATGCATGAGCATACTAACCCCGGCGTGAAAACTATCAGGCCCTTGAGGGACGGAGTCATTGCCGACTTCAATGCCGCCGAAATGATGATCAAAGGGTTCATAAAGCAAGTTAACAGCAAAAAGAAGACACTTTTCGCCCCGACTCTCAAAATCGTGGTCGGAATACCATCTGGCAGCACTCAGGTAGAAATCAGGGCCGTGCGCGACTCCTGCGAGCATGCTGGTGGCCGAGACGTGTACCTGATCTATGAGCCTATGGCGGCCGCACTTGGCATTGGCCTGGACGTGGAGGCTCCGAAGGGCAACATGGTAGTCGACATTGGTGGCGGCACTGCAGAAATCGCAGTCATTTCTCTGGGCGGCATCGTAGTGCAAGACAGCATTACTACCGCAGGGGATGTGTTCAACAGCGACATTCAGTATTACCTTCGCCAACAACATAACATCAAGATTGGCGAGACAACGGCAGAGAAGATAAAGATTGCCGTTGGAGCCGTCATTCCTGACCTGGATGCTGACGAGGAACCTGAGCCATACGTGGTAAGGGGTCCTAACCTCATGACAGCCCACCCTGTGGAGGCCACAGTGACATATCAAGAAATCTCGCACTGCCTTGATAAATCCATAGCGAAGCTGGAATCTTCAATTCTGCACGTGCTGGAGCTGACTCCGCCGGAGCTGTATGCGGACATAGTGGAGAACGGGATCTTCCTTTCTGGCGGCGGAGCCCTTCTGCGCGGCTTAGCAAAGAGATTCACTGAAAAAGTGAACATCCAGTTCCATGTGGCTGAGGATCCGTTGAAGGCAGTGGCCAGAGGCACTTGCATTGCGCTTAAGAAAACATCGAATTACTCGTTCCTAATGAGATAAAATGCCGAAGGAGAGATCCGTGACCAGCACCATACTCACGATAGTGGTCTTCATCTTTTTGGAGATCGCTTCTCTCCTGTTGCTCTCTCATAACAATCAGCTGCAAAGGCTTTGGTTCATGCGCATCTCGCATGGCTTCTCGGCTAAAGTCTGGGGCGTGACCCAGAAAGTGAACGACTATTTCTCACTGAAACAGCAAAATGAGAAGCTGGCGCTCGAAAACGGCCGCCTCACATCTGAGGTAAGAAGCTTGAGAATGGCTCTGAACGAGGCCGACAGCACTTTCTTGCCCGAACTGAAAGAAAACGGATTCATGTATGTTCCTGCCACGATAGTGAAATCCAACAGGAAATCGCAGCATAACTACCTGATTCTCGACAAAGGCTCGGCTGACGGGATAAGGCAGAATTCCGGGGTCATCACGTCTAACGGGGTGATTGGAATCGTGGATGCCGTGAGCCAGCACTACTGCTATGCAATCTCGTTCGAGAACACGGAAGTAAACGTGAGCGCCAGGCTGGGCGACGAGGGTGCCGTAGGGCCTCTCTCCTGGGATGGAATGACAAGCGATGGCGCAGTGCTGAAAGAAATTCCTCTGCAATATAAATTCAATCCAGGGGACACGGTCTACACAAGCGGATATTCATCGATTTTCCCGTCCGACATCCCTATCGGAGTGACTGGCTCTTCGAGAATCATCAATGGAGCGACGAACGAGATAAAGGTCAAGATGTTCCAGGATCATCAGGCCGTCAGATACGTGACTATCGTGAGGAACACGAAGCTGGAAGAAATCGAAGAACTGGAGAAAGAGGAGATGGCTAAAGATAAGGAGGCGAAACGATGAAAGGGAATTTTTGGATAACTTATGTCATTCTCGTCATCGCCCAGATGATCCTGTACATTTATTGCAGGTTCACGCCATACATCATCCTGAGCCTTCTGCCCGTCATGATTTTATGCTTGCCGACATCAATCGGCTCATTTGCCGCCCAGCTGATCGCATTCGGCACCGGGCTGGTCGTGGACTACTTCGCAGAGGGAGTGATCGGGATTAACGCTGCCGCTCTGCTGCCAGTAGCCCTTATCCGGCGGCCGCTGATCTCGCTCATGTTCGGAAGCGAGCCATTCGAGAGGCAAGAGGGAATATCCATCAGGAAATATGGCTTTGCAAGGGTTTCTCTCGCAATGCTGATAGCAATAGTCTTATTCCTCATCATCTACATATTGCTAGATTGCGCCGGCACAAGACCAGCATGGTTCATATTCCTGGCCTTGGCTTGCTCTACGGCCGCAAGCTATGTCATGTCACTTTTAATAGTCAATCAGCTGACTTATGACGACCGAAGGTAGAGCGACCAAGCTGATCATCGGTCTTGCGGTTGTGGCGGCCATAATCATTGCGAAAATATTTTATATTCAGATAATCAATAACGAATATAAAATAAATGCCTCCAATAATTCCATGGTGTACGACATAGTCTATCCGACGAGAGGCATCATTTACGACAGGAACGGGAAAATCATAGTCGGAAACAGGGTGGCGTACGACATTCTGGTGACTCCGAGCGAGGTCGGGCAGTTCGACACTGTCCTACTGGCTAACTCCCTGAACGTGAGCGTTCAGTCCATCAGGGATAAGATGGCCGAATATGAGAAGAACAAGCGCAGAATCGGCTATCAGAGCATGGTGATGTTCAAGCAGGTTCCGCCAGAGAATTACATGAAATTCGCCGAGCTGTCCTATAGTTTCCCTGGTTTCAGGGGCGTCGCCAGAAGCATCCGCGATTATCCTGTGAATGCTGGCGGTAACCTTCTAGGCTATGTTTCCGAGGTTGATCAAAACTTCCTGCAGAAGCACCCCGACGAATACAGGCCTGGCGACTATGCTGGAAAAACAGGCATAGAAGCGGCGAGGGAAGAGGATTTGAGGGGCGTGAAAGGCTATCACATTTACTTAAGGAACTCCAAGAATCAGATAGAGCAGCGCTACCAGAATGGCGAGTTCGATAAAGAGGCAATCCCGGGTCACGACATAATGACCACCATCGATGCTGACTTGCAGCAGTACGGGCAGGAGCTTATGAAGAACAAGGTCGGCAGCCTGGTAGCGATAGAGCCGTCGACCGGCGAGATTCTCACGCTGGTCTCCAGCCCCGGGATTGATGTTGACATGCTCGCCGACATCAGCCATCACTACGATGAGATAATCAAAGATCCGCACAGGCCTATGTTCAACAGGGCCGTGCAGGCTCCTTACCCTCCAGGCTCTGTGTTCAAGCTGGTGAATGGCCTGATAGGCCTGCAGGAAGGCACTTTAAAGCCTGAATATACTTACCCTTGCAACCATGGCTATCATTTCGGAAGCCATAAACTAGGCTGCCACGGGCATCGCTCTCCGCTGAATCTGGAAGAAGCGATAATGATGTCCTGCAACGGCTACTTCTGCTACGTCCTTAAGAACATATTAGAGAATAAGGAATACAAGAATATAGACGCTGCCTTCGACAAATGGAATGAATATGTGCACAGCATGGGCTTCGGGCAGCCTCTTGGATCCGACTTCCCTTCCGAATTAGGCGGGAATATCCCAACTTCGAAATATTACAACAAACTGTATGGCAAGGGTGGCTGGAAGTTCACCACCATCATTTCCCTGTCCATAGGACAAGGGGAGATAGGCGCCACGCCTCTTCAGATAGCTAACATGTGCGCCACGGTCGCGAATCGCGGGTGGTACATGATTCCGCACATCGTAAAGGCTTCAGAGGGGGTAGAGATAGATCCTAAATATTACGAGAAGCATTACACGATGGTGGATTCGAAGAATTACGAAACGGTAGTTCCTGGCATGTGGAGAGCGGTAAACAGCGGATTCGGTTCGGGTGGCACGGCCTCTATCGCAGCTGTGCCCGGGCTGGACATTTGCGGAAAGACTGGAACTGCGCAGAATCCTCGTGGAGCAGATAACTCCTGCTTCATCTGCTTCGCTCCTAAGGACAATCCAAAGATTGCCGTAATGGCTTATGTGGAAAATGCCGGTTTCGGGGCCACATGGGCTGCTCCTATCGCTTCTCTGCTGGTGGAAAAATACTTGACAGGAGAGATTAGCGAGAGTCGCAAGCCACTAGAGGAGAGGATGTTGCAAGGTGATTTAATGAATAGGGTGAAAGCATACAAATGACGAATTTTTCGGACAGAGGGATGCGCAAGAGCGTTGATTGGAGGCTGGTAATATGCTACCTGCTCCTGATCTTCATCGGCTGGCTGAACATCTACGCCTCCATTCATTCCGCAGGACCGAACACCATTTTCGATTTCAACTATCGATGCGGAAAGCAATTCGTTTGGATACTCACCGCTATAGGCCTGGCAGCCTTGATACTGTTTGTCATCAGCCCGCGACTATGGGAAACCATTTCCATACCCTCCTACATATTCGTGATAGGGCTGCTCGTAGCCGTGATTTTCCTGGGGCAAGAAGTCAAAGGCTCCAAATCGTGGTTCGAATTCGGCCCCGTGAAGTTCCAGCCGGCTGAAATCTCAAAGATTACCACCTCGCTGGTATTGGCCCTCATCATGAGCCAGGCGAATTTCCGGATAACTCGCTTCAAGGATTTCATCCTGACAGCATTCGTGATATTACTGCCTATGGCGGTCATCCTGGCTGAAAGCGAGACTGGTTCTGCGCTCGTGTACGTAGGTTTTATATTCGTGCTCTACAGGGAAGGCCTCTCGGGATGGTGGCTGGTCGCCATTGGAATGTCCGTCCTGCTATTCATACTTACGCTCACCACATCCGTCTACCTTTCAATAATGGTGCTCCTTGGCGTAGTGCTGTTCTGCAACTGGCTAAACTCCTGGAGGCTGGGGAAAGGAGCTTTCTTGGAATTCGGAATATTCCTGGTCCTATGTTTCCTTCCTTGGCTTCAGAAGCTCATTTTCAATCCTGGCTCCACCATGGCAGAGCTGGACATGGGATACGTCCTCATTGGCATAATAGCAGTCGGGGCTGTTATTTATCTGATAAAAGGCTATAAGGCAAAAAACAGATTCATGTCCATCTCATCGCTGGCTGCACTCGCCGGAATCATACTTGTCATTTCCAGTTCTTTCATATTCACCAATGTGCTCCAGGATCATCAGAGACAGAGAATAGAGGTGCTGCTGGGAATGAAAGACGACCCTGCCGGGGTAGGCTACAACGTAAACCAGTCCATGATTGCGATAGGTTCCGGCGGCCTCTTCGGCAAAGGATTCCTGAACGGAACCCAGACGACGTTCGGATTCGTGCCGGAACAGAGCACGGACTTCATCTTCTGCACCATCGGAGAAGAATGGGGCTTTCTGGGATGCCTTGCAGTCATATTGCTATACGTCTATTTAATATATCGCATCATTCGTGATGCCGAGCAGTGCAGGGCTGCTTTTTCCAGAATTTATGGCTATTGCGTCGCATCTTGCATATTCATGCACCTGTTCATCAACATTGGCATGACCATCGGCATAATGCCGGTGATTGGCATCCCGCTGCCGCTGCTTAGCTATGGCGGCTCATCGCTCTGGGCATTCACCATAATGATATTCATATTCATCGCCCTCTACAGGCAGGAGAGAAAATATTATTAGAGACAGTTGCTTTTTTCAAAAAAAGACGTAATTTTACACCTGAAACGAACGAATCATGACTAATATATTCAACGCATATTGGTGGTGGCGCTTCTTACAACTCCAAAAGTCGTAAGTGGTCAGCCGTTCCGTGTGCGATAGTGATACACAATATGGGCCCTGCCGCGATGCGACAGGGCTTTTTTCATGTTATAATGTATGAGTTACTTGGTTGATGAAAATGGTTATTACGGAGACTTCGGAGGCGCATACGTCCCCGAGATTCTTCACAAATGCGTGGAAGACCTGCAGAACTGCTATCTTAAAATCATTGACAGCGAGGATTTCCAGAAAGAGTACAGGCGGCTCTTGAAAGATTATGTCGGGAGGCCTTCCCCTCTCTACCAGGCAGGACGGCTGTCTGAGAAATACGGAGCCCACATCTACCTCAAGCGAGAGGATCTGAACCACACCGGAGCACACAAGATAAACAACACCATCGGGCAGATCCTGATTGCACGGCGCATGGGCAAGACACGCATCATAGCGGAGACCGGGGCAGGCCAGCATGGGGTTGCCACTGCGACAGTATGCGCCCTGATGAACATGCGGTGTGTCGTCTACATGGGGGCGACCGACGTCAGGCGCCAGCACATGAACGTCGAGAAAATGAAGATGCTGGGCGCTACCGTGGTGCCTGTAGAGTCAGGCAACAAAACTCTCAAAGATGCCACGAATGAAGCAATCAGGGACTGGTGCTGCCATCCTGAAGACACTTATTACATAATAGGCTCTACGGTAGGCCCGCACCCTTATCCCGACATGGTCGCAAGGCTTCAGTCCGTGATAAGCGAAGAAATCAAGTGGCAGCTTCAAGAGAAGGTCGGGAGAGACTATCCGGACTACATCATTGCCTGCGTGGGCGGGGGGAGCAACGCCGCCGGTTCCATATACCATTATATTGATGAACCTAGGGTAAAAGTCGTGCTGGCGGAGGCGGGAGGACTTGGCGTTGAGACCGGGAAGACGGCTGCCACCATAGCCTTGGGACGAACAGGGATCATTCATGGGGCCAAAACCTATGTCATCCAGAATGAGGATGGCCAAATCGAGGAGCCATATTCAGTGAGCGCAGGACTGGACTATCCCGGGATAGGCCCGATGCATGCGAACTTGGCAAAGTCAAAGCGAGCGAAGGTGATTCCCGTCAACGACGACGAGGCAATCGCTGCCGGATTCGAGCTTACGCGCCTGGAAGGCATCATCCCTGCCTTGGAGAGCGCTCATGCGCTGGGAGTCTTGCCGAAGATGCATTTCAGCCCCGACGAGGTCATAGTGCTGACAGTCTCGGGGCGAGGCGACAAAGACATGGAAACTTATCTTGAATATTACAAATGAATATGAAAAAGTATCATTACACGACTGCCGGCAAAACGATGCTGGGAGACTTCTACACGCCGGTCAGCTCGTATCTTAAAGTCAGGGACCTGCATGCCCGGAGCGTGCTGATGGAAAGCTCCGATTATCACGGAGGAGAAAACAGCCGTTCGTTCATCGGGATAGACCCTATAGCCAGCATATCCGTGGGACACGGAGTCGTCACCTGCAAGATGCCTGACGGAGAGACTGTCTCAAAGAAACTTGACAGGGATGGGAAGACTGGGGCAGAGGCACTCACCGGAGTCATCCGTGAGTTCCTGGACTGCTTCGAAGTAGAAGGGGAGTATTCCAGCTACTGCGGGGTCTACGGCTACACCACCTTCAATATTGTAAGCTACCTGGAAAACATCCCCGTGAAAGATGCAACCGACACAGAAAATGACGCACCGGACCTGATGTACATCCTGTATAAATACCTCATAGTATTCAAAGGATTCAAATCCGAAATGACGCTTGTGGAGCTGCTGGAAGATGGAGAAGCCGACCACCTGGACATGCTGCGCAGAATCATGGAAAGCGGAAAATTCCCTGTCTATGACTTCAAGGCAATCGGGGAGACGACCTCGACCCTGACGGACGATGAGCATCGGGAGAATATTCGTAAATGCATAGCTCACTGCATGAGAGGCGACACTTTCCAGATCGTGATATCCAGGCGCTTCGAACAAGGCTTCATTGGCGACGATTTCCGCCTCTACAGGTCCCTCAGAAGCATAAACCCCTCCCCTTACCTGTTCTATTTCGACTTCGGCGGCTTCAGGATATTCGGTTCTTCTCCTGAGACTCATTGCCGCATAGAGGGCGGGAGAGCCTACATAGACCCGATAGCCGGCACGACGGCCAGGACCGGCGATCCTGTCAAAGACGAACAGAACGCCAGCAGGCTCCGTTACGACCCGAAAGAGAATGCGGAACATACCATGCTGGTAGACCTTGCCCGGAACGACCTGTCCAGGAACTGCCACGACGTGAAGGTGGATTTCCTCAAGCAGCTGCAATATTACAGCCACGTGATCCATCTGGTGAGCCGCATCAGCGGAGCAATCAATGAAGGCGTAGATCCCATAAAAGTTTTCATGGACACTTTCCCGGCCGGAACCCTTTCCGGCGCGCCGAAGATTCGCGCCATGCAGATAATCAGCGAGCTGGAGCCCCATAACAGAGGAGCATACGGCGGCTGCGTGGGCTTCATCGGACTGAACGGCAGCCTGAACCAAGCCATCACCATAAGGACATTCGTCAGCCGCAACGGCAAGCTATGGTTCCAGGCCGGGGGCGGCATCACGGCGCAGAGCAACGTCGAAAACGAGCTTCAAGAGATAAACAACAAGCTTGGAGCATTGAGGAAAGCAATTTCAGAAAGCGAGACTTTATGAATATGAAAACGGTAATAATAGACAACTACGATTCTTTCACCTACAACCTGGCGCATCTGGTGAGGAGCTTAGGGGTTTCAGCTGACGTGGTGAGAAACGACTGCTTCCGCCTGGAGGACTTGGAACCTTACGATAAAATCATCATCTCCCCCGGGCCAGGAATTCCATCCGAAGCCGGACTAATCCTGGATGTGCTCCATGAATATGCCCCCAAGAAATCCATTCTAGGGGTTTGCCTTGGAGAGCAGGCCATCGGAGAGGCTTTCGGTGCCAAGCTGACGAATCTCTCAAAGGTGTTTCACGGAGTCCAGACCGCAGTCAAGATATTGCACGAAAATGACGGAGGCTTGTTCGAAGGGCTTCCAGGCTGGATTCCGGCAGGGCGCTACCATTCATGGGTCGTGGACAGGGACGGATTCCCGGACAGCCTTGAAATCACTGCCATCAGCGAAGAGGACTACATAATGGCGCTGAGGCACAAAACATACGATGTGCAAGGAATACAATTTCATCCGGAATCCATCCTCACCCCGGACGGAAAGACAATAATCAGAAATTTTTTGAGCAAATGAAAGAATATCTTACAAGGCTTCTGAATCAGGAGAAGCTGTCTTCCCAAGACACGAAGGACATATTGATGAATATAACGAAAGAATCATACCCCCAGGCGCAGATCGCCGCCTTGCTGTCGATGCTGCAATTGCGCGGGGTGACCGCCGATGAGCTGATAGGCTTCCGGCAAGCCCTCATGGAGACGAGGGTGCCAGTGGACCTGTCGCCTTTCAAGCCCCTCGACATCGTAGGTACCGGAGGGGACGGCAAGAACACGTTCAACATCTCTACTTGCGCCTGCTTCGTAGTGGCTGGAGCCGGTTACAAAGTGGCCAAGCACGGAAATTTCGGAGCCACTTCAGTGAGTGGGGCAAGCACGGTCATCCAGCAGCACGGGGTTAAGTTCACCGTAGACCGCGACACCCTGATGCGAAGCATCGAAGAGGCAGGAATCTGCTATCTCCACGCCCAGCTTTTCGCAAAGGCCATGAAATTCGTAGGTCCGACCAGGAAGGCACTTGGGTTCCCTACCGTGTTCAACTTGCTTGGCCCGCTGATCAATCCTTGCGAACCGACATACCAGCTGCTTGGTACCGCCAATCTTGAACAGATGAGGCTGTACGCCAACGTAATGAACAAACTCGGAATCCGTTATTCGATAGTAACAAGCCTGGATGGTTACGACGAGATTTCGCTGACCGGAGACTTCAAAATCTGCACATCGGATTACGAGCACGTGTTCAGCCCGGAAGACCTGGGACTCGCGAAATCCTTTCCAGACCAGCTTTTTGGCGGTGCCTCCGCAGAAGACGCAGCAAGAATTTTCGACAGCGTGCTTGCCGGAACCTCAACCAATTCTCAGCGACAGACCGTCTTGGCCAATGCTGCGGCTGCCATCCAGCTGATCGAGCGGGAGAAGGGCATGGCGGAGTGCCTGGACATAGCCAGAGAATCCCTTGATAGTGGCAGGGCCTTGACAGCCTTCAATAAGTTCGTAGAAATCAACTCGTAGGGGGGAGCCATGGATATATTGGGGAAAATAGTGGCGCACAAGCGATTGGAAGTGGATGCGCAGAAAGGTCTTCAGCCAATAGAAGGGTTGCGTGAATTTGCTTTTAAGTCCGGACGTACTCCCCTGAGCTTGAGGCAAGCCTTGTTCCACGGCTCCGGAATCATCGCAGAATTCAAGCGCAAATCTCCTTCCAGGGGATGGATACAAGAAGATGCCGACCCGATGAGAGTCATTCCTGAATATTGCGCCGGAGGGGCCAGCGCCTTGTCCATTCTCACCGATTCCGAATATTTCGGCGGAAAGCTCGACTACATAAAGGCAGTGCGTCCTCTGGTCGGAATCCCGATTCTGCGCAAAGACTTCATCATCGACCCGTTCCAGCTGTACGAAGCCAGGCTGGCAGGAGCGGACGCAGTCCTGCTGATAGCGGCATGCCTGCAAAAGGATGAGTGCGGGGCGCTTTGCGATGAAGCCCACAGGATAGGACTCGAAGTCCTTCTGGAAATCCACTCTGAATCAGAACTGGACTACGTGACTGTAGGAGCAGACTGCATAGGGGTCAATAACCGGAACCTTGGGTCTTTCACGACCGACGTTCAGAACTCTTTCCGGCTAATTGGCATGCTCCACGACAAGGTTGCCTCTTGCAATGCTTCCTGCCGCCCCGCTCTGGTTTCCGAAAGCGGAATCTCCAGTCCTGAAACTTTGGAAATGCTGCGTTCGGCAGGCTTCAACGGATTTCTCCTTGGAGAGGCCTTCATGAAGCAAGCCTCGCCGGGACAGGCGCTGAAGGATTTCATCAAAGAGATATGAACATGCTGACAAAAGTTTGCGGAATGACTGATGGGGAAAACATCCGCGCAGTCGAAGCACTAGGGGCTGACCTCATCGGCTTCATATTCTACCGGAAGTCACCTCGCTGCTGCAAGGCCGTGCCGGGCTATCTTCCCTCCAGGGCTGGCAGGGTCGGAGTGTTCGTGGACGAAAGCGACGACGGAATATTCATGAAGATCAATGAATATGGACTCTCGCATATTCAGTTCCATGGGAGCGAAAGCCCTGGCAAATGTCTGAAATTCAGGAATATGGGACTAAAAATCATTAAGGCATTTCCCATCTCTTCGGTAGAGGGCCTCGATGCAGCGGCGGAATATTCTCAGACCTGCGATTATTTCCTTTTCGATGCCGCCTCTCCGTCGAAGGGAGGTTCCGGGAAAAGTTTTGACTGGCACATCCTGGAACATTATCTTGGCAGCACGCCTTTTTTTCTGAGCGGCGGCATCGGGCCGGACAGTCTTTCAGCCCTACGTAGTTTCTCACATCCAGCCTTGGCTGGATATGACCTGAATAGTCGCTTCGAGATGCGTCCTGGCATCAAGGACACGGCGAAAATCAAAGATTTCTTAAAAGACTTATCGTGCAATGAACAGAATTGACAAACTATTCGACAGCAAGGCAGGACGCCTTTTGTCTATTTATTTCTGCGCAGGTGCTCCGACATTGGATGGCACAGCCGACGTGATTCGGACTCTTGAGCGCAACGAGGTGAACATGATAGAGATAGGAATCCCATTCAGCGATCCAATGGCGGATGGCTCTGTGATACAGGATGCAGCAGTGAAAGCCCTTCGCAACGGGATGTCGTTGCGCAAGCTTTTCAGCCAACTGAAAGACATCCGCAGCGATGTCGGCATCCCTCTCATCCTGATGGGATACCTGAATCCAATTTACCAATATGGGTTCGAGAATTTCTGTGCTTCTTGCGCAGAGGCGGGAATCGACGGGATGATCATGCCCGACCTGCCGTTCAGAGACTACATCGATGAATACAAGCCCGTCGCAGATCGCTTCAATCTGCGAATGATAATGCTGATTACTCCTGAGACAAGCATAGAGCGTGTCCGCTTGATAGACGAGAACACTTCCGGATTCATATACATGGTCTCCTCGGCTGCGACGACTGGGGCACAGAAAGATTTCGACGCTGCCAAGCAGGCTTATTTCGAGAAGATTGACTCCCTCCATCTTAGGAATCCTCGAATGGTTGGCTTCGGTATCAGCAACAAGCAGACCTTCGACGCTGCCTGCGCCCATGCCTCCGGCGGAATCATCGGCAGCCGTTTCGTCACCCTGCTTGAACAGAATGACGGCGATGCCCAGAAGGCCATCACCCAGCTGAAGTCAGACATAGGCATGTGAATGACGCTCCGAGGACAATCCCCTCATCCATGCGCCTCCATGGTGGCATCTTCCCAGAGTAAAGGAAGCCTGTGTTGGCATATTCATAAAAAATAGCTACATTTAAAAAATTCATAAGAATATGCTGACAACAGGAATCAAGGGATATCAAGAGGAGATAGTAACTCCAGAACTTTGCGCAAACCATCTCGGCAGCGGCACCGTCAGGGTGTTCGCAACCCCTATGATGGTAACCATCATGGAAAGGACATCCAGGCTGAGCGTTCAGCCTTATCTCGATGAGGGCTGCGAGACCGTCGGTACCGCAGTGAATATCAAGCATGTAAGTTCTACGCCTGTAGGGATGAAGGTCTGGTGCGACTCAGAGCTGATTCAGATAGACGGAAGGCGTCTCGTCTTCAACGTCAAGGCCTATGACGAAAAGGGGCTCATCGGAGAAGGCACACACGAACGCTTCATCATCAACGTAGCCAAGTTCCAGGCAAAGACAGACTCGAAACTGGCGTAAAGCGACAGAATTCCAGTTCCCGAGACATCCGCTGAAATCAAAAAAGGCACCTCCGAAGAGATGCCTTTTTTGATATGATTATTTGTATTTAAGCATGCTCGCGAGTTACATATATGGAAAAACTTACAATAACTTGACTGGCAGATTGCTGGATATATCGCATTTTATAGAATCGCTAACAGTGTTGGTCTCGATGCCAGTACTCGTGGATAAAATCCAAGAGCAAACCCAGATAAAAAAGAATCAACGCCGCCCCGCAGATGATTTGAGCGATAATCGATAGAATCTTGTAAAGCATGGCTTGAATATATTCATAATTCCATTAATTTCAAAGTCTTCCTCATCGTACGCCCTGCAAATCGCTGATTATTACAGCCCGAATCTGTAGCCCAGAGTAATCTGGAAGACCGAGTGCCTTGCGGACTCACCATCGGCCTCGACAGCCTTGGTCAGGCTCAAGTTGTAGCGGGCGTCAACCTGGAAATTGCGGTACTCATAGGACAGGCCGAACGGGATGGCGAAGTCCACGCTCTTCACGCTGCAGTCGACGCCGGCCGCCTTGAGGGCTTTTTCCAGGCCCATCTCTACCGTGGTGCCGGAAGTCGTGACCTTGACCTTGTCATTCACCTCGAAGCCTGGCTGGATACCTGTCTTCAAGGCCAGTCCCTTGACGACGTAGAAATTCAGAAGAACTGGCATGTTGATGTAGTCCATCTTAACGGTTCCGTCCACGCCATCGACATTATTCTTTATGCCTTGCTGCGAATAGAGGGTGCCAAAGGACAGAGAAAGAAGATCGGTCGCCTGGTATTCGAACTCGGCGCCGCCGACAAAACCAACACGGGGGTTACTGCCTTCGGAATTGGTCATGGACGCCACGTTGATGCCGATTTTCGGCTGGATGTTGAACGAACCTTTATCATGCTGGGCAAAGGTAGTCACCGAGGCCAGCAGCATGCAAGCTATGAAAATAAGTTTCTTCCTGTTGAAAATCAGTTATTTAAGCAGTGTTATAAGTCCGCCTGAATCTGGGCGTGCCGAAAGCCGGCACCTCCCGATAGTCCACATCGTCATCATAGTGTCAACTTTCGTTTGCACCTGTCTTTTCCTGATTTAGGTTGACTTTTTTGGCGTATTAACCCTGCAGAAAGTTGACCTGGATTTAACTTATCGCTGATTTATGTTGACTTGTCGTCAA
>ONBM01000086.1 GCA_900316045.1 uncultured Bacteroidales bacterium | reverse complement strand
GTCGTTCGACGGGTGTTCCAGACACCCCGGAACGGGCTATTGTTGTTGTAATGAATTGAAAATTATACAGTTTTTAAGTTTTTAACGATATATTGTTAATTTATGGTTATGCTAATTTATGTAATATGGGGCAAAAAGAAAAGGAGTCCGCAAAAGATTTCGAAATGCCCGAAAAATTATATAGATTTGAAGTGAGAAGAGCAGATAATTAATAGACGCTATCACATAATTATAAACTACTAATTAAACTAATAGTCATTATGCAGTCTGAAACCATTGGCAGAAAGAAAATTCTACCTTTCTTTGTTGCCGCATTTTTTGCTTTGCTGTGCTGCGTGCCTGGCTTCGCCCAGAAGACATCGGTGCGTGGAACAGTGACTGACCCGAATGGAGAGCCTCTGGCAGGCGTCAACATCATGGTGAAAGGCACGACCACCGGAACCATGAGCGACGCAGACGGGAAATACTCTCTCGACGTTCCCGGCCCTGCCAGCGTACTCGAATTTTCCTTCGTAGGATTCAAGTCCCAAGACGTGACAGTCGGCAATCAAGCAATGATAAACGTAACTCTGCTAGCCGACACCGAATCCCTTGACGAAGTAGTCTTTGTCGGATACGGGACGCAGAAAAAAGTTACCGTCACTGGTTCAGTGTCAAGCGTGTCCGGTGACGACCTGAAAGTATCGCCAACCACGAATCTTTCCAACGGCATGCTTGGACGTTTGCCGGGAGTGATTGGATTCCAGCGTTCCGATGAACCGGGCGGTGGCGGAACCACGATTAGAATCAGGGGAACCAACTCGATTGGTAGCAAGGATCCACTTGTCGTCATCGATGGAGTTCCGGACCGCGCCGGCGGATTGAACAGAATCAATCCTGACGACATTGAGAGCGTGTCCGTGCTGAAGGATGCCGCAGCCGCCATCTACGGATCACGCGCAGCCAACGGAGTCATCCTCATCACCACGAAACGAGGGAAAGAAGGAGCTCCGCTCGTAACTTTCAACGGAAGCTACGGATTTTCGCAGCCTACTCAGCTGCCGGTGATGTGCAATGCCTTTGAATATGCCACCATGCTGAACGAAATAGCTGCAGGGACATACACCGACGAGGAGCTCGCCAAATTCAAGGATGGCTCCGATCCTTGGGGGTATCCAAACACGAACTGGTACAAAGAAGTCATAAAGGACATGTCGCCGATGTACCGTGCCGATGTCGGGATCAACGGTGGTTCCGAGAAGATGAAATATTACCTCAACTTTGCGACCAACGGAGAGGATGGCGTCTACAAGCATTCCGCAAACCGTTACGACCAGTTCAGCGTCAGGGCCAACCTGGATTTCAAGTTCAACGACTACATCAGCCTGACTTATGGCATGACCGGACGTTACGAACACACTCAGTACCCTGCCAAGTCGGCAAGTTCCATCTTCTCTGCCCTTCGCCGCAGCAAGCCGACTCTCCCTGCTTACTGGCCTACCGGGGAGTTCGGGCCAGACATCGAACGCGGCGATAACCCTGCCGCAACATCCACGGATGCAGCAGGATACAACCGCCAGAAGAATTACTATATCATGAATAACGCCACCCTGTCCATCAAGATCCCTGGGGTCGAAGGATTGAAAGTCGATTTCACTGGATCTTACGACAAGCATTTCTATAAAGAGAACAACTTCATGAGGCCTGTGACGTTGTACTCATGGGATGGGGTCACGAAAAGTTCCGAAGGCCTGAAACCATACACTGCCTGGATCAGCGAGCCTGAGATGAACAGGATTGACAGGGACTACACAGACTGGCTGGTCGATGCCATCGTAAGTTACGAAAGAACTTTCGGCGCCCACACCATCGGAGCGTCTGCCGGCATCGAGGGCCAGAGCAAGGACATGGACTACCTCCGAGCTTACCGTCGCCATTACATGTCGGATGCGCTAAAGGAAATCGACTCCGGAGGCTTGCAAGACATGCAGACCGGTGGCAATTCGTGGTTCGAGACTCGTCTGAATTACTTCGGGCGAGTAAACTACAATTACATGGAAAAATATCTCGCGGAATTCGTATGGCGTTATGACGGGTCTTACCGGTTCCCTTCTAACAAGAGGTACGGATTCTTCCCAGGGGTCATGCTAGCTTGGAGAGCCTCAGAAGAGAATTTCTGGAAGAATAACATAACTTTCATCGACTATTTTAAGCTAAGGGCATCAATCTCCCAGACCGGAAACGACGCATTGACAGACAATGACGGCAATTACGACCGCTCGATTCAGTATCTGAACACATTCAGCTTCCAAGACAACGGAGTCATATTCGGCGGGAGCGAGGCTAAGCAGCTTTATCCTACCAGGACACCGAACCCAAACATAACATGGGAGCGCGGTACCACATACAACATAGGAGTGGACATGAAATTCCTTGAAAACCGACTCAGCATCGAATCCGACTTCTTTTTGCACAAACGCAAGGACATGCTGATCAGCCGCAATGCCTCCCTTCCTGAAATTTCCGGAATCACTCTCCCGAGAGAGAATCTTGGAAAGATGGAGAACCGGGGCTTCGATGCCTTGATAAGCTGGGACGACAAGGCAGGAGACTTCACATACTCTCTATCTCTGAATATGTCGTATGCTAAGAACAAGGTGACATTCTGGGATGAGACTCCTGGCATTCCTGAATATCAGAAAGCGACCGGAAAGCCGCTTCCAGCAAGCGGGACGCTCAACAACCTCATCAACAGGGCTGGACTATACTATAAGACAGACGGAGTGTTCAATACTCAGGAAGAGCTTGACAGCTATCCTCACTGGGATGGTGCAACCCTGGGCGACATCAAATTCGTAGATTACAACCACGATAACGTGATAAATGCCGACGACCGTGTGCGTTCCAATAAAAACCAAACCCCTAGGCTTGTGACAGGATTCAACGTGAACCTGGAATGGAAAGGCCTTGAGCTGATAATGCTCTGGCAGGCAGCTTTCGGGGCCGAGACCTATGTCCAGACATGGTCGGGGACCGTCGGAAACTTCTTGAAGGAATATTACAAAGAGCGCTGGACTCCGGAGAACTGGAAATCAGAGCATCCTCGCACTTACGAGCGAGAGAACCAGTACTGGATTTCCAATGCCAACGACTATTTTCTGAGGTCAAGCGATTACCTGAGGCTCAAGAACATCGAGATTGGATACACCCTGCCGTTCAACTTGAAGAAAGCCGGAATATCCAGGCTTCGCATTTCGGCGAACGCTCAGAACTTGCTCACCATCGACAACCTTCCTGGAGATCCGGAGAACACTGCTTCCAGCTTCGACTATTATCCTCAGAGAAAATATTTCAATCTTGGAGTTTCTATCACTTTCTAAATGAACGAATATTATGAAGACAAATAAAATACTATTGGCTGTTGCCCTGATAGGACTCTACTTCGGTTCAGTTTCATGCTCAGACTTCATGAATCTCTCGCCAAGCACAGAGTACACAGAGGAGCAGGTATTCAGTGATGCGGCACTTACGCAGTCGTTCGTGAACACGCTTTATGACTATGTGATCGATGGGGCAAGGGAGCACACCACGACTGGCGTTACCGACGATGCCTACTTCACCCATAATTACGGGCAGATAGCCGTGAACGAGGCTACCTGCTCCAGCAGCGACCTGCAGTGGTACGGCAACGGG
The DNA here is from genome assembly GCA_900316045.1 of uncultured Bacteroidales bacterium. GTDB lineage: Bacteria > Bacteroidota > Bacteroidia > Bacteroidales > UBA932 > Cryptobacteroides. The sequence goes on along the minus strand of ONBM01000086.1, from coordinate 6,897 downwards.
AACTGCCCGTTCAACTGGAAACAGACATACACAGGAATATATTATGCAAACCTGGTGCTGTCCAGAATCGACAATGTCCCGGCCAAATCGGGATACGACCTGAATGTGATGAAGGGAGAGACATACTTCCTGCGCGCATACATGTACTCGAACCTCATCAGAGGCTTCGGCGGAGTCCCTATCGTCAAAGAGCCTGTCAGCGATTACACGCAGACAGCGGCCATGCAGCAGCCACGTAACAACATCGGGGACTGCCTGGATTTCATTCTTTCAGATCTGGACGAGGCTGCCAAGCTGCTTCCGGAAACAATGACGGGAACTAACCTCGGACGTGCTTCCAAATGGGCGGCCATCGCGCTCAAGGCTCGCATATGCCTGCATGTAGCCAGCCCTCTGTATGCCGACAGGACAATCAACACGCTTGACGTCAACCAATACAACGGAGACCGTAGCAAACTCTACCAGACAGCGCTGGACTGCGCGAATCAAGTGATCGACAGCCACGCCTTCACACTAATCGACTGCAACGCAGCCACCGTGGAAGAGATCGCTGCCAAATATCATGCGATAACCACGACAAATAATGAAGAGCTGATATTCACGAAACAGTTCGCATCGTCAAAAGTCACTAATTTCGTTTGCCTGCAGCACGGCCCTAATGGTTACCACAACTGGTCCGGCACGACTCCGACGCATGACTTCGTAATGGCCTTCGAAAATGCCGATGGTTCTCTCCCGACAGGGCTGAAGAACGTGGGAGACCATCAGGTGGGCAGCCCGTACGAGAACCGCGAGCCTCGCTTCTACGCAGACATCGGGTATGATGGAGCAGTTTGGGGCCGTCAGCGTGCCTCCGACGGCTATGCCTTGGATCCAACCCCTCTAGGGAACCTTCAGACCGGGACATACGAGATTGCCGACGGTGACAACGTGACCGTGAATCTTCCAGACGGGACATCCCAGAAATTCAAAGGAGTTTATGGTTGCGACACGCGCCAAAGCACTATCGAGGACTGGAACGGCTCATGGACATCTTATTACGAGAGAAAACTCATCGACACAAGCATCCCTGCTTCCGAAAGCGTCCCTCAGCTGTGTCCGTACCCTTACATAAGATTAGCGGAGATGTACCTGATAGCGGCAGAAGCCAACCTGGAACTGAACAAGCTCGACGATGCCGTGAAATACATCGACACCATCCGAGGAAGGGTCGGACGTCCTGACACGAAGGCGACTCTCGCAGTTCGCGGGTTGCCGTACAATCAGGAAGGCATAAGGCAAGTTCTCCGCCATGAGAGAAGAATAGAGCTTGCTTACGAAGACTCGCGCTACTACGACATCCGCCGCTGGATGATTGGCGACGAATGCGGAAACAAAGAGCTTACCGGCATGACGATATTCGCAAGGTTCAAGTCCGGAAAGACGGCAAACCGCCCATACGTAAGGGATGCCGACACGTGGGATTACTATTATTATGTCCGCAGCCTTTCTTTCCGCGAGAAGAGGAAGTGGGACGACAAGATGTATTTTGCCCCAATCAGCCGCGATGAAATAAATAGGAGCGACAAGAAAATGGTACAGAATCCAGGGCAATAGACGGCCTGCGCACACATCTAAAAACAGGGGCACCGAAATCGATGTCCCTGTTTTTAATATATTAACGGAATATTATTCCGAAACGACCTCTACCTTCAGAGCGGCTTTGACCTGCTTGTAGCACTTCACCGAAGCCTCATACTCTCCGAGATGCTTGATGTCATCCGGAAGAGTGATGTTCTTCTTGTCCACCTCGATTCCGAGGTTCTTAAGAGCTTCTTCAACTTGAGCGGAGGTAACGGAACCGTAAATCTTCCCGCTGTCGCTGACTTTCACGGCAACCTTGACAGGCGTTGCCTCAATCTTGGCTGCGAGAGCCTCGGCATCTGCCACGAGCTTAGCCTCTTTGTGAGCCCTCTGGCGAAGCGTCTCCTCATGCTGTTTGAGAGCAGATGGAGTCGCAGCAATTGCAATTCCCTGAGGGATAAGATAATTCAGAGCGTATCCAGCCCTAACTTCAACCACTTCCCCGGCCTCGCCAAGGTTAGCGACTTCTTTCTTCAATATTATTTTCATGTCTGCGCTCTCCTAATTATTTAAGAAGGTCGGTAACGTAAGGCAGCAATGCAAGGCTGCGAGCCCTCTTGACTGCCTGAGCAACTTTCCTCTGGAACTTGAGTGAAGTACCGGTGATGCGTCGAGGAAGGATCTTGCCTTGCTCGTTCAGGAACTTCTTGAGGAACTCAGGGTCTTTGTAATCAACATATTTGATTCCTGCCCTCTTGAAGCGGCAGTACTTCTTTTTTCTAACCTCTACAGTAGGAGGATTAAGATAGCGGATGTTTCCGTTTTGTGAATCATTCTGTGCCATATTCTTTGCCTCCTTGAATTAGTTGTTTTCTTCTGTATTTTCCTCGGATGCATCTTCAACTTCAACATCCTCTTCGTCTGCGACAGGCTCGTCTACTGCAAACTCACTTTCTGCTTTCGGAGCCGGAGCTGCCTTTGGTTTAGCTAGATTCTCTCTTCTGTGCTCTGCATAGGCGACAGCATGCTTATCGAGAGATACCGTCAGGAACCTGATGATTCTTTCGTCACGGTGATACTGTGTCTCAAGAATCTTGAGAAATTCAGGCTCTGCCTCGAACTGAATTAGATAGTAGAAGCCTGAGGTCTTGTGCTGGATAGGGTATGCCAGCTGACGAAGCCCCCAGTCCTCTTCGTACACCACGTTGCCTCCATTGTCCTTGATGAGGCTGATGTACTTTGCAACCGCTTCCTTCATCTGCTGTTCAGACAAAACGGGAGTCGCAATGAAAACGGTTTCGTACTGTTTTAACATTTTGTAATTGTTTAATTAATAAATAAATGCAATCCTTTTCGGGACGTATGCCAACCAAAAAGGACTGCAAATATAGGGAAATATTTACTAATTGCCAAACAGCCTCGGAAGTTTGACACATTCTCGCATATTCCCCACAGAAATCCAACCAGACTGCTGCGGAATGAGTCCACTGAAAAAGGGTGTATGATTTTGCCCCCAGAGAGTGCGACACTCAGAACGCACAGGATGCCGTTTCACCGTCGCAACATTCACCAGGGAAGTCACCTGTCCCTCTTCCAAGCACTTCCAAGGCCACCCTCTCAGGACCCGCCCGAAGTTGCGACACTCAGAACGCGGGAAGTCTCCCGTCCCTCTTCTAGGAACTGCCAAGACCACCCTCTCAGGACCCGCCCGAAGTTGCGACACTCAGAACGCACAGGATGCCGTTTCACCGTCGCAACTTCAAATTCTGAGTAAAAATATTCATCAAACATTGCAGAATTTTTGGCGATTTCTTAACTTGAACTCAGTTTCGAGGGGACAGAACTGAAGGGTTGGCCTCTTCTCTCGACAGGGGACTTTTTTCATTAAGATTTAGCAAACTATGAAAAAATATTTTCACTTATGCTTGTCCTTCCATCATGGCGTACTCTTTCGTCATCAAGAAGACTACTGGTATTTTGAAAACTGCGTAGCACTGACGGTATTCAACACTGGCAGTGAACTGTTCGTCGACTCTGTCATGTCGAACCACGTGCACATGTCCGTGATAACTTCCGACATCCGAAAATTCGCGAATTCACTCCTAGTCAAGTACACTAGGTACTACAATCGAAAATATTCAGGGAATCTTCGGATCTCCGACATCAGCGTCTTTTTCCTGGAATTGTCGGGAGAACGCCATGTCCTTACAGCGTGGAGCTATATTCTCAGAAATGGCAAACATCACGGATTGTGCCGTCTGCCATTCGCCTACGAGCACTCAACAGTCAGTCATCTGTTCAATGAAGATTACAGGCGTTTAGAGACAGGACACAGAATAACCTCCAGAGCAGAAATCAGATCTTACCTTCCACGACATTCAGAATTCCCAGACAACTACTATATGGACTCCAACGGCATGTTTGCCAGAGAATCTTTCTCTCAGATAAAGCAGGTCGAATTTCTTTATTCAACTCCAGCAAGATTTGATTATTACATGAATAGAAAGACAAGCAAGGAATGGGAGAATGAACAGAAGCTGGATAATAATGGAATTGAACCTGTTACATTGGATACGATAGAGGCTCAAGCCGTTTCTGCTACCTTGGAAAGCATGCTGAAAAATGAATATGGCAACGTATGCACCGAGATGAGCGATGAATATGTCTGCGAGCTGATAGATAGCACATATCTTCGAAAGTATGGAAAGAGTTCCATTCATCTTCTTTCCACCGGAGATAGGCAGAAGATAGCAGCATCGCTGCATTATGAACACAATATTCCCTTCGCCAAAGCAAACAGGTGCATGTGCATATAGGAATGCATCAACCATAATATTTTCGAGCAAACCACATCTGAATCACAAGGAAGCACAAAGGAAATAACCTAGATGACAGGATTGAGAGTTAGGACAATTATGAGGAAAGTTTCTTCGTTCCTTCTCTCTATGACTATTCCGACGAAAGAGAATTGGGCTACCTGCTGGAAGCATTGGTGCAAAAAGACCCTTTCTTGAATCTATGTTCACATACCGGATTCAAGCATATTTTCGGAGATTCAAAAAATGAAGACGTCATCAGGAGATTTTCCAAAAATCAGCACAAGATAATGTTCCTTTCTTCAATAGGCATAGAGAAGTCTCAAAGTTGCAAAAACTGGACTATTACGAAATCGCAGATTATCTTCAAGAAATGTTCTCCAGATAGTGAATGAAGATTTTATAAGCTGTGACACTCAGAACGCACAGGATGCCGTTTCACCGTCGCAACATTCACCTGGGAAGTCTCCCGTCCCTCTTCTAGGAACTGCCAAGACCACCCTCTCAGGACCCGCCCGAAGTTGGCAACATTCACCAGGGAAGTCTCCCGTCCCTCTTCTAGGAACTGCCAAGACCACCCTCTCAGGACCCGCCCGAAGTTGCGACACTCAGAACGCACAGGACAACGATTCCCCGTCGCAACATTCACCATGGAAGTCTCCCGTCCCTCTTCCAAGCACTTCCAAGGACACCCTCTCAGGACCCGCCCGAAGTTGTGACACTCAGAACGCACAGGACAACGATTCCCCGTCGCAACCTTCACCTGGGAAGTCTCCCGTCCCTATTCCAAGAACTGCCAAGGCCACCCTCTCAGGACCCGCCCGGAGTTGCGACACTCAGAACGCACAGGATGCCGTTTCACCGTCGCAACATTCATCCGGGAAGTCACCTGTCCCTCTTCCAAGCACTTCCGAGGCCACCCTCTCAGGACCCGTCCGAAGTTGCGACACTCAGAACGCACAGGACAACGATTCCCCGTCGCGACCTTCACCCGGGAAGTCACCCGTCCCTCTTCCAAGAACTGCCAAGGCCACCCTCTCAGGACCCGTCCGAAGTTGTGACACTCAGAACGCACAGGACAACGATTCCGTGTCGCAATTTAATTGAAATGGAAGTGTAAGGTCGAAAATGGGGTGCTGGTAATACAGAGGCTGTTGGGATGATATGCTGGTCGAAAATGGGGAGCGGCAGGTGATGGGAGCATTATGTAGTCGCTAGTCGCTCCTTAAAAGTTATTTAACAAATTTATAATCAATTAAATAAAAGCAGTTTTTCTTGTTTTTATCTGCGGAATTCCGTATCTTTATGTCTAGAAACCTTGCAGAAAATGATAGGAAAATCACCGAACCAGAACGAGGGCGAACTTTTCAGGCCGCTGCTTAAAGACTTCATAGACATGAACCACGAATTGGCATTGCTAGCTGACAGGATAGACTGGCGCTACTTCGAGAAGGAGTTTGCTCCCCTCTATTCCAAGACCGGCTGCCCGGCGATGCCGGTAAGATTCATGGTTGGATGCATGATGCTGAAGCACATGTACAATCTGGGAGACGAGACATTGGCAGAAGCGTGGGTGATGAACCCATACTTTCAATACTTCACTGGTGCAGCCTTCTTTGAGCACAAGTTCCCATGCGACCCGAGCGACTTCGTGCACTTCCGCAAGCGCATCGGAGAGTCTGGCTTTCAGAAGATCTTCGAGTATAGCGTGAAGATGTCCGGGAAGAAAGCGGAGGAGCCATTGGTGGTGTCAGACACAACCGTACAGGGCAACAACACGACGTTCCCGACTGACGCGAGGTTGTACAAGAAGGTGATAGACGGCTGCAACAAGATAGCTCACGTCGAGGACATCCCTCAGAGACAGACCTATACGAAGACCAGCAAGGAGTTGCTCCGGATGACATACAACAGCGAGCATCCGAAGCGTCACAAGAAGGCCGCTGCCGCGATGAGGAAGCTCCATACGATCGCCGGCCGTCAAGTACGAGAATTGGAAAGGGTGATGACAGAAGATCAGCGCAGGGAGCATGAAGAAGAACTCATCATCTACAACAGAGTCCTGTCCCAGACTCGCCACAGCAAGGATAAGGTGTACAGCGTCCACAAACCGCATACGGCATGCATAGCAAAAGGAAAACATTGGCCTATGACCGTGGCGGACGCGGTGCGAAGGAGGTTATGGGAGTCAAGGTGATTACGCCTGGCAAGCCTAAGAAATCGGACACTGCGTATGACAGGAAGAAAAAACGGTATCCATTCAGACGCAGAGCAGGTATCGAACCGGTCTTCGGACATCTGAAGACTGACCACCGCATGCAGGATAACTTCCTGAGTGGCAGGGAATCCGCCTCCATCAACGCAATGCTGGCCGCGACGGGCTGGAATCTGAAGAAAATGATGAAGGACCTAGCAAAGAAGAGCGCGAAGACTTTATTTGTCTTGTTGCAAATCCTCTTCGGAGGTCCTCAATATAAAACTACAAACTGCGCAATGGACAGTTGTTAAGGATTGACTA
>ONBM01000072.1 GCA_900316045.1 uncultured Bacteroidales bacterium | reverse complement strand
CGCTACATCGCCATAGTGTTCCCGAACTCTTGGAGCAGCGATGGCTACATCGACCTCTGGGAGCTGGAGCCGTACGGTTACATTCCTTCCGAAGCAGATTAGCCTTGGAATCATCAAGAAATGAAATGAAGAAATTGAATACGATAATATTCCCTCTTTTTGCCATCTTGGCGCTGACCGGCTGCAAAGGTTCGGAAGATCCCAAGCCGGAGCAGTCAGGAGTTGCTTTCACGTGCTCTTTCCAGGACCCGACTTCCGAGGTAATGCCTTCGAAATGGGTCTCCGGCCAGGAAATAATGGTTACCATGGTCACTGGCGGCAAGACAGCGTCATCTTCGGCAAAGGTTTCGGAGGTCTCTTCCGACGGCAAGACTGCGAAAATCGACTTCCCATCCATGAATGCTTCCGAGATCAGCGCCATCTATGCCTATCTGCCGAATACCGGAGTCAAGGGCATGAATGCGACAGATGCGTGGACGGTGAATGACATGAACAACTCTTCCGTCCAGGTGCCGTCCGTTACGGTCTCGACCGGCTCTGTGCAAAATAAGACCTTGGCATTCAGGAATATATTCGCTGTCCTCAAATTCGAGGTTACCGATTCGAAGACGAGCTATGTGGAATTCTCGGGCAATGACGGGGAAGTGGTCGGCAAAGATGTCCTTATTTCCACTAATTATTCGGCATCCGACGCTTCCGCTCCTGCTTTCGAGCCTTCGACTGTCATTAGAAAGAATATTTCCGGAACTGGGACTTACTACATAGGGCTGTTCCCGGGACTTAAATTAAACAAAGGCTACGCTCTGAAGAGCTTCGATGCGCAGGGGAATCAGCTGAACCAGGCACTTTCCGAAGGTGCCCTGACGATTTCCGGAGGCTCCGTGCATTCGGCCGTGGCGTTCGGAGAGTACAAGCCGGAGATTACTTTCACGGCCACATTCGCCGACGCTTCTTCCGAGGATTTCAAGTCTTCGTGGGCAGAAGGGGACAAGATAAACGTGGTAAGCGTGAAGAATCGTGAATATTCAGAAGAGACGCTGACTGCCGGAAGCATTTCGAGCGACGGCAAGACGGCAAGCTTCACTTCAGCCGGTTCGCTGATTGCAGGGGCGAAATACTATGCTTATCTGCCTGGGAGCGGAGTCGCTGGCTACCGCGAGGAGCCGCCGACTGCATGGCTCGTCGGCAACCTTGAAGGAAAAGAAGACGCCATTCCTTCCGTCACAGTCGCTTCCTGCGAGGACGGCAGCAATTCCTTCGTGTTCCAGAATGCATATTCATTGATAAAATTCAAGGTAGAAGACAGCCGCTTCAAGTCCGTTACCCTCACGGGCAACAATGGAGAGAAGTTCGACATGGCATCGTACGTGAGATTCGGGGGAGTGACGGCTTATGGAAACGACAATCCTGGCACCAAGCAATCCCGGGCTTTCGATGAGCCGGGGACTTACTATCTGGGGATACGTCCAGGCATATCCTTCAGCAAAGGTTTCACATTGACAGGTCTGGATGCCGATGGCAAGGAAGTCGGAACGCTCAAGAGAACTTCTTACGTGAAGTTCGAGGGAGGCACCGTCCTTGATGCCGGCACGTTGAACCCTTCCAAGCCGGTTACCATCTCGGATGTCTTCGACGAAAGCCATGTGGTGGCTTCGTTTGCTGTCATAAGCGATGTTCACATCAATGCGAACAAATCGTCAGGCGAGGCTGTCGGTTCGGTGGATAAGTTCAAGAATGCCTTGAACCAATGCAATGCCATGGCAAAACAACATGGGGCCGACGGGCTGGATGGGGTTCTGGTGGTTGGAGATTTCATCGATTCGCCAAAGAGCGCTTCCCAGCTCAATTCTTTCAAGAATGCCTACGAGTCCATCTTCGATCCTGTGCAGGTCCCTATGTTCTACGCTGTCGGGAATCATGAGATGCCTGGCTATGCGTGGCCATCGAACATGGTCGCTGAGGCAAAATACATCCGCAACGGTTTGGGTTCCAATTATTATCTTGTGGACGCAGACAAAGGAATGAGCGAGAATTACGAATGCAGGGAAGCCATTCTGGGTGGCATCCATGTTCTTGCAATATCCCCGGACGGAGACCAGCCAATAAGCTATGACGCAAAGGCTGCTGAATGGCTGGACTCTCGCCTGAAGGCTCTCACCGAAGAAAACCCAGGGCAGTATGTGATAGTCCTCACCCATCCTATGGTGACCGGGACAGTCTACGGAAGCCTTCTGGGCGAAGATGGCGGAATATGGGAATCTTCGCATCCGCATTATTGGGCATCCGATGCCCTTACCCCTATTCTCAGGAAATACTCCCAGGTCGTAGTATTCGGCGGGCACCTGCATTTCCCTCTGGCAGATCCTAGAAGCATCTGGCAGGGAGACTTCACTGCGGTAGGTTGCGGATCTGTCCGCTACATGGCTTGCGAGAACGGGCACTATCTTCACATGCGTTCCGCAACTGTCATGAACGACAGCTTCCGGGTATCTTCTGGCAATTTCGTGCAGTTCGACTGGAACGGCAACATGCGCATCTACCAGATGGATTTCACCAATGGAGCCGTCTACAGGAACGCTCCTTACGAGATTCAGTATCCTGACGTGGCAAAAAGCAATCTTAAGAAGTTCAGCCACACGGCATTGTTTCTAGCGAACGGAAAGCCATCCGTCTCGTCGCTTTCGATTTCGGATGCCTCTGCCTCTTCGTTCACTGCGGTTTTCCCTGCAGGAACAGACGATGAGTTCGTGCATCATTACGTGCTGACCGTGTCGAGAGGTTCTGCGAAGGTCGGAGAGGCGAAGATCCTGTCCGATTTCTACCTCTATCCTGGCACCGCCAGCATGAAGAAGAAATATTCAGAGACCATTACAGCCTCTGACCTTGGCTTGTCTTCTTTCGAGACAGGTTCTTACACGGTTTCTCTCAGGGCTTATGACTCCTGGGATGCCGAGAGCGATGCAGTGACAGCTACGATGACCCTTGGCAGCAACAGCGCCTGGGTTACCGACGCTTCCGGCAGCATGCCAGTCTCCGGCGGTGACGGGACTGCCGCGCAGGACTTCCTGAGCTATTCGGGCGGCATCCTTTCATGGTCTGCCAATACTACAGGGAAACCTAGGAGCGCTGCCATCACCCTGCCTAATGGCTCGGTTTTCTCCATCACCCAGATTGGTCCGGACGACTTCAAGGGGAACTGGACTTTCACTGCTAAGGTCTTCGCCGGCACTGGAGCCTACAAACCGAAGGATGCAGCTCCATGGACGGTTTCAATCGGCAAGCCATTGAAGGGTGAATCCCTGAAATATGCCAATGACTCAAAGACTTATGCTAACAACATCGGAATCGCCGGACTTTACGGCAACGCTGTTCTGGATGGGTGCGTGGACATTGACTATGATGCTCAGACGGTGCGCGTCGGGCTGTTCCTCGACTGCCGCGACGATTCCGGTCAGCTTATTTCAAGCGGCGCCTCCGATTCCAATGGCAAGTATGCTGTTTTCAGCCCGGAGCTTGTGAGCCAGACCGCCACGACTTGGAGTTCTCCTTGGTTCTTCAACGAGACGGATCTAGGCACTCCTGATTACACATGGATGTGGCTTACGGTGTCTTCCGACTTCTCGAAATTGTCCTACGCCAACAGGACTTCGGCATCTCGCGTCCTGGACAGCGTTTCGCAATATTCCGGCAGCGCCAGGTACATTGGCGGAGTGTGCGTAATCCTTTGCGCCACGAACTCATTCAACCACGCGTCTGTGGGTGCCGCGCAGGCTGGAGGCTATGCGAATGTCTTCCAGATGAACAGTTCCACGGGGGCGTTGCAACTTGTAAGACAATAATCTATCACATATTAATACATTATATTCAAGTAATATGAAGCCTATCAAAATTTTATCATCTCTCGCATCTGCGGTGCTGGTCTTGTCCCTCACCGCATGCGGAGGCAGTGGTGGCGATAAAGAGACTCCTAGCGTAAGGGTGTCTCCTTCTTCGCTTACATTTAGTGATGCTGGTGGTTCTCTGAACGTGTCTGTGACTGCCAACGTTGACTGGAACGCTTCCAGTAGCGATTCTTGGGTTACCGTGTCTCCTGCTTCAGGGAAATCTTCCGGCACTGCGCAGCAACTCAGCGTTACAGTCGGCAAAAACTCTTCTCTTGACCGTAATGCTACCATCACGGTCAAATCAATCGATGGGACATTGACTGGAACCATCGCTGTTACCCAGACAGCTTACATGCCGACCGAAATCAATGACATTACCGCAAAGAATGCCGCTGCGGTCAGCAATCCTTACAAGTATCAGAAATACAGGCTCTCAGGAACAGTCAAGAGTCTTCAAGGGAACGGGTCTTTCAATCTGATCGATGATTCTGGTTCGCTTCCTGTGGCTGGCCTGAATTCTTCTGACGCTGGCTACGGAAAGCAAGGAGGAGCTTTAAGCAATGTCAAGGAACGCGATAACGTTACTGTCGTGGGCTATCTGGAGCAGGTTGGCGGCAAGATGACTCTTGTTTATGCCTATCTGGAGAAAGTCGACTCTTATGTAGAGCCTGATCCTTCTACGGCTGCCACAAAGAGCTTCCCTTACACGGTGGACTACACTGCGGCAGACGGAGGCATCGTCATCAACAACCCTACGTTCCCTCTAGCTTTCGATGCTATCTGGACTCGCTCCAGCTCTACCGGCTGGCAGGCTTCCGGCTACACGGGCGGCACAAGCTACACGACCGAGTCGTGGCTCTACACCGAGAAAGTGAACCTTTCCGGCGCCAAGAAGCCTATCCTCGTATTCGACCACATCGTGAGGAATTTCAATGACATCGAGACTGCGAAGGATCAGACCTCTGTCTGGATCAGCGTGGATGGCGGCAAATTCCATAAACTCGCCGTTTCATTCTCCTACCCTGACGAGCAAGGATCTTCCGTCATGACTTCCGAGAACGTCGGCCTTTCTTCCTACATCGGAAAGACCGTCCAGTTCGGATTCAAGTATGTCAGCGACCAGGCGAAAGAGGCTGGCACGTGGTGCATACTCAAGGTTCAGGCCATCGAGGATGAGGAGCCGGAGCAGCCTGACAATTCGTCCGGTACAGATGACTATGACAAACCGGGTTGGGACTGGAACATGTAATCCTTAATTGAATCTAAGATGAAAAAGACTAGATATATTCTTTTTGCGGCCGCCATTGCGATAGCGTCCGTAGCTTGTACCCATGAGGATATCCTCGAAGGGGTTAAGACCAGAGGTGAGTCCAGAACATTCACCTGCTCTTTGGACGAAAATACACAGACAAGAACCGACATCACCAAACAAGGTAAAACTGTTTGGAAGGAAGGTGATAGGATTCTTGTTTCAAACGGAACCGAATCAGACACTTTGACTGTTAATTCCAAATATGCTGGGCAGAAGTACTTTGAGTTCTCCACGACTCTTGAGGGAAAAATCTACGTGGTTTATCCTTGCACCGCCGCCAAAGAAATCAAGGACGGCAAGTTTTTCCTTGAGGTTCCTAATGTTCAGAACGGTGAGTTTGGCAGCGCCAACATCGCTTGCGCTGTTGCTGAGGATCGCTATGTGAAAATGAGGAACGTGACATCAGTCCTTCGCTTCAAGGTGCCTGAGGATGCCGCGGCTCCAGTGAAGGCTGTGTCTATCAACTCAGTCAACAACAATGTGTCCGGAATCTTTAGTGTTGACATGACATCTGGCTCTCCTGTCGTCAGCACGATTGAAGGTAACACCTATTCTTCAGATGTGACTGTCTCTGTAGACGGAAACAACGGCAACGCTTTCTATGCCACCGTCATCCCTGGCACATACACGGCTGGATTCACTATGACTGCTGTGTCGCTTGACCTCCACAACGCCAGCGAGAGTAAATCTACTGTGTCCGACAAGGTATTGGCTGTCAATGCCTACTACGATCTTGGAACAATTGGTGGTAACCTTAAGCCTTTGGCCGGAGAGGGTACACAGGGCAATCCTTGGCAGATTGCCACATTCGCAGATTTCCTAGCCTTCACATACTATGTGAATGAAGGCAATAACATGCAAGGCGAATACGTGAAGTTGATGGACAACATCAAGACAGTCACCACTCCTGTTGGCTACTATGATGCTGCGATCAATGTGAAGAAGCAGTTCGTCGGAGATTTCGACGGCAATGGCAAGACTGTGACCCTTAACATCAAGCAGACCGCTAAAAAATCCAGCGGTCTCTTCGGTGCCATCGCCGAGGGCGCTAACATTCACGATGTGACAGTTGAAGGAACCGTCTATTCCACATTTGATGACGCAGCAGGCGTCTGCGGTCTTGTCAACGCTGACAATGGTGCGACGATAACCAACTGTGTCAACAAGGCGACTGTCGAGTCAACCGGAAACTTTATCGGAGGAATCACTGGTTGGGTTGACTCCAAAGCGAACTTTGTCGTTGACAACTGCTCTAATGAGGGAAAGATCACGGGCGCTAAGTCTGTTGGTGGAATCTGCGCCGCTGTAAGAAGTGGGACAATCAAAAATTCAAGGAATTCAGGAGCCATCGAGGCCACTACTACCAATGGGAATATCTCTGACAATGATGCAGACAAGCACGGAGTGGGTGGAATCGTCGGCTACATGGGCGGAGCCCTTGTGACCAACAGTACAAATTCCGGTACTGTCACTTGTGTCAATAAAGCCGGTGGAATAGTTGGACACGGAAGCTGGTTCACTGTTTCTTATTGCTCCAACATAGGTACTGTTTCAAGTAACGGATATGGTGTCAATGGTGGTATCGTCGGATCTGCGTGGGATGTTGCTAATGTCTTTAATTGTAAGAATGACGGAGAGGTTAAGGGAACATTCAAGACCGGTTGGACCGGTGGTATTGTCGGTGCGGCGAAATCTTCTATGAAGAGAGATGCCAGAGTTATCTTGATAAGGAATTGTGAGAACAACGGTAAAATTACAGTCGAAGGTACGGAAGGCAGTACTCAAGGTGTCGGCGGCATCGTCGGCCATTCTTGGTCTTACTCCAACAAACCTAACAGGGTCGAGATCTATTACTGCACAAACAACGGAGAGGTTAAGGTCACCGGCAAGGATGGTGGCTCAGTGACTCAGTCCGGCATCTATGTAGGCGGCATTGTCGGCCTGTGCTATGATTACAACAACTGGACTACGATTCCTATTAAACAATGTTTGAACACAGCCACGATTAGCGGTGGTCAGTTTGTCGGTGGAGTTCTTGGATGTTTTGATGGAAGAACTATTAAATCACGTGTCGACATCACAAACTGCGAGAATCGTGGAGAGATTATCACTGCTTCTGACAGAGCTGGCGGAATCCTTGGCGGAAGTCGTACCAACCAGACTGCAGGCGGATGCGGAGCTCGTCTGGAGAACTGTTTGAACATTGGTAGCATTAAATATGCTAATGCCGCCACCAATAATCCATATGTCGGAGGTATCGCCGGATCATTCGGTGGTGGTCGTATTTACAACTGCTATACTAACGGGACCATTGGACCTGTCGAGGGTACTCCTGTGGAGAATGTCGCTCTTACTCTTGGTGCTGTTGTTGGAAAATCTTTGAACGTAAACGCTGAGTGTTCATATTCTTACTATCTTGATGGAGTGGCCGCTAATGCGATTGGAACAGAGTCTGTCAGAAAAGTGACTGAAGGAACTGTCCTTCCTGCTACTGCTGACGGTGTTCTTTCTGCCAATGTAACAGTCAATAATGTAAGTTACTCTCAGGTAGTGGATGCTCTTAATGCCATGTGGCCTGCAAATGAGGCCTACTATGTCTGGACAACCGGCCCGAAGTTCTCATTCTCGGGAAATGTAGGCATCGGTGACGGTCTTGACCTTGGCAATGGTGGTAAACTTTAATCTTGGAGGTTAACATTATGTACAAGAAAATATTCACAATATTCGCTCTCGCAGCTTCGCTTCTCGCCTGCAACAAGGTTGAGAATGAGGTGGTGGCCCCTGAAATGGGTGTTAAGACATTGGAGATCACAGCTTCTATCGGTGTGCCAGCAACTCGCCTTGCATATTCGGAGGCGGAGGACGGCAGCTACAAGGCAAGGTTTGACAACAATGATGTAATCTGGGCGTATTTCGCCAAGGCTGACAATTCTGTTGTCGGAAATGCCATCAAACTTGTCATTGATGCTAGGTCGATTTCGTTTGACGGCAAAACAGCTCGCTTCCGCCAGCCTGCCGTGACGGTTCCCTCGGATGCTACTAAGATTATCGCTTATCTTTCCAACACCGCCAACACCACGAATTTCGATGGAGGAGACGAAATAGTTTCCGATATCAGCTCTCAGACGAACCTTGCTGCGGCTCTAAATAGTCAGGTCGTGTTTGGATCAGTGAATCTCTCTGATCTGAAATCGACTAATCCAAATGTGCTTGCGGCCAGCATTCCGTTCTCTTATAAGACCAGCCTTGTCAAGTTTAGCCTTGCTCTTCCTGAGGGCACTGAGGTTGATCCTACCACAGCCGTCTCTGTCGCTCTGACTGCTGGTAAGTTCCACAACAAGCTCCACATCTCCGGAGGAGTTCTCGGAGCCAAGAGCGAGGAAGGTGACATCGCACTCGGTGCTACGCTTGCCAATGGTGTTGTCTCCGCTTCCGCAGCAGTCTGGGCTGAGGACGATCTGACTTCTAAGATTAATGTGACTGTCGGTGAGAATACCTATTTCGTTGACTTCAAACCTTCGGCTGCAATCGCTGCCGGAAAGGTCTACGCTGTTGAAAGAACGCTTAATGTAAGCCCTAAGCCTGTCACCGTCATGAAGAATGACGAGGCTGGTTCTATGAATTTCGCTTATTCTGGCGGCGAGGATGTCACGAACGACTGGCTGAGTTGCAAGAGCGGAGTAGTCTCCTGGACGGCAAACACTACCGGAGCTCCAAGGCAAGCCACGCTCAACTTCAAGAACGGCGCTCTCTGCACTGTCACCCAGGTTGCCCCTGCCGACCTCAAGGGCAGCTACACATTCTACAATTA
>ONBM01000017.1 GCA_900316045.1 uncultured Bacteroidales bacterium | reverse complement strand
GTCGGTCATGTAATGCCCGAATTCATCGCCGTGAATCCTTATCTGGATCTTAGTCCCATCAGGCTGAGCCACAGTTACAGGCCACGGATATGCCGGCCTCGCATCGGCCCCCTGCCACAGTGGCAGCAGGAGCATCATTGCCAGGATTAATTTCGCTGCCGCAGATCGGCCTTTCTCAATGAAGAAGCAGCCTATCATATTTTTAGTGTCAGTCATTTCTTTCTAATAAATGGAGAATGAATATATTTTCGTAAAAATATCCCAAATTTGGCTATTTTTCAAATAATTCGGATTATGCATATATCTTGGATCAGGGAAAAACAGAAAAAGTTGCGTATCTCGTTGATATGCAACTTTTTCTTTACGCAATAGCCAGCCACTGTTGAGCAGGAGCTGTGGGAATCTTCAGGATGAGCTATTTATTCAGCGCATCTGCTGACTTGATGTATTTCTGCAGTTCTTCATCGGAGATGTCGTAGTTGCGCATCTCGCCCGAGAAGTACTGGTCATATGCGCTCATGTCTACCATTCCATGGCCGGAGAGGTTGAACAAAATCGTCTTTTCTTCGCCGGTTTCTTTGCATTTCAGGGCTTCCTTGATGGTCGCGGCGATGGCATGGCAGGATTCCGGAGCAGGGATGATGCCTTCTGTCCTTGCGAACATTACTCCTGCCTTGAATGAGTCCAGCTGTTCGATGTCAACGGCTTCCATGTATCCGTCTTTCATAAGCTGGGACATGATGACGCCTGCGCCATGATAGCGAAGGCCGCCGGCGTGAATGGAGGCTGGTTTGAAATCGTGGCCTAGGGTGTACATCGGCAGCAGCGGAGTGAGTCCGGCCTCGTCGCCGAAGTCATATTCAAATTTCCCCTTTGTCAGCTTAGGGCATGATGCTGGTTCAGCAGCGATGAAGCGAGTCTTCTTCCCTTCCTGAATATTATGCCTCATGAATGGGTAGGTTATGCCGCTGAAATTCGAGCCTCCGCCGAAGCAGGCTATCACGATGTCGGGATATTCCCCGGCAAGCTCCATCTGCTTTTCCGCCTCCAGTCCGATGACCGTCTGGTGCAGGCACACATGGTTCAGCACAGAGCCTAAGGTGTATTTGCAGTTCGGCGTCGATACAGCCAGCTCTATGGCTTCGGAGATAGCGCAGCCCAGCGAGCCTTGGTCATTGGGATTGGCCGTGATTATGTCCTTCCCGGCCCTGGTTGACATCGATGGCGAAGGAGTTATCGTGGCTCCGAAGGTCTCCATGATGGAACGCCTGTATGGTTTTTGTTCGTAGCTGACCTTAACCATGTACACGGCGCACTCCAGGCCGAATTTCTTGGCGGCATACGAAAGAGCTCCGCCCCATTGGCCTGCGCCAGTTTCCGTCGTGATGTTGGTGATTCCTTGCTGCTTGGCATAATAAGCCTGCGCAAGGGCGGAGTTCAGTTTATGAGAGCCCGCAGGAGACACGCTTTCATTCTTGAAATATATATGCGCCGGAGTGCCTAGGGCGGCCTCTAAATCATAAGCTCTGACCAGGGGAGTGCATCTGTAGACGGCATATTGCTCCCTGATAGGCTCCGGAATAGGAATCCATTCATCTTTTTGATTCAGCTCCTGATTTGCGCATTCCTCGCAGAAAATAGGGTAGAGGTCCTGTGGTTTCAGCGCTTCGTGGGTGACTGGATTTAAGATTGGCAAGGGTTTGTTGGGCATTACTGCCTGCATATTGAACCATGCCGTGGGGATTTCGCTCTCTGGGAGCAAGAATTTCTTCTGTTTCATTCGTTTATTAGTTAATTATGGTTTAAATATACGAAAAAAGGCCGGCTCTGTGGCCGACCAGATGATTTTCTTCAAGGATTACTCGATTACATTAGTGCTTGTGCCTGGAAAAATCCATTAAGAGCCACTATTATGAAAGCGAGAACAATCAGCGTTGCGACCACTATGCCGATTACCTTCAGCCTCTTGAACCAGACTCCGTTATCCCATCCAACGGTGTGGAACATGCTCCAGAATCCATGTGTCAGGTGGAACCAGATAGCCACGAACCAGATGATGTAGAGTAGGAGAATCCACCATCGTCCGAAATAATTCACCAGAAGGAGATAAGGGTCAACGCGTTCAGCTCCCATGAAATCCTGGAGCTGCATGTTTGCCCAGAAGTGGGTGAGATGGATGAAGAGGATGCCTAGGATTATGATTCCCAGCACGAACATGTTCTGGGATGCCCAAGAATCGGCGGCTCCTTTGCGGCCTGCTTCATAACGTTTGAGACCTCCGCGGGCTTGCACGTTCTTCCAAGAAATCCATATTCCATAGATTATGTGAACGATGAAGCCTAACGCAAGGACTGGGACCATAATGGTTACGATTGGGAGCGACATGAAATCGCATCCCAATGCGAACAGGCCGTCGGGGTCTCCGAATCTGCCTGTGAAGCTGTCAATCACGGAAAAGAAGTTGATGGTGACATGCAATCCGAGGAAGATGATTAGAAATGCTCCGCTCACTGCTTGGATGAACTTTCTTCCGATAGAATAATGAAATGCGTTAGCCATTACAGTAATAATTTGTAGTAGCGGGAGTGGGGCATGATCCCACGACCTCCGGATTATGAATCCGACGCTCTAACCAGCTGAGCTACCCCGCCTTATTTGAGGGGGTTCTGATACCCCTGCGGCCTTTCATCAAAAAGGCACGGACGGTTGTCCGGCAAACGCCCGTGCCTGAAGTTGAGATAGAAGGATTCGAACCCTCACTGACAGAGCCAGAATCTGTAGTGCTACCATTACACCATATCTCAATGAGACGACCGCAGTCGACCTGCAATCGGTTTGCAAAAATATAGATTAATCCTGAAATGTCAAAATTTGTTTAAGAATTCTTCATTTATATTTCATCGCCATGCACTCGGTCTCTATCAGCCAGCCTGGGCGGCAGACGTGAGCAAGGACGATGAGGTGAGGGAAATCCGGATATTCAACGTCGAAGAAATTTTTCAAAATTTGGTAATCGGCGAGGTCGCGTAAATATACCACCGCCTCCTGAACATCGCCTAGGCAGCATCCTCCTTCTTTCAGCAGAGCCTCGATATTGCCCATCATTCGTTTCGCCTGGCCTAGAACATCTTTCTCAAAGACTATCCTGCCTTTGTTGTCTATGCTTGCCGTGCCAGAGATGAAGACCTTGCGGCAAGAAGACATGTCAATAAACGTTCCTCGCTCGAAACTTACGCCATATTCGCTTGTCCGGTTCAATCTGTCGAGAGCGTAGAGATAATGGATTCTCGACGAATCGACTCCTGATGCAGCTAAGGCTTCCATAGTTACCAGTGCATGCATGTTTGCAGTCCTGCCGCCAATGCCTGTGCTTGCGATGAAATGCGTGTCGGTGGTCAGCCCTTGTTCAGAAAACACCTTGTTCCTTGCCACGACCATTCCGTGATAGTTATTGTCAATGTCATTTACGAAAAACCATGTGCGCAGGCAATTCTGAGCCAGAGTCATATCGTTATCTTCTAGTTGTCTGATATATCTGCGCATTATCTTGTCAGTCTGTTCTTCAGGTGTTCCTTCGGGGGCGGTCATGCATGTGGACCAGTAGAAACTGCCATAACCGGATGTGACTTGAAAAAGCCCGTCCTCAAGCTTCTTCGTCTGAGCATTTGTCATGTAGATAGCCCATAACGCTATTTTCGTTCCGTTCGCGGGTGCCTGCTGAATCATGGAGGCAGGGTATTCATGTCCTATGATAGCATCCTGCACCGCCTCGGCCTGATTGGCTATGTCGCTCAGGTAGAACCTCTGGAAAACTGGCTTTACGGATTCTGTCTCTGCTACTTGTCTCCAGGCATCAAGAATCGCGGAAAGCTGGTGCTCGAAATCTTGCAAAGGGTCATTGATGCTGGAGAGGATGTGAATTTCTTTATCGTTGTTGGAATTTGAATATGCCTTCTGCTGCATGTTCACGATGCCAAGAGTAAATTTCTTCATCATTGCTTTTTTGTTTTAATATAACGAATTTTTTTTATGCGTAAGAGTGCATTCCTCCTAGCAGATAGTTCACCCCGAAATAGGTCATGACTATGCTCATAAAAGCCAGAATCATGAATATGTGAAAGCGTTTCGCATTGCCAGTGAGCGGAGTGTCATGAATAGCTACGGCGTAAACCATGAATGTTATCAGTGCCCATGTCTCTTTCGGGTCCCAGCTCCAGTAGGTACCCCAGCTGATGTTCGCCCAGACAGCCCCGATGAAAATTCCGAGGCCAAGGCATGTTATCGCTGGGTAAAGAAGCAGCCTGGAAAGGTCAGCAAGGCCGTCGCAGGTTTTCGTCTCGCCTGCCAGGCAGATGCCTGCGATGCCGCTTATGAATGTTATCGAGAGCATAGCGTAAGACATCATCACCAGGCTTACGTGCAGGCTTAGGATAGGAGAATTAAGCACCGGCATCCTTGGCGTAATCGCCGGATTCATCAGGTTGATGTGGCTTACCAGCAGAAAGAATCCGCTGACCATCAAGGCGAAGGCAGGAATCACCACTGATTTTGGATTCCTGGTCAGGACTATCATCAGTAGCGCGAAGAACATTACGAGCCATGCGAGCAGCAGCATGGTTTCGTAACCGTTGCCCATCGGAATATTCCCGCTTATCATCCACCTTAGCGCCATGAAGCAACTCAGCAAAAGGAAACTCGCGGAAAGCAGGAAGTAGGAAAATATTCGTTCCACCTTGGATGGCAGGCTGCCTCTTGATATGATGTTGATGATGAGGCTGAAAAGCAGGAGAAAGCCGACAGTCAGGTTCAGCATGAACAATAACGTTGGGACAGGCACGGCATTGTACAGCCTCTCTGCCATTATTTTGCGTTCCGATGGCCTTCCCTCAATGTTTTCCTGCAAAGCCCGGATTTTTCCTATCGCGCTTTCCGCCCCTTCCATGTCTCCGGAGCGCATGCAGAAATACAGATATGCGAGAGCGTTCTTGACGGAATCCCGATCTCCTGCGAACGGAGGGCCTTCTTGAATGAGGGTTGAAATCAGCACTAGTTTATCATCGACGTCTGCGGCGGCTTTATGAAGCTTGTCTTTGTTGCCTTCGGCATATTCTTGAACATATTCATTTAATATGTAGTTCCCATTCTGGAAGAAATCACTCACTGAGCTAAGCTTTCGAAGCCCCACCGCATCTCTAAGCGCTTTGGACTTTACTTTGATGAGAGCCTTGCCTTCCCAGTTGTCAGCATGGAAAAATATCCCTTCCACCACTTGCGAGGGCGTAAGTGCATCGTAGTCGGAGCCTCCGCTTACCTTCCTGAGAAAATCCAGGGAATAGGCGTCGAACTCGCAGAGCCTGCCATTATGATTTACTAGAAGCCTCCCGATTTCAGAAGCGATGCCTTCAGGAATCGTTTTTCCGTCTGGTAGCTGCGCAGCCGCTGCCGAAAATCCAGATGTCAGGAAAACTGTGGTTCCCAGAAGCGCCGAAGCCATGAATTTCCGTATGATTCTGCGGTAGCGGCCTTTAGGGCTGACCAGGACCCAGAGCATGGCAATGAAGAATATGAGGTATCCTGAATATGTCACTGGCACTCCGATGGGGTCTACCGTGATCCGAAGATAGCTGCCCTTCAAGTCCTCGTCAAAAGAGGCCTGATAGAGCCGCCATCCTTTATATTTAAGAATATGGTTCATTGAAACTTCATAGGGCCGCCCCATGAGCTCGACCGATGAGACATAGTCCTTTGCGGTTTCTGTCCCCGGATTATGCTTAACGTCGAAATTGATAAGCTTTAACTCAAATGGCAGAGATGCTGTTCTTTCGGAACCTTTCGCCATTGCGGTGTATGTGGCCGAGGTCTCTCCTTCGCGCAAATGAACCATTCCGTCTTGCGAGGTTAGATGAGTGATGAGGGCTCCTGCCAGAATGACCACCATCGAGGAATGCGTCAGGATAACGGAAACCTTGTCGGCGGAATGTCTCAATCTCTTGATGATGAATATCGTGCTAGCGAGGACGAGAACAGCCCATAGGCAGATGAACCACCATGAGCCGTAAAAATGAGCAGATGCGAATTCCGTCCCCCTGAATTTTTCGGCCACGGTCGCGAGGCCCATTGCCAGGATCAACGCCGCATAGGCCAAGCCAATTATTTTCTCAATCCTTTTCAAAATCAGATTGATCTTAGGAACTTGACCACGGCATCACGATCCCCTTTCGGCAGATTGTAGAATTGCACGGCAGAGTCGTAGGCATCGGATTCCTTGCTGTAGGCATGCCACATTATGGCTTCAACCTCGTTGCGAGCGCGGCAGTCGTGCAGGCGGTCTTCAGCGCCAGTATTCGAGAAGCTAAGGCCTCTGCCCCAAAGCGGAGTCGTGCGGCACCAAGAGCCGTGGATGTCGTTCTTCATGTGCAGCCTGTGCTGGATGAAGTCTGAATATGGATGAATAGTCTGGTTGGCATAACGAGGAAGCTGCCTGCCTCCTATGCTTTCGGGCGCCCAGTAATTGTCCGGCCCGGTATGCCAGGTAGGCTTATGGCAGGCTGCGCAGCCCATCGCCAGAAATAATTCTTTGCCTCTTTGCACGTCTTTGTCCTGAAGATTACGCGCCCTGGGAATCGCCAAGCCCCTGTGCCATACTAGAAAATTGTAATATGTGTCATCGTCCATCTCTGGAGAAAAATTGTGGTATTCGTTGTCGAACTGGTCCGTGCCTGGGCTGAGTAGGGCTCTAACTGCGGCGGCTATCCCTTCGTCCGTGCCATCGGCGTAATAAGGACTATCCGGATTGGCTTTGATTGCAGCGATGACCTCTTTATTTTCGCTCATCGCTTTTGCCCACGCATTCGTCGTGTAGAGGAAATGACGGTCGCTCCTGCTCACGTTGGTAATGTTCCAGATTGCGTTCGCTCCTGGCCCGTCCTGAAGGGTGGCTCTGGTAAGAGCGTAGGTGTAACGTTTGAGAAGCTTGTCGCTGGCAGTAGTAGAAGTGCCGTCCGCATAGCGCCCTGGTGTCGTAAGGCTGTACCATGCAGTAGCCGCCATGTCGCCTGCAGCCTTGTCCCAGAAGCTTGGGTTCAGATCGACGAACTGGGCCTCTTTCCTGTACTGCGCTATTATGGAGTCCTGCGGGATGGCATCTATGACTCCCGTCCCGATGATTCCTATCGTAGACTCCAGGCGGACTTCTATGTTAGATGGCTGAGGGTCAGTGTTGAATGCATCCGTAGGAATGGAAACGGTCGGGTAGATGAGCTCGTAAGTCTCGCCATCCTTGAACTGCATCGGAAGCCCGCTCTCCATCGCTGCGACCGGAGTCCACGTGATAGTTATTTTTTCACCATCCAAAGGAGTTTTGAAAGGATACGATGCATTTGTCTGAGGCATTCCTGTCACCTCGCT
Source organism: uncultured Bacteroidales bacterium (assembly GCA_900316045.1). Classification (GTDB taxonomy): domain Bacteria; phylum Bacteroidota; class Bacteroidia; order Bacteroidales; family UBA932; genus Cryptobacteroides. The sequence goes on along the minus strand of ONBM01000017.1, from coordinate 27,937 downwards.
AATATAAGGTCCGTCATTGCTGCCAGGTTCTGCCGGGTGATAGATTGCCAAAAGATACCCGTTTCCGAATTTAGATGGATAGCTGCTCTGGCGTTTCCCATGCCCGTAACCAGGATGGCAGTCAAGGCAGCTGGATCTCAGATATGCCGGTCCCAAGCCGTTGAACGGTCTGGTGTCCACAGTGAAATTGCGCTCGAATGAGGCCTCTCCGTTCTGGAAGGCAGTGAAGAGCCCTTGGTTGTTCACGGCTGGCGTCTCATCTTCGTAGCATCCGGATTGCACGTTGTCCGTGGTGCCGAGCTCTCCTCCCGGATACCATTCGTCAGCCGAGAAATTACCTGTCGCTTTGCCAATATATTCATGCTCCTTTATCGTCGTTCCTGTGTTCACGGGATCTTCATCTTTGCAGGAGGCGACGCAGATGGCAGCCAATGCAGCCAGTAGTATATTAATATGTTTTCTCATTTTGTCTTTCCATAAATTGCCGGCCAATGATTGCGCATCAGCCGGCTTCCTGATTCAAATCAATCTATGCTATAGAGTGCCAAGCCATTGGTCTAGCTTTGACAATTCGGTGTTCAAGTCGTTGATCGCTGCCTGCGCGACGCCAACCTCTTTCGCTGAAGTGTTGTTGACGAAGCCTCCTGGCAGTGCCTGGCAGGTTTTCAGCGCGGCGATTGCAGCCTCGTAGGCCTTGTTGATGGACGAAGCCATTGACGGATTGTTCTCTTGCACGAATGCCATCAAGGATTTCCCTGTGTCTCGCGATTCGCTCCGTCCGCCATTCAGGCAGTTCCAGATGCTTTCCATGTTGTCCTCGAAGTCGTAGAATGACCTTTGCGAGTAAGGCGATTCTATGTAGTTCGGATCCTCTCCCGAATATGGATTTCCTATTTTCGTGTTAGCGACCTCATTGCATATATTCATGCAGCCAGCATTTACGAGGTCTCTCATGGCGGCGATCCATGTGGCGTATGTTGAGCCTGACTTCGTTGCCGCAAGGAAGTTCTGACCGTACGTGTAACCATTGCCCTGTATGCGGCTAGGCAGCTCCAGGTCTTCAACTCTCTTAGCATGTTCTGCAGGGGCATTCTCGTTCCAGCTAACTTCCATCTGCCAGCAGCGGTCGCGAAGGTCGCCAGCTACCGCAGTTGCATAGATGATTTCTTCCAGTCCGGTTACGCCAGTATTCTTGAATGTGGCATGCCCTTCATTGCCATTGAAGGCTGATGCCTCGCGGTTCTTTCCATCCCGGAATATCACGAATTCTATTCCGTGAAAGCCTAAAAGTTCCTGACCCAGTTTCCCTGCGGCATAGGCGATTGCGTCGTCCTCGTTTTCGGCGTCCAGGTTGGACATCTGAGTCTTGTTGCTGAGCGCATCGGCTAGGCCTTGCAGGTCTAGCGGCCAGGTGTCGATGTGGGGATCGATTCCGAAGTCAGTGGCTGCTCCGAAGAGGAACGCCTCGGATTCCTCGTAATAGCCTCTTGCCAGGAGGAATTCTGCGCAGATGTCGTCAATCTCGCTCTGGGAGGCAGAAGCTCCTCCTTTCATCTTGGTCTTCAAGGCAAGCAGGTCTTCGTAAAGTTTCTGTGTCTCGGTGGCCAGCAGGCTGTAGGTAAGGTTGACCGTGCTGCCCACATATTGCTTTGCAACGGCCTCTAATTCGGCATTCTGCTTATCGATGCCATCGGTTTTGTCATCGTCATTGTTGCAGGACGAGAAGGCAAGCGTCAGGGCTGCTGCCGCCAGCGATGCCAGAAATAGTTTTTCGACTTTATTCATATTGTCTTTGCTGTTTGTATATATTCATTATTTGAAGAATCCCTCGTAGGCGATTCCTATGTTTATCGAGGGCTCATTGTTGTAGGTCTTGTGGAAGAACCTTTCGCTGAATTCTGCCTTTATCGCTATCTGCCTTATTGGGTGATAGTTTATTCCTCCGGCAACTCTGATTTTCCCTGTATACGGGTACCTCTGCTGGTCTTTGGCAGGAATATAGGAATTGTAATATTCGTAACGAGCGAAGACGAAGAATTTCTGGCCGTCCAAGCGTTTGCTGTTGAAAAGAGAGAATATGTCGTAACCGCCTTCGGCTCCTACCGCTACGGCATTTTTCCCTACTGGATTTTTCTTGTAAGGAGAATTGTTCGCAGCCAGGTTCCTTTTTATGTAGCTGATGGTCGAGGCATCGCTGAGGTAGCCGTAATCGGCATTGCCTCTTATGATCCAGTCGTGGTCGTCGTAGGTGAAATCTATGCTGCCGATGGCAACGTTGCCCTTGACGTTGTCGTATTTTTTGCCATCTCCTTCAAGGTCATGAGGATAGGAGTTGTGCATGGCGCGTCCGAAATATCCGCTCATTCCTATTCTTAGACCTTTGACCGAATAGTTATCAACCCTTGCCGCAAGACCGTATTTGTTGGCGACCTTGAATTCGTAAGGAGAACCGGCTCCATTATGTATCCAGCCTTCCCTGTCGAACATGAACCCGTCGAGGCCGGCCAGCAGCTGCAATTCGTATCTCCAGTCCTTCGCTCTGCCCCAGAGGCTGATTCCAGTGTCATGCCATGTGCAAGGGAGGATCGTGTATTCGCCTTCTGGCCTGTATACCGTGAAATAGTTAAGTGGTTCGTGGTGAGCATTCGCGAGCCCTACCGGCACGACTATGTGCCCTGCTCTTATGCTCAGCCATGATGCAAAAGTCTTCTGGATCCAGAACTGCTCCAGCTCAACTTCTCCGCCTTTCTCGTTCTCAAGCTCCCATTCTCCTCCTTCGTCGAACTCCTTCTCTGTGGAAGAACCAGTTCCAGTGTGCTCGAATTCTATTTCGGAACTCAGCGTCCAGCCTTTGCCAAAGTCGTAGCTAATGTAAAAAACGGCGTGTGGAATGTCGAACCTGCCGTGGCTAGGCTCGTTCTTGTAACTTTCGGGACTTGAGTACCTGTAGACATTGTCGCTGTAGAAGTTTCTTGAATATGCTGCCTCGCCGTACCCGCCGAGAGTGAGTCTTCTGCCTCCGATATGTTCGTAGACGCTGTCGGAAGCACTTGTCGCAATGTTCTGGGCTAAAGCAGCCTGCCCTAGAAATGCCGGACAAAATAATAAGAGAACGATCTTTTTCATTTCGTCGCAAAGTTATTCCTGAAAGGACAGGTCGTCAATCCCCAGAAATTATGATTTATGCGATGAATAATATTCAACTCTAGTTTCGCTAATGCGAAACACCTCTTAAGGAGGGCCTTCGACCCGGCAAAGTCTCTCCCCCGAGGGGAGGGATTTAGGGAGAGGGTAACGTAGATATAAAAAGGAAGTGCCTTGGCAAAGGTTTGCAAGTCTTTTCAATGAGCTTTAAATCAAATATTTAAAACTTGCGAAACAGGAGTATTTGAGAATCTATCTCTTTTGCGCAAGAAGTCGTCATGGGCCTCAATCCATTCTCCAGGAAGCCTCAGACATTAATGTCTACGGTCAGTTTTTATGATTCCGTTAATTAGTTTGCGTGGATAGCCGTAGATGAGGGCGAGGAAGCAGAGGACGATGTTTAGGATGGTTATGCGCAGGAAGTCCCAGAATGGGCGGAAGTGGGTGATGCGCTGGGACTGGGGTGGATAGTAGACTTGAATGGGGATTTCCTGGATGTCAACACCTTTCCAGCATTGGGATACCAGCAGTTCCAGTTCGGCTTCATAACGGCTCGTGAGCAAAGCCATGGAGCCAAGCTTGCGTAGCTGGTAGAGGCGGAAGCCGCATTGGGTGTCAGAGAGCCTCTTGCCGGTCTGGACTTTGAACCAGAAATTCGAGAACCTGTTCGCGAAAGTGTTCCCGCCTGGCATATTTTCGTGACGTAAATTCCTGCATCCTACGAGCATGGAGCCTGGGTGCGTGTCAAGAGCGGCAGCGAATGCCTGGATGTCCTCTGGATAGTGTTGCCCGTCGGAGTCCAAAGTGATTGCCCGCTCGAAGCCGAGCGATGCGGCAATGCGGAATCCCGTTTTCAGCGCCTGCCCCTTGCCTCGATTCCGGTCATGCCTGACGACCTTGGCGGGAAGACCTTGCAGAGCGGCAGCAGGACCGTCTGTGCTGCCGTCGTCCACCACGATGACGTCGCAGCAGAAGTTCAATGCCCTTTCAGTGACATCGCGCACCGTCCCGGCATTGTCGTAGCAAGGAATGATTACGCAGCATTTGAGCCGCTTCAAGGTGTTCATGGAGTCGGCGGGCGACAAGTATGTTGAATCAGACGATGGCATATTCAAGAAACATTTTGCTTCGGATGCCGTCATTGGCGGAAATTTCCAATGTGGCAGTGGCTGTGCTGTCAGAGGCTTTAATATTCGTAAATGAATATATTACCTCGTCATTCGGATAGATGGGCGCAATGAATTTCAGGTTCGAGATTCCTCGCAGCGATAGAGAGCCAAGGTTTTTTTCGAGCAGTTCGGTCGCCACCCTCACTTGGATGGCGCCAGGGGTGATGGGGTATCTTGGGAAATGGGCTTTGAATATGTCGTTGTCTGGGAGGAGCCGGAGGCGAAAACTTAGATCCTGAATCGAATTCAGGATGCTGCGTGGATGCTGGGCTTCTTTCAGCATCTGATAGAAACATCCTTCAAGCTTCATTGTGGGACAGAGAAATATTCCGGATTTATCTCCTTGTTATACTGGGCGTTGCAGATGTGGATCACAGTCTGTCCGTTATTCTCGATGAGATCCACCTGAACGACTTTCAAGTCCTTGTCGAAATGCATCCTGACCGACTTGTACATCTGCCGGAGATTCCGCTTCAGAGGAACAAGTTCAGCGACATGCTTGCCCTCGTCAGAGAACATCTTAACCCTGAAATCATCCGTGCCCGAAAGCGCCTCTCCCGTGAGGCTGCCCCGAATCATGCCAGCAATGCGTTTGTATATCCTGTTCGACGAAGCATCAATCTTCTGGATGCCATCGCCCGATTTTAGGACAGTGTTGGCACCGTCTGAAACGAAGAGAAATGCGGCCGGAGACGTATATTCCCAGCGCAGCCTGCCTTCCTGATAGTACATCTTGCCCTTGGAAATCAGAGTCTCGCTCAGCATGGAATTGCTCCGTTCCTGAGTGAAATCGGCTTGGAGGCTCTTTATCTCGGCGCAAGCAGAGATGATCTCATGGATAGCCTTCTGCGTATCTTCAGGGCTCATCGGAGTGAGGTCCGCCGCCAGGCATGTCACCCCGGCGAAGAGAGCGGCGAGACCCAGTAATATATTCTTTAACATAGTCATTATCTTGCAATTAAAACGCAACCGCTGATTATTAGGAAAACCCCTATCCAGCGAGTGAGGGGGATGTTTTCGTGAAATATGAATATCGCAGCGAGCATGCCGAAGACATAGCTCAGGCTTATCATAGGGTATGCCATGCTGAAAGGGAATTTCTTGAGAATATACATCCACAGCACCGTGCCACCGACATAGCAAAGACCACAGCCGAGGAACCACCAGTTGACGAGAAGATGACCGAAGAACCTCCAGGTCCACTCGAATTTCCCCATTTGCTCCAGGGCAAACTTCAGCAGCACCTGGCCGCCAGAGAGCAGCAGGCTCTGCGCTACCGCCAGTCCAATCAGTTCCCACATGGCTTCTTAAGATGCACCAACCCGATGTCGGCTCCTAAATCATTAACAATCAATATATCTGAACATTTTCCATTCGCTATCAGTTCCGCTCCCGCGACGCAGGCGAGGCCAGAGACGGAGAAGTTCTTCCCGAACAAATTCAGATAATCAGGGCTTCTCATAACATATTCTGCGCCATAGCCGTCCACGATTTCGTCCAACCGTACTGCTTTCCCATCGGTACCTTTGACTGGGGTGCGGAAAATCTGTACGTCGGCAATCTCGCAGAAGGCATTTTCGGGAGAAGATGTAAGCATCAGCGCAGCCGAGCCCTCGGAAGCGATGTCCTTTGGGCTCAGCCAGTCAGACTTTAGCATAAATTCGTAGGCCACGTCCGTGATTTCATCGTGAGAACCCACCAGAGCGGTGTCGATTTCGCCAGACTGCAACTGCAGGAAAGCATCCAGCAAGGCACTCTCGAATGAGATTCCGTCCTGTGAATATGTGCAGTTGTAGCCAGTGCAATGAATATTTATTGCCACCAGCGAACCAATAGTGTTATGGGTGGACTGCATGAACTGTGTCGGAGGCAGCATTTCTTCGCCGTCCTTGCACATTTTCTCTAGGAATATCTCGGTATTCTCCGCGCAGCCAAGCCCCGTTCCTGTCATGATGGCGTCGGGGTTCCCTATTCCGGAATCCCTCATTGCCTGCAATGACGTGGCTAAGGCTCTTTTCATGAGGCTGCCCATGCGCCTGGACTGAATAGGAGTGAAGTACTGGCTCCAGTCCGGGTCTATGCAATGATGCAAGCCTTGGGAATATTCCAACGGCTTCCTCATCCAGTCGTCGCAGAGCGGCTTCTGGATGGAAATCTGGCTGGCTGCCCGTATGTAGGCTTTCTGTCTCATATCCTTGAAAACAATAGGCTAGTATCGTTGCCGCCGAAGGCGAATGAATTGCAAAGGACATGCTCTAGCTGCACCTTGCGAGCGGAGGATGCGCAACCGGAACCCGGATTTGCGGGTGTATCCACGTAAGGGATTATTCCTCCCTCGAACGGGGTCTTCCATCCAAGATTGGCGGGGATGAAGCCGTTCAGCATAGCCAGAATGCATATCACCGATTCTATTCCGCCCGATGCGCTCGTGGTGTGTCCAGTGAAAGACTTCGTTGAAGAAACCGGAGGCATGTCCTCCCCGAACGTTCGCTTCAGCGCACGGCTCTCGCTCTCATCATTATTCACCGTTCCAGTGCCGTGAGCGTTCACGTAATCGATGTCCCGAGGCTCCAGCCCTGCCATGGCAATCGCTTCATTCATAGCCTTGTAAGCTCCGTCGCCATCCGGTGATGACGCCGTCTGGTGGAAGGCATCGCAGGCATTGCCGTAGCCATCCAGGAAAGCGAGCGGTTCCGTCCCTCTGGCTTGGGCATGAGCCTGGCTTTCCAGAACCAGGAATCCGGCTCCCTCGCCGAGATTGAGTCCTGCCCTGCTGGCATCGAACGGCCTGCAAGGCTCTGAATCAAGAATCATCAGCGAATTGAAGCCGTTCAGGTGGTATTTCGTGAGGCATTCCGCCCCACCAGCAACCACGACATCCGCCCTGCCTGAACGGATGAGCCTTGCTGCCAGAATCAGCGAATTGGCTGCCGAGGAACAAGCCGTGGAAGTGGTTGTCAGTAAATCGAATATCCCGAAATAATCGGCAATGTCCCTTGTGGAGCTGCCGCATGTGTGAGAGCGCATCATGTCTCCGTTTTCGCCAGTTCCCAAAGCTTCTAGAAAGAGTTTCTCGGTTATGTCCATTCCCCCCACCGTCGTCCCTGACACCAAGGCAACCAGGTCATGAGGCTCATCGTCGTTATTGGAAGCCTGCCCCAGAGCCTCTCTAATGGCATAAATGCCTAGCAGGGAAGTGCGGGCGATTTGTTTGTCGGAAGGGATTCCGAGAGTGGATTTGAGTTCGTCATCGGACATGCCCGCCTCTCCGCAAAGAAGAGCATGCGACGTGCGCAAATGGCGCAGAGGACCGATGCCGCTACGACCGGCAAGCAGCGAGCGCAAAGTCTCTTCCTTGCCAGCGCCTATCGCAGAAATGATTCCTGCACCGGTTATCGCAATCCTGTCATCCATATTCATAAATATAACCAAGTTCAGCAACCGCTCGTTGCTTTACCGATGACCGTGCGGAGCTGCCCCAAATCCCCATTGGCTATCAGCGAGTTACGCCACGCCCCTGCACGCTCCTCCAGTCGGTCAGGGGATCGTGCGGAACTGCCCCAAATCCCCATTGACTGTCAGTGACTTACGCCACGGCCCCGCACGCTCCTCCAGAATACTATTTTGTCCTGTGGGCAGCGACATAGTCGGCGATGCACTTCACCGACTTGAATATCTCCTTTCCTTCCGCAGGACCTTTCAGCTTTATGCCGTAATTTTTCTCGAGCAAGAGCATGAGCTCCAGAGCATCGATGGAATCCAGCCCAAGCCCTTCTTTGAAAAGAGGGGCGTTCTCATCAATCTCATCGGGAGACATTCCTTTGAGGTTCAGCGCCTCGATAATCTTGTTCTTGATCTCCAAAACCAATTCTTCCATATTCATTATTTCTCCATTATTTTCAAATCGCATTCAAAATGCTCTTCATCAGGGCATTCCAGCCAGCCAGCGATGACAGAGCGAGTTGCCTCGTCTTGGAATGCCATCTCTACCATGGAATCCATCACGTTCTCATCCTTATGCTCCAGAACGTAGAATGAAGTCTCCCCATAGTACCTGTTGCGGATGGCAATTTCCCCTGTCACTATGTTCGGCAGCGTGTACACGAACAGGGACGGGCTGGGGTAATATTCGTCAAGATTCTGAATTGACCGCTGGTACATCATGTCGTCGCAAAGGGAAGCCGTCTTGCCGAACAGTATCACCGCCATGTCTTCCCTGTCCTTCTTCCTGTCTTCGAACCTGCCCAGAAGCATCTCAGAGGCAATGAAGCCAAGCTTCGCCATCGGATCCATCTTGTAGAATTTCGGATAGTCAGCGACATATTCATCGTACAGCTTCTCTATCAGAGCCAGCCCCGACGCATCAAATATAAGTTTATTTTCGTCAAGAACCACGCTTTCCGGTGTGATGACGACTCTGCGCAGCACTTTCATTTCCTTCCTCCCTTTATGAATAATGCCGCGGCGTTGCAGCCTCCGAATCCTGACAGGAGCTTGATGAAGGCTCGTTTTTCGGTTTGCCTGTGCATTGGGGAAATATTCACCGGGCAGGAGACTCCGTTTTTTGAATATCCCCTCGTGCCAAGAACAGTATGGTCGTCGATGGATGCCATCGAGAGTATGGTCTCAAGTATTCCAGCCGCTCCCATCGTGTGCCCGAAATACCCTTTCAAACTGTTCACCGGCACGTTCTGCAGCCCAGCGCGGGTCAGGGCAATGGATTCCATTTCGTCATTGTAAGCAGTCGAAGTGCCGTGAACCGACACAAGCGCAAGATCTTCAGCGGGAAAATCTCCCATTGCGGCTTTCAAGGCTCTGTAGCTACCCTCGCCGGTTCTGGAAGGGCCCGAGATGTGATTCGCGTCATTGCGAATGGCTCCGCTTTCCAGTACCCAGTCATCTGCCGATGGCTTTTTGTAACTGAAAATGATGGTGGCTGCGGCTTCGCCTAGGTTGAGTCCGCAGCGGTCTGCGTCGAACGGGCGGCAATTTTCCTGCGACAATGCCTTGAAGGATTGGAAGCCGGAGATGATGAAACGGCTCTGTATGTCGCTGCCTGCTACGATAGCGTGCTCGAATTTGCCGGAACGCAGGCAGCGCAATGCGGTTATCTGTGCGCAAAGTCCTGATATGCAGGCGTTCGACACTACTATAGGAGGAATTGCATTGCCGAAGAAGCGAGCGATTTTTCCGGCGGATGCCCCCAACGGCTCTCTTTCATCAAAACCATGCTCTAATAGATCCACATTGCCCTTCGTAGAAGATATTATGAATATGACTTTGTCTGACGCTGGATCGATTCCGGTGCCTTTCAACGCCTTCGCAATAGAAAGGATCAGCCTTTTTTCGAACCGTGTGCATGAATCCTGAATTGAATTCAGGGTGACAGGAGCGTTGCCGATGGCATCCGACTGGAAGTTCGGACCGAGCGGCATTTTCATCCGCTCAGGATAACTTCCGGAGGAGGCCATGCGGCTCCATTCCGCATCGATGATTTCATCGTCTATCAGGGAGGCGAAATATGCCTCCGGGAGGGCTTCCGTGGCCGGATAAAGCCTGAGTGCGGAGCGGCCAGCCTTGACAGCTTCGTAATTTTCGGCTGTCGTAGCGCCAAGCGGGGAAATTACATTGTCCGCCACCTTGACCACGGCATTCGGAATATTCATTGGCCTGGCCTCGTCCAAGGCAATCGTCATCGAGCCGTTAGCAACCTCATCGCATCCGGAATGCACCGAAGCGTCAACCATCAGCACCGAACCGAACTCGCTAGTCACGCAGATCTTCGTCACAAGCACCTCGCCAGAGTGAACTGGCCGCAAAACGTTGAATGATTTCACTGCGCAGACATAGCCGATATCCACTGGTTTATTTAGTATATACTTGTTGATGAACCCGATACGCAATGCGCAAGATTGCGCCACATTCTCTAACAGACCCTCGGCTTCCAAGAGATCCCCGTCCATGAAAGTATTGATGCCACCAACCTTAAACCACGTGACGGTCTCCTCCATCGAGAATGTCTTCAGTCCGCTGACCATCACGAATGGCCTGCGCTGCGGCAAGATCTCGGAGATATCCACCGAGGCGAAATCGAAATTATGCAGCTGTTCCTCAGTCATTCCAGAACTCGTAATAATTGAACCACTGATCCGGCTGTTTCCGAAGCACCTTTCCCAGATTATCGCAATAGGACTGCGCCATCACCGCAACCTTGTCCCCAATGGAAGCATCTGCGGAGCCGCTTTTCACTCTATCAATGAATATCTTGTAGCAGTGCAGTGATTTCTTGACCACGAACACCGTTATTGCTGGCACGTCACCCATCACAGAAATCGCAAACGGACCGAAAGGCAATTCCGCAGGCGAGCTTAACAGATTGGCATCCACCGTCTTGTTCGAACCGAAAACCCTGTCAGCATGCAGGCTCAGGATTTCCCCGTCCTCCAAAGCATTGCGAATCACGAACAGATACTCCATGTCCTCATCGGTTGGAATAAGGCGTATGTTATTGGAAGTAAGTACTCTGGAACGATTCCGAGAAATCGTCTCTGCCTCCCCGCCGTAGGCCAGAACGTTCATTCGCTTTGGAGCCACTAGTGAGTAACCGCAAATCTCGCTATTCCCCACATGGGCTGTCAGCATCAGGAAACCTTTGTCGGAGGAAGCCAGATCCTTGAATATATTCATGTTCTCGACCTCGACCTTGAATTTCACTCCAGCGTACGAGGCGAATTTATCCATGACTATGGCTCCGAATACGTAGTGGTTTGCTATCGTATGCAGCGAGGCTGCCAGCGGCGAATATCCAAGATGTTTCCTGAAATAATGATAAATGGCCTTGCGGGCCTTTCCATGAGCGATTAAGTAATATGGAATGGCGAAAGACATGAAAAAGTACATGACGGGAAGCGGAACGACTTTGAACATTGAAATCAATGCTCTGTGCATCCACGGTGCGCCGTCCGTCTTTCCTTGCCACTGTCTTTGCGCTGTCTGCTCCATTATCTAGGCCTGAATTTTCTGCTTGATGAAATCGTACAAGTTCCCGAGAGTCTGGAGCCTGCCGAGGTCAGAAGCTTCCACTTTCACCCCGAACTCATTCTTAATCAGGACGATGATATCCACCAGATCCAGGCTGTCTATTCCCAGATCTTTCTTCAGAAGAGCATCATCGCTTATCTTCGCCTCATCTATCTCTAATTCCCCAACGAGGAAAGCATCTACCTTAGCCTTTATCTCCTGTCTATTCATAGCTGATTCATTTTCTACATATTAATATATTGTGCCCCTGGCCTATCCCGTCAACGATTTTCTCTATCCTGAGCCCTGCTTTCCCGATGAGGGCGATTAAGTCTTGGGAATAGTACATCTTGCTGTTTCCATTGGCCATGGCAGTGAAATAGAGGCTGGTCATGGTCAGGCAGAAGGCCGCAGGCTCATATTTCTGCCTGTCCCAAAGCAGTTCCATTATGCAAAGCCTTGAGTCTGCGCCCATGACGGCTGAAGCCTTCTTCAAGATGTTCACGATCTCCTCTGGAGAGAAGCAGTCCAGGAACTGGCTCATCCAGACTACGTCATATTCATTGGAAGAAGGGATATCCTCGTCGGATAATATATTCATTTCCAGCCCTTTGATTCTCTCTGCCCCCACCTTTCCAGCTGTTGCTTCTCGCATCAAGTCAATCTGCTGCGGCAGGTCCAGAATGGTGACTTCCACGCCAGGGTCTTGCTTTACGCACTTCAACGCCCATTTCCCTGTGTTGCCGCCAATGTCGAGAAGGCTCCTCACAGGTCTGTCGAATATTACTTTCAGTGCCAGGTCGAATGCTTCGCTGGAATAGAAATGGTCGAAAGCGAACCAGCTTTTGCGAGCAGGCTCTGGCAAGGTTGAAAGGCCCTCGTAAATCGTATCCCAGTTACCTAGCGTCTTCAGCCCTTCAGGCTTCCCATTCCTGAAAGACTCGTCCAAGTAGAAGAAACCCCTGTAATTCACATCGTTGTTGAAGTCGAAATTCACCTTTGCGGCAGGGTCGGTCAGGAGGAACCACCCGATTTTGGAAATCCTCAGCTTGTCGGTCTCGGGACTTGTCAATATGGTGCCGATGCAGAGCGAAGCCTCCGTGAGGCATTTTACGATGTACGGCCTCAGGTTCAGCTTCTCTGATATCTCAGCCTGAGTCAACCCTTCGTCGTTGTCCCTCAGGAGCTGCAATATGCCATATTCAAGCATCAGTCTGGTAGCTTGGAACACCACTGGTCCGAAAGCTATGAATTCAGCCATCCGCTGCGACTCGCGAGTGGAATACTGGTCTTCGGAGTATCTCTTTTCAAGTTCTGGGAAAAGTTTCATATTCAGTCAAGCGCTAAAGGTTTTTCCCTGAGGTATTCCTCGACCTTCGCTATCTGCTCGTAGAAAGGCCTGTCTTCCACGAACTTCGGAGCTATGTCCCTGATCTCGGAATATATCTTCTTGCTGGTCGGGGCCAGTTTGTCAGCTAAAGAGAGGCAGTCCACCGCCTGCGCAAGGGCAATGAAATGAATGGAAAACACTTGGTAGGCATTGTCTATCACTCTTTTAGTCAGCAAGGCTGAGTTCGTGCCCATGCTCACGATGTCCTGATTGTCATTATTGTTCGGGATGCTGTGCACGTAGTTCGGCATGGCGAGCGTCTGGCACTCGGCGGTCGTGGATGTGGCCGTGAACTGGCAGGCCTGCATGCCGTAATTCAGCCCGAGCGTCCCCATATTCAGGAATGGAGGAAGGATGCCGTTTATGCGGTCGTGGAACAAATAATTGAGCTGCCTTTCCGCCGTCATCGCCAGTCGCACGGTGGCTATCTTCACCTTGTCTTCCTCAAGAGAAATATAATCCCCGTGGAAATTGCCTCCATGATAGACATTTTTGGAAACAGGGTCTACGATAGGGTTGTCGCAGGCTGAATTCACTTCCTCTTCAAGCACCCTGCTGGCATTGGCGTAGGTTTCGTAAACCGGCCCCAGAATTTGCGGCGCGCACCTTAATGAATAGTACGCCTGCACTTTGTGATTGAATGTTCTTGTGTCCTCGTGCCCGCCGTCATAGAGTTCATGCTCGCGTTTCTCAAGGCAGCGGCTGCCTTTGGCGAGCCTGCGCATTCTGGCAGCGATGACCTGCTGGCCTTCATGCCTGCGCACTTCGTTCAGTTCTTCGGACATCAGGTCGTCAAACGAAGATGCTATTTCGTTCATCATCACGGATGCCAGCGTGGCCCAGTCCAGCAGGATGTCTGCGTAGTGCTGGTTTACCAGGCCGATTCCCGTCATGAAAGAGGTGCCATTGGAAATGGAAAGGCCTTCTCGGATATGTATCCGGAATGGCTCCAGACCGTTTTCTGCCAGCACTTCGGCTGATGGCCTCCACTCGCCATGATAGTGGACTCTGCCTTCTCCGATCATGCACAGGGCCATGTGGGCGAGCTGCACAAGATCTCCGCTAGCGCCAACGCTCCCATGCTGCGGGATGAAAGGATATATGCCCCTGTTAATCATCTCGACGAGCAGTCTCACGAGATCTGGATGCACTCCGGAGCGAGCCTGGAGAAACGTCCCCAGGCGGGCTATCATTGAGGCTTTAACATAAATATCTGGCAGAGGCTCTCCGGCTCCTGTGGAATGGCTTCTGATTATGTTGTATTGAAGGTCGGTGAGATATTTGTCGTCCACTCGCCATTGCGCCATCGGACCGAATCCAGTGTTGATGCCGTAAATTATTTTCTTTGCGGCGAAATCTTTCAGGAAATCGTAGCATTCCTGAACTTTATCCATAGGCAGCTCGGAAAGGTCTATTATCTTGCCATTGAACAGGCAGTCTTCGATGCTCTTCAGGCTGATTGTAAATACTTGTGGCATAATTTTACGATACAACCTGCAAATTTAAGAATTTTAGCAGAGTATTCTTGTTAATTCAGTCGTAAAGTGTCGGAAAAAGAATCTATTGAGCCTGCTCCCAAGTTTCAAGAAAGGCTGGGAAGGACTTGGCGATGCAATCGGCGTCATCTATTTCGATAGGAGAGTCAGCGGCTAGGGAAGCGACTTTCAGAGCCATCGCCATCCTGTGGTCGTGGAATGAAGAATATTTCCCGCCTAGCAGAAGGCAATCGTTAGTCAGGCGGTATTCTAGTGAGTATCCGAATATGGTCATTCTGTCACCAAAGGACTCTGCTTCCACTCCCATCTGATGCAATGTTTTCAGAATAGCCTCGCCTCGGTCGCTTTCTTTGCTAGCTAATCGTTTGAAACCGAAGATGGTGCTCCTGCCGTTGCACAAAGCCGCGAGAATAGCGACTATCGGGAAGAGGTCCGGGCAGTTGTTGAGGTCTGTGCTGAAAGCCCGCAGGGGAGTCTTCTGCACCGTTAATGCAGCCGTTGTCTCCTGGTCTTCATCTGCCTCACGCTCTTCCGTCTCAGAAAGCCTAGCCCCAGCTTCTGTTAGTATATCGATTATGGAAATGTCAGCTTGCAGGGAATGCATGTCCAGACCACTCAAGGAGGCCTTACCGAACAGGGCGCCTGCTACAAGAAAATTTGCGGCGGCGCTCCAGTCGCCTTCGATGGAAAAGTCGGCTGCTTTATAGCGCTGCCCGCCTTTTATCTTGAAAGTTATGCCAGTGCAATGCGCCCAGTCCTTAGTTTCAGCGAATTCTTCGTCTCCTTCCATCTCGCTGCTGATGTGGATTCCGAACTTCTTCAGCACGTCCAGAGTGATGAACATGTACGGGATGCTCTTAGGGTCGCGCACATGAACTTCCGAATCTGCCTTGCAAAGCGGGAGAGCCATTAGCAGCCCGGAAATCAGTTGCGAGCCGTCTATTCCGGAAATATCAGCTTTTCCAGGCAACAGGGAACCTTTGACCGCCAGAGGCACTTTCAGGTCGCCCTTCGCACCAGAGAGGGGAGAGAGCAGCACTCCGAATGGAGCCATGATTTCAGCAGCTCCTTTCAAAGGACGCTTCAACAGCGTTCCAGCCCCATTGATTTCAACGTTCTCATTGAAAATGGCAGCGGAAATGGGAATCATGAGACGAGTGAGCAGGCCAGATTCATTTACGAATATGCTGCCTTCCGCTTGCCTGTCGTATCCTCCTATTCCTTTGATGCTTAGCTTATTGCCATTGCGTTCAACGGCGGACCCTAATTTTTGTGCGACATTCAGCGCTGCCTCGCTGTCCCCGCAAGGAGAATATCCATTAATATGAGATGTGCCTTCTGCCAGAGCGGCTGCGATGATCGCTCTTTGCGCAAAACTCTTGGATGCAGGCATTGCGAGCGGAAGGTCTTCTGAAGTATAGCCGAAAGGCTTCCTGGAACCGTACAAAGCAGAAAGCATTTCTGAATATGCCCACTGCCCATCTGCCGCAGCCTCATTTTCAGAAAGCGCCGCATATGTGAAAGGCGCCCCATAACGCAAGCAGCCCATTCTGGAATCCCTGCCATTTGCACCCATCGCAAAGGCAATCAGTTCCCCTGGGCCGACCCAGTTATAAAGTGACATAAGTCGTTCGGAATCTTCTTCCGAATTGGCTTTAGCGACAATTTTCGCTATCTCGCCTCCGTAGCGCTTGCATTTTTCCAAAATGATAGTCAGCTCCTCGCCATCAGGCGTGCCATCAAAGAAATGGCAAGAGCGAATCATCGTAGTGCCATATTCATTGCACAATTTGCGCAGTCGCTTGCCCATCTCCTTTGGGGCTTCAATCTCCACGTCTACGAACGCCGCCCCATTTTTTATTGCCGCAGCGAGCTTTTCCTCAGCCTCTTCCCAGGTGCCGGAACCGTCTCCGGCTACCCTGCATGTTGCGACAAGGGGAGTGTCAGCCATGAAAAGCGACGCAATGTCATCTGAAGAAAGGTCGCAGCGGTCAAGACGGATTTCGGCCATCTGAATGGCCGGGTTGCTGCCTTCAAGGAGACATTGGATGTCTTGGAGACCATGGTGCTGGATGCTGACGCAAATCATTATTTATGAATATGTTATATTAATTTATCTGAACGATGCCAGTTTATTTCTTATTCAGGGCCCCGACTGCGGCCTCCACGCTGAGGTCACGAATTTCCACTCTACCTATTGCTAACGGCAGGACGAAATGGATTATGCACCCGTCGGCTTTCTTGTCCTTTCTCATTGCGTCCGCAAGGGCATCCACTGTGAATGGGCACTCGGTCGGCAATCCGCAAGACTTGAAATCCCTCTCAAGCCTGCTTGAAAGCCCACCTTCTGCAAGCCCTAGCGATTCGGCCAGATGAGCTGCCAGAATTATCCCAATCGCGACAGCATGGCCGTGGGCAATGCTCTCATTAGAATTTTTCTCTATTGCATGGGCGAAAGTGTGTCCTAGGTTCAGCAGGCGGCGTTCTCCATGTTCGTTTGGATCTTTGCCGGCGATGTCGGCCTTGATTTTGGCTGCCGCGCCTATCAGATTTCCCAAATCGGGATTTCTCTCGGAGTCGCTTTTCGCCCAGCGTGACAGTGCCTGCACTGCCTTTTCGTAATTCCCATCTTTGTTTCTGATGATGAATGTCTTGAGCAGTTCGGCGGCTCCGCTCGTGATTTCTTTATCTGACAGAGTTTCGAGCACCTCTGGGCAGATGAACGTCATTTCCGGCTGGCGGATGACCCCCAGCATGTTCTTGTACGAATCCAGGTTCACCCCGTTTTTGCCGCCGATTGCCGCATCCACTTGCGAAAGTAGCGTGGTAGGAAGGAAACCGAACCGCACGCCTCTCTTGTAGATGGATGCCGCGAAGCCAGTTATGTCAGTGGTGATGCCACCTCCAATGCCCAGCACGAAAGCTTTCCTGTCAGCGCCCTGCCCAAACAGCCAGCGGCATATTCCCAGAACCGTGTCGAAAACCTTCTTGTCTTCGGCAGCCTCGATTTCCAGAATGCCCTTCGTCGCCACGCCCAGCTTCTGGCATATTCCGCTGACGTTCCGGTCGCAGACTATGAATGTCTCACCGAAGGCTTCCAAGTGGCTTCGGACTTCGGCGAGATGGCATTCGATTATGTTTATGTTCGTCAAGGGGAAAGGTCTAATCAAACTTATACAAGTTCAGGCCGGTCTCATCATCGAATTGACGGTCAATCTTGCAATGAAAACGTGTCACCACCAGCTCGCAGGCTCCGTTCAAGGTGGCGCTGAGAAGATGGCCTCCTACGACAGTGTAGTCCGCCCTTCCGAAATTGGCATGTACGTGAAGGTAAACCTTGCCGTCCTTCTCGGAAATATTCCCGACCAGGCTGGAAGCTTCCATCTGCTCCTCGAAAGTCTTGTCCACGTATTTCTTTGTCACTGGGTTCAAGAAACGCAGCGTCGCTTTATTTACGGCTCCGATGCCATAAACCTCCCCGGCTAGTATCCCTTGCTCCTGGCAGAATGCGGCCAGGGCGGACATGATTTCCTGATGGTTGTCTATGCTAATGATGTATTTATCGCCGTCCTGAATGAATTTATACATGATTATTTGAGTTTTCTGTTTTTGTAAGATTCGATGCAGGGTGGGATGATTCTCTGGTAATCCCTGCTTTTGTACAGCGGCGAGGATATTATGAAATCCGCCGTGCTTCTGTTCGTGGCAAAAGGAATATTATAAAGCGATGCCAGTCGGGTGAGCCCCATCACATCGTTCTGGTGCCCCTGCATTATCAGGTTGTCGCAGAAGAAGACGAGCATGTCTATCTTGCCCTCCGCAATCATGGCGCCAATCTCGAAATCCCCGCCAAGAGGACCGCTCAGAAGGCATATTACGGGCGGAATGTCCTCGCCGCGAAGAGCGGCGAGAGCCTCCCTCACAAGCCTTCCCGTAGTACCGGTGCAGTAGAGGTTGCACTCGCTAAGCGAGCCTGCATTGTACTTCACCCAGCTCACGAGTTCATCTTTCCTGGAGTCGTGAGCCACAAGAGCAATGTTTTTTATCATATCTTTGCTTTTAACGAAGCAAAGATAACATTTAAACCTGATTAAAAGAATATGCCAGGTCTACGGCCTGCGAACTCTGCAATATGTCTTCTGCAAGATTGCCATCCACGTAAACGGCGGCAGGTAGCAATTGCATCACGACTTTGGAAGAGTAGAATTGCGCGAATGAGTAATATTGCAGGAACGATATCGTCACGCTATGCTGCTTCCCGCCATATTCCAGAGGGAAAGTCACATAGTTGATCAGGACGCTCAGCGGATTCACTAGCCTGGGAACGAATTTCCCGCTGGCATTGACTATGTCGGCAGCCTCCAAGGCTTCCTTCAGCTCGGCATTGCCATCGCTTTTTATTTTCTTGGCGAGGTACGTTACCGGGAAACCGGAGAATGTCACCGTAGTGTCCAGTCCGAAGGCCGCTTCTGTCATGATGGTGTCCTGCTGAAGGAATTTTTGAGTATCGGCATTGTAGTCGGTAGCAGATATCAATTTCCCTTGGTAGTATCCATTGAACCCGTTGATGATGGAATTGATTTCCTCTGGAGTCAGGTCGCGGTCATTGTTGTCGTCATTGCATGACATTAGTGAAAAGGCTGCAAACAGGCAGACCATAATGCATTTGATGTAGTTTTTCATGATAATACGTGATTAATGTTATCTCGCAATGAAACTAAATGCGCCCTTTCAGGAATCTTGCACGACCATTAAGAAAATATTACGATCATTCCGTGAAACTTCCAAGGCATGTCATGCGAGAGCCCTTGTCTGGTTCCAGGCGCAGGCGATTAGAGCTTGCCGGAATGAGCACCGTCTGACCTTGACGCACCAGTTCTTCGTGAATGCTGCCATCTGCTTCAATATCAATGATTTTTCCGGAGCCTTTGACGCAGATTACGATGAAGAAGCAGTCCAGGGAAGAAAGATCTTTTTCGAATCCTTCATCCAGGTCATAGAGGTTCGTGGTGAAGTGGCTGCATTTCACAAGTGGCGTTTCGGCGTTGATGATTTCTGAATATTTTGTTTCGTAGGAAGGATAAACCTTATAGTCAATGGCTTCCTTGGCCTGCTCGATGTGCAGCTCGCGAGGCTTTCCGTCAAGGCCCAGCCTTCCGTAGTCGTAAATCCTGTAGGTCAGGTCTGAGGTTTCCTGAATCTCGGCAACGAAAGCGCCTTTGCAGATTGCATGGATTCGCCCTGCTGGCAGATAGAAAACATTGCCGGGCTTAATCTCGTGCCTGGCTAGCACGTCTGTTATGGTGTGGTTCCGGACCCTTTCCTCGTATTCATCAGGTGTTATTTCCTTCGTGAGCCCGCTCAGTAGGGCGGCTCCCTCGTCAGCTCCGATGACATACCACATTTCCGTCTTTCCAAGCATTCCTGGGTGGGTTTTCGCCGCAAGCTCATCATTCGGGTGAACTTGTATGGAGAGATCTTCTTTCGCATCGATGAACTTTATTAACAGAGGGAATTCATCGCCGAACTTCTGCCGGACTTTGCTCCCAACGAGCTCGGCGCCATATTCATGAATCACTTCCTGAAGGCTTCTGCCTTTGAGAGGCCCGTTTGTTATTGTGGAGACATGCCCTTCCACGCCGGAAATTTCCCAGCTCTCGCCAATCTTTTCTTGGTTAGTCTTGATGCCTTTGAAAGGGGCGATTTTCTCTCCGCCCCAGACCATGGTTCTCAGGAAAGGTTCAAATTTAAGAGGGTACATATTCGTTTTATATTTCTAGGCTTTTATTTTTCTAACTGTTCAAGAGCAAAGGCGTAGGCACCGAGGGAAATGGCCTTGCTCGCTCCTATCTTAGAGCACATCACTCCAGTGCGTTTCTGCGGGTCGTAGGTTACTTCCTCTTCAGAGCCATAGACCTTGATTTTGCGAGCGTCACCCTTTGCGAACTGCTGGAACTCGGCATCATCATCCAGGTCATAGACTTTCATTTGCACCCTGTTCAGCTCTTCGCCAGTCAGCTGATGCATCTTGGAACGCATCACTTTCAATATACCCGGCATGATGAAATCCCTGTTGTGCATGACCCCGCCGCCAATCACTATCAGGCCGTCCGTCAAAGTCACTGCCGTGGCCATTGCGTCCCCGATGACTTCTCCGCATTTCTCGAAAGCTCCGATGGCGGCATTCTTGTCGCCTGGCATCTCTCCTTTAGCTATCGCTCCTATTTCCTTTGGGTCGAGCCCATGATTCATGTTTCCCGAAAGCTCGCCATAGACTCTCTTCACGGCTCTTATGGAAGCACCATCTTCCAGCATTATGTCTGGCCAGTCAGGATGTTTCAGGCAGAAGGTCTCCACGCAGGAGTTGTCCCCTCTGTTCAACTGTCCGTTCACGACTATTCCTATTCCCAGGCCCGTGCCCAGGGTGTATCCGATGAGGTTTTGGTAGCGTTTGGCGCTCCCTGCCTTTGCCAGCCTCTCGTTCACTTCCGGCAAAGCGCCACCTATCGATTCGCCGTATGCATAAAGGTCGCCATCGTTGTTGATGTACACAGGAATCCCGAACTGGCGCTGGAGAAATGGCCCCAGAGCCACTCCGTCCCTGAAAGAAGGGAAATTCGGCAGGAAGCCTCCGATTATTCCGTGAGGATAGTCAGCTGGCCCTGGGAAGCAAAAGCTAATGGCGACCGGCTTCTGGTCTCCCAGGTTTGCTATTACCCTCTTAAATCCTTCAACCATTCCGTTCAGGCAGAGCGCAAGGTCTTGCGCATTCGATGGCTGAGTGATTGTCTCTCCAATGAAAGAGCCACCTTTCATGGCTCCAAAAACCATATTCGTGCCTCCTGCATCCAGGGTGAGCACAATTCTTTCGTCGTTGTGAATGTTTGGCATATTCTTGGCGCTATTTTTTATTCATATCGCACAAAGATAGTTATTTATCGTATTCATTCAGATGAAATTTCGTACCTTTGTCCGATTTTTTAAGGGTAACAGAATAATTTATGCGAAAAGAAAACAAGCGCCGTCATGGAGGAAAAGACGGCAGGCAGGCTCTGAAAAAAAGCCGTGACAGACAATTCGGTGACCGCAGGGCTAGCAGTAGCAAGAAATATCCTGTGGTTCAAGGCACGGTGAGCATGACGAGGGAAGGCTATGCGTTCGTCGAGGTGCCGGAAGAGCCGGACAATGATGTGTTCGTGAAGGCTTCCAAGACAAGGGGTGCATTGAACGGCGATATAGTTAAAGTCGCCGTAACCAGAGAGAAGCCTGCGGGAAAAGGCAGGGATCCCCAGAGCAAGAGGCGTGAGGGAGAGGTTGTCGAGATTGTGGAGCGCAGCAAGAAGCCTTTCGTGGGAATATTGCACACCATCGGGGCGCAGGCGTGGGTGCTGATGCAGTCCAGGGTGATGCCTTACGACATCAAGGTAGATTTCGCCACGCTGCCTAAGGAAGCCAAGAAAGGCATGAAGGTGGCGGTCGTGATAGACAAATGGGATAGGGGAGAGACCAATCCTAGCGGCCACATCGTGGATGTGTTGGGAGAGCCGGGAGCAAATGACACCGAGATGCATGCGATTCTCGCTGAATACGGCCTGCCGTACAGGTTTGAGCCAGAGGTGGAAAAGGCTGCAGAGGCTATTTCAGATAAGATCACAGAGAAAGATCTTCAGGGCCGGCGGGATTTCCGCGACACTCTTACGTTCACTATCGACCCAGCTGATGCCAAAGATTTCGATGATGCCATATCTTTCAAGAAGCTGTCTGACGGCAATTACGAGATCGGCGTGCATATCGCCGACGTGTCATATTACGTAAGGCCAGGCTCAATCTTGGACAAGGAGGCTCAGGAACGTGGCACTTCTGTTTATCTGGTGGACAGGACCGTTCCAATGCTGCCGGAGAAGCTCTCGAACAGAATGTGTTCGCTTCGTCCGAATGAGGACAAGCTCACCTTCTCTGCTGTCTTCGAGTTAACTCCTAAGGCAGAGGTCGTTAGCCGCTGGTTCGGCAGGACAGTGATTCGCTCGGACTACCGGTTTGCTTACGAGACTGCCCAGCAAATTATCGATAATGGACGGGAGTCAATGAATATGGAGCTGCGAGGTGGCACAGATGGAAAAACCGTGCCTGTAGCGGATCCCGTGCTGGATCACACTCCTGAGGCTGCTGCTCGAATGGAAGAAGAGGAGAGGAAGGCTGCGGCGAGGGGAGAGGCTGCCATGGGTCAAGGAATATATGAGGGCTGCGTGATTCCGCTAGAGATAAAAGAAGCTATCCTGGATCTATGGTCCGTGGCCGCCATTCTTCGCAAGCGTCGATTCGATTCTGGCGCCATCAGCTTCGAGAGGCCAGAGATGAAAGTGGTGGTGGATGCGGCAGGGAGGCCTGTCGACGTGCATGAGGTGATAACGAAAGAGGCCAACTGGCTGATTGAGGAATATATGCTGCTAGCGAACCGTTCGGTGGCCGAGTACATCGCCACTAGCGGGCGTTTCGATGGCAGGCAGGACAAGAATGCGAAGACATTCGTCTATCGTATTCACGGAGAGCCGAATTCGGAGAAAATCGCAGGGTTGGGCGAGTTCGCCCACAGCTTCGGCTATAAATTAGGAGCCACGGACAACGGCAGGGACATCGCCAAGTCCCTGAATGCCTTGCTGGCGGAGTCGAAAGGCAAGCCAGAGTGCGATGCATTCCAGATGCTGGCTTTACGCTCCATGGCGAAGGCGATATATTCAACTGACAACATCGGCCACTACGGCCTGAATTTCAAGTTCTACACTCATTTCACCTCTCCTATCAGGCGCTACCCTGACACGATGGTGCACAGGCTGCTGGCGATGTATCTTGACAATGCGGAAAGCCAGAGCAAGGAATATTACGAACAGCAGTGCCAGCATGCTTCGGAGCGCGAGCAAATCGCCGCGAATGCAGAGCGTGACAGCACAAAGTACAAGCTCATAGAATTCATGCAGGACAAGGTTGGCCGTGAGTACAGCGGAATCATTTCAGGGCTCACTGACTGGGGAATGTACGTGGAGATAGAGCCTACTATGATCGAGGGAATGGTCGCTCTTCGGGACATCAAGTCAGATTTCTACGAATTTGATGAAGAAAAATATCAATTGGCCGGCAAGCGCACTCACAAGATATACCGCCTAGGTGACCCTGTGAAGATTCGTGTCAAAGCCACTAATCTGGAGCAGCGTCTCCTCGATTACGAGCTCGTCGATGATGCAGCCGCCAAAGGTGGGACTGCTGCTCTTGGCCCAGATGGTGATTCCGTTACGGTAGCGCCTTCCGGGAATTCTCCGAAGGCACGCTCAAGAGCATCTTACAAAAAGAGAAAGAAATGAAAGCAAGATATTTATTGACTGCGTCGGCTGCCTTGCTGATCGGCGCAACTGTTTTCGCCCAGTCGCAGAATTTCAAGCTGGGCAAGTGGACGGAAATTCAGAACGCTGTTTTGCAGGAGCTTAGCCGCTCTTATGTGGACACTCTGCCTGTGGATAGGATAGAAAGGGCTGGCATTGACGCCATGCTCAGCAGCCTGGATCCTTACACGGTCTACATCCCGGAAGAGGAGAACGAAGATTTGCAGATGATGATCAACAAGACCTACGGCGGCATCGGGGCAGTGATTTTTAAGCCTGATGTGAATGGGAACGTGATCATCAATGAGCCGTATGCTGGTTCTCCCGCTGTCAAGGCAGGCCTGCGTTGCGGGGATGAGATCATGACCATCGACGGGCTTTCCACCCATGGGCTTACGAGCCAGCAGAGTTCGGAGAAGATGCGCGGCAAGCCTGGCACCCAGGTGAAGTTCAAGGTGGTGAAAGTTTATTCCAAAGATACTGTGGATGTGGTGGTCACGAGGGAGAGGATACACCTTCCTGACGTGGAATATGCCGGAATGCTTTCCGATGGCAAGACTGGATACATCTACCAGAGCGGATTCACGGAGAATGTCTCTCTTGCTGTCAAGGAGGCCTTCCTGAAGCTTAAAGGCCAGGGCATGGAAAAGCTGGTTCTGGACCTTCGCGGGAATGGAGGCGGGCTCATGAACGAGGCCGTGAGCATCGTTTCGCTGTTCGTTCCGAAGGGCTCTCTGGTGGTTTCCTGCAAGGGCTTGGCTCCGGGTACCGATCGGGAATACAGAACCTCTACGGAACCTCTGGATACAAAAATTCCGATAATCGTCCTCGTGGATTCCGGCACTGCCTCTTCTTCGGAGATAGTTTCCGGAGCTCTGCAGGACTTGGACCGCGCTACCATCATGGGCGAGAGGACTTATGGGAAAGGCCTCGTCCAGAGCATCCGTCCTTTGCCATACAACGGACAGCTGAAGGTCACGACTGCAAAGTATTACACTCCATCGGGCCGCTGCGTGCAGGCGATAGATTACGCTCATCGCAATGAGGATGGCAGCGTAGGACACATTCCTGATTCGCTGACGCATGAGTTCAAGACTGCTCATGGCCGGACGGTGCGCGACGGTGGCGGCATCACTCCTGATGACACTTTAAAGAGCAAGGAATATAGCCGGCTGGTGTATTCATTGGTAATGAATGGGATAATTAATGAATATGCCATCAAATATGTCACTGAGCATAAGAATGCGGCGGAGGATTTCTACCTTTCCGATAAGGAATATGCCGACTTCGTGGCTTTCGCCAAGGATAAGAAGTTCGATTACAGGTCTTCGGCTCAGACATATTTCGACCAGATGAAGAAGGAGCTGCAGAAAGACGGTCTGGCGGATGGGGCGAAGGCTCAGATTGATGCGCTCCAGAAGGCGATAGACATGGATAAAGAGACTTTCCTGAACCTTAAGAAGCCGGAGATCGTCCCGTTCATCGAGGAGGAGATCGCAGTTCGCTACTATTACCAGGAGGCTGGCATCAAGATTCGCATTCGCTACGACGACGAGCTTCGCGATGCCCTTACCAAGCCTCTGATTTCATTCTAATAAGCTGATGCGCCTCTGGTGGCGCTTCATTGATATGAGACAGATAGTTTTCGCTACTGGGAATATGGGGAAGCTGCGGGAGGCTTCCGAGATACTTGGCGAGGGCTTCTCGCTAGTGACTCCGGCAGAGATTGGTTTGCCGGAAGATATTCCCGAGACCGGCAAGACTTTGGAGGAGAATTCCTTGCAGAAAGCTCGCTATATATTCGAACATAAGGGCTGTGATTGCTTCTCGGACGATACAGGTCTGGAAGTCGAGGCTCTTGGCGGGGCTCCGGGGGTATATACTGCTCGTTTCGCCGGTCCCGAGAAAGACTTCAATAAGAACATGGGCAAAGTCCTTGAGGAACTTGCGCATCAAGAGTCTCGCATTCCCGGTGTTTCTCGCCGGGCTCGTTTCCGGTGCGTGGTGACGCTGATCATGGACGGGAAGGTGCGACAATTCGAAGGCATTCTGAACGGCGCCATAGCTCGTTCGAAGAGCGGCCATGGCGGATTCGGCTACGATCCCATATTCATTCCGGACGAATATCCGGACCGCACCCTTGCTGACATCACGGAAGAGCAGAAGAATGCCATCTCGCATCGAGGCAAGGCCTTGCGGGCGATGGCTGGCTACCTCGCCACCTTTAGGTAGGCCATAGCCGCTGCGTCAGCATATTCAAAACCACGTGCAAGTGCATGATTCCGCCGTCCAACCCCAACAAGGTCGCTATGTCAGCATATTCCAGAACCACGTGCAAGTGCATGATTCCGCCGTCCAACCCCAGCATGGTCGCTATGTCAGCATAGCAGGTGCATGATTCCGCCGTCCAACCCCAGCATGGTCGCTATGTCAGCATATTCAAAACCACGTGCAGGTGCATGATTCCGCCGTCCAACCCCAACAAGGTCGCTATGTCAGCATATTCCAGAACTCTTTGCCAAAGGGTTTCATTTTACTATATTAGCGGGCAATGAATACCAAGGCAGAGCTTATAGTCCTGAATCACACCAAGTTCGGTGAAAACACCATAATCCTCCATACTCTCAGCAATGAATATGGCAGGCGTGGGTTTCTGGTGCGAGCCGGCGCTAAGAGTTCCATGGCGCTTTTCCTTCCTATGAATATCCTGGAGGCTGAGATTTCCGAAAACCCGAAGTCGCAGCTTTGGAGGGCCTCGAATTTTGTTTGCCTTTCACCGCTGAATGGCATCCGAGGAGATATCCGCAAGAACACCATGACGGTTTTCATGAGCGAGGTTCTTTACAGAGCCATTCTGGAAGACACCAATGAGGGTGGCCTGGCTTCTTGGCTGAAACAAGAAATCCTGACTCTGGATGCTTTAAAAAGTGACTTTTCCAATTTTCATCTGCTGTTCCTGCTGGACCTATGTTCTGCCCTCGGCTTCAGCCCCTCTCTTCCCGGCTTAGCTCCTTTCGCCGGCACCCAGCTCAGCAACATCGAAGCCCTGCTGCGGAATTATTACCGAGATTCCCAAGGATTCTCTTCCCGGGACGGAAACTCCCAATCGGCCTCGTTTCAGGACAGGCTTTCCCAATCTTCTCCGTTTCAGGACAGGCTTTCCCAATCTTCTTCGTTTCAGGACGGGCTTCCCCAATCTTCTCCGTTTCAGGACAGGCTTTCCCAATCTTCTTCGTTTCAGGACGGGCTTCCCCAATCTTCTCCGTTTCAGGACAGGCTTTCCCAACCTTCTTTCTCGCATGACGATTCCCAAGGTTCCTCGGTCGGACTCGCAAAAGCACTCTTGCAGCCACTCCGCGGCGCAGATCGCAACGAAATCGCAGAAGCCATCATCCGCTACATTTCCTACCACACCGAAACCAGTCTCAATATCCGATCCCTTGCCATCCTCCGCGAAATCTTCGGGTGATTATTCTCTCGCATCTTACAATCAAAACTGCCCCGCGGCACTTCCGTATTGCAAGGCGATTGTCACTGAAGATTCAAGATAGAAGTGCAACGCTGGCAGGTTAGCAGCAGTGCACTTCTCACTCGCAGCTCATTCAATCCCACAAGGTGGTAAGAGGTGCCTCCGTAAGTGGCTGATAATCAGAAGAAATATTTCATGCCTCTTTGCCATCCTGATTACCTCCTGTCATCCGGGCCTGGCCCTCTTGTCATCCTTCCCCTTCCCTGGCATTCCGGGCTTTTTCTCCTGTCTATCCGGGCTTGACCCGGAATCTATTCCTGCGAACAACAGATTCTGAATCGAGTTCAGGATGAACAGGGGCGTATCGCCCCCAGTTCCTCCGCCTCCCGCCATTTCCGCCTAGAGAAATCCACAAAAACATCATTCCACGGCATTTCAACTGGAGCTGGATTTCCCTCCCATGGTTCCGCCGCATCCCGTAATTTCCTCCGACAGAAATCCACGGAAACGCCATTTCACGGCGCTTCAGCTGGATTTCCCTCCCACAGTTCCTCCGCCTCCCGCCATTTCCTCCGACAGAAATCCACGGAAACGCCATTTCACGGCGCTTCAGCTGGATTTCCCTCCCCATATTCTGCCACATTCCCCCTCACCACCCGACATAAATCCACGAAAACATCATTCTACGGTGGTTCAGCTGGATTTCCCTCCCATGGTTCCGCCGCATCCCGCCATTTCCGCTGACAGAAATCCATGAAAACGCCATTTCACGGCGGTTCAGCTGGATTTCCCTCCCATGGTTCCGCCGCATCCCGTAATTTCCTCCGACAGAAATCCACGGAAACGCCATTTCACGGCGCTTCAGCTGGATTTCC
>ONBM01000011.1 GCA_900316045.1 uncultured Bacteroidales bacterium | reverse complement strand
GTCGTTCGACGGGTGTTCCAGACACCCCGGAACGGGCTATTGTTGTTGTAATGAATTGAAAATTATACAGTTTTTAAGTTTTTAACGATATATTGTTAAAACTTGCGGAATAGTTAATGTCAGATATATGATCATTCCAACCTAATTCTATTTCCCAACCATTAGTGTGCATTTTCCCAGTATTTTGATCGGGATTCTCCAAACCGACATAGATAGGAATCTGCAAAGCAAGAAGCATGTCCTTAGTCTCTTTTTTATAAATATCACCCGAAAATCTGAGTCTTCCTTTAAAAAGAGTAGCATCTATTCCAAAATCCAAAGATGAGGTAGTTTCCCATGAAATATCGTGAATGGCATATTTATATACTCCAGCGGCTTGAGCTGCAACTACTTCATTTCCTTTGTAAAGCAATATGTCATTTGTGAATCCTATTGTGGACTGATAAGGGTAATTCCCGATTCTTTCATTACCTAATTGCCCCCAAGAGGTACGGACTTTCAGAGAATTCAGCCAATTTATTTTGTCTTTAATGAAAGGTTCTTCCGAGAGCATCCAACCGATGGAAAATGAAGGGAAAAATCCCCACCTGTAATCTGATGCAAAACGGGATGAACCGTCATACCGTCCATTTGCTTGTAGAAAGTACTTATTGTTCCAGTTATACATTATCCTGCCATAGAATGATCGATAAGCATTTTCGTAAGAAGAACCGTTTGCATATTGATAGTTTGCATCACCAATATTCAAATATGGGTACTCGAGCAGCTGATAGTTATCTCTTGACCCTGACATGGATTCATAGGCATATGTATAATTCTCATACCCGGCCATAGCATTTATGTTGTGATTCCCAATGCTTTTTGTGTAGTTAGCGAATAACTGGGATGTCTTTGCTATCCAATCTGGTCGATATTCCCATAATGTTGATTTCGATGCATCTTGAAGGTTCCCAATAATTGTGTTAGGATCGTCCCAATTTGTATATGAAACTGCTTTGTAAAAAACCTTCTGTTTATCTTTATATATTTCAGGGGAGAATACACCTGTGAGGACAAATCCATTAAAAGGCTTAAGATTAATTGCTATTTTCCCTCCTATTGCCAATGCTTTGTCTTTCAATGTGCCACCTCTCTCCATCAGTCCATACGGGTTGAAACCAGTCTTCCCTTCTGCAATCCTGCCGTCCGACCAAACTGCGGCATAAATAGGGGCGCATATCCTTGACGTTGCGTTCGGAGTCCATCTTGAAGGATTTCGATTTATTGAATAAATACCATGGAAATCAACAGAAATGTCTAACCATTTTGCGATAGTGAGATCATAATTAGAACGAATCATCATTCTATCATATTTTTTATGTGGTATTAATGAACCACTTTCGTCATATGAGGCACTGATTTTTGTTTTAGATTTCTCACCGCCGCTGATTATGTCCAATTTATAAGAGGAATGAGATGTCTGATCATTAGTCATTATGTCCATCCAGTCTACGTCAGGATATAGGTCTGGATTTTCAGCATGAAGCCTGTCGTAGTTATTTATCATGTCTTCAGAGTATGTTATGTTCATCGAACCGACATTTTTTCTGTCATTCCAGTTCCTCTCATTGACAATGCCCATGTAATCCTTGGCACCTACAGCTTTAGCGACTTGCGTTGGTTTATCGATAGAATATTCATAACTGTAGTTAATATTCAGAATGCCCGTCTTAGCTCTTTTTGTCGTAACTAAAATAACGCCAGAGGCTGCTCGAGCACCATAAATTGAGGCTGATGCGGCATCTTTCATGAAAGAGATGCTCTCAATATCATCAGGATTGACCCAATCCAGAGTTCCTGGAATACCATCTATTATGACGAGAGGATCTGAGTTGTTTATAGTCGTAACACCTCTGACTCGAAGTGATGCAGAAGCGCTTGGGTCACTTCCGGCAGATCGTGTTACCCATAGGCCAGGAATGGTCCCTTGAAGAGCTTGGGAAGTTCTTAGAACTTTTTTGTTGGCGATTTGTTTACCGTCAACTGAACTAATGGACCCTGTAAGATCCTTCTTCCGAGCCGTTCCATAGCCAATTACAACGACATCATCGAGTAGTTCGGCATCTTCTTGTAGAACAATCTTAAGCTTTGTCTGTCCATTCAATTTTATTTCTTGCTTAACATAGCCGATACAAGAGAAATCAAGTATCGCATCTGGCGATATATTAATAGTGAAATTGCCGTATGAATCAGTGGTTGCACCATTATGCGTTCCCTTTTCGATAACTGTAGCCCCGATAATAGCTTCTCCTTTTTCGTCAACTACGTTCCCGGTAATTTTTGCTGTCTGTGCATTAAGGCTATGGCATAGACATGTAAAGCCCATGATTTGGAGAACTATACGAATAGCCTTTGGTAATTTAAATATTAGCATAGCAATGTTTATTTGTGATTTGTTGATATCAATGTGGTTTGTAATTGGTTTGTGGAACCAAAATACTTTTCAATAAAGTGAAACTGATATTTCCTGTGATTGAATCATTCATGATGTAGATCCAAACGACTTCCGAAGTAAAAAATGAGATTTGCAAGATTTGATAATTCCTGATTTTATGAGAATAGAAGAATATGTCCGTTTTATCTTAAAAGATTTATGATACTAGTAATCTCAGTCCATTGAACGTTGCATCGTCAATGTCATCAATGGGTGAAATGGATTTAAGAGCATCGATGCCAAGCAATTCACTGCGGACAGCTTCTTCCATCAGGTCAAATGATTTGGAGATTTGCCCTCCGAAGAGCAGGCATTGGATGTTGAATTTGGCAAGAATGGGACGAATTTCTTTCCCGAGAATGTGACCAGTCGAAGAAAAGCATTCCTCTGCTGTTTTGTCGCCGGAGCGAGCCATCTTTGACAAGTCGAACACGCTTATTCCATTCCGACTCGTTCCTGACAAATCAGCGTAACATTTAAGAATTCCTCTTTTCGAAACATAATCCTCTAAAATTCCATCTTTGTAAGGGTACCTGAAAATGGTATAAAGAGGCGATCCCGAGGGATTCACTTGAATCTGATGATTCAGGCTCATTGAAAAACCTAATCCAGTACCTAGAGAGATCAATGCGACATTATCGTATTTGTCGCAGATTCCTGATTGTAGCTCTCCTAGAAGCATACAGTTGACGTCGTGCATGTATCTGAACCTCACCGATGCTGGTGAATCAACAAGAGAGGCGAATGATTCGCCATAGACCGACTGAAATTTGTGCTTCATGAGGAAAATCCCCTTTTTATAGTCAAAAGGGCCAGGAATGGCAACCCCAACCTCTCTGATTCCGGAAAGATTACCCACCGCACTCTTGAGTGCAGAACGGATTTCTTCCATGGATCCTCCTGAATCAATAGGTATGCTTCTTCCATCGGAACATTTGATGTAAGTTCCTCCGACATCGAGAAGCAAACTATGCCGGGTCGTTCTGATAGCCATTCCTCAACATCGTTTTATGTATACATATTGGTTCTTCGCCTAAATTTTCTATAACGTATTTCCCAATGTCGGCAGGAACGACAAGAATGTCTAAATAGCTGGCATCATAGAATCTTTCAGGATGTTCAACACTGCGAACCCTTACTTTTTCACCATCCACAAGAGCTAGTACATGGAACTGCCCCTTTGTGTCCTGCTCACAGCATTTCTCGAATTCCAGCCTTCTGAGCGTGAAGTATAGCAAGGGACTCTCTCCGACGATATATTCCTTCCATCCATCTCCCGAATCTGCGATGGTTGGTTTCTGTACTATGTTCTGCCTGACCCATGTGGTTCTTCTATCCTGAGCTACATTTTTTTCTCCTAGCTGCGTGTGGATCGGCCTTTGCTTTCCATCGAAGTCCAGCCTCAAGTAATCGTACATTTTGTAGGTGTAGGATCCGATAGTGAGAGACCCGATTTCCAGCACGACCTGATTACGTCCCGAAGAATGAATCGTGCCAGCCGGAATCATCACCTGCAGGCCGGGCTTGGATTCCTCATAGCTGACGTATTTCATGTAGTCGCATGGCACTTTTTGAGTGTCAGCCGCTTCAATATCCTTGAAGAATTGAGAAATGTCTGCATCGTCCCTGAAACCAAGAAACGTTTTTGCCCCATGTCCGGTGACGCAGACATAATAGCTTTCATCCTGCCTTCCGAATTCGTCATATTCCTTAATGTTGAAATCGGCTCCTGAGTGACACTGTATGGACATGTTGCCTGTGCTATGAAAAGAGTCGTCGTAGTTGAATCGAACAGGAAAAAAGCCGTGGAATTTCCTCACGCAGTCCTCTCCCATCAGATTGACGCCCTCCTTATGAACGAATGTGCAATAGTTGAAATCCAACAGTTCGCTACCTGCCTCCACGACCACGCTGACTTCCATTGGAATGAAATCGAAAGACCATGCTACGTTACGCATGCTGTCTGGAAGATTCCTGAGCTTTTTGATATATGAGCCTCCCCATACCCCTTCCAAATAGACAGGTTTAGTCCTGAACGGATACTTGGCTAGTTGCTCCATTATGTCGTCAAACGCCTTCTTCGGCAGCATCCTTACATCATTGGGATCGTCTGAGCAGAAGAAATAATCAATTATATCGTTCTGAAGGAGATCTTTCCTGTTCTCGACGGCCATTTCGAAATCAAAGTAATAACATCTCCTGATTACTCTTGCAGGAATGTCAGGACGCTCGTGTCCGATGTTGGCATATTCTCCGCGACGTATCCTCAAAATGGAAGTCTTCGGAGTCACGTCGAAGAAGCATTTAACATCATAGAGGCTTCTGAAGCGTGGAATGAGGATGCCGTAGCCATAGACTGCCACAACTCTGCCTTTCCCATTCATCAGCTCTTTAACTTTTTTTATGAATATGTCTGCTTTTTCATCATCGATTATCCCATCGTAACCACCCCTGTAGATTCGCCCATATAGAAGAGTGGGGTCCTTCTTGGTGTCCCATTCGAGCATGGGGTTGATAATGGCATCGATTTCTTTTCCGTCTTTGAATGTCATGGCGTTTCCGTCAAGAGTTATCAACTCTGTTCCGAGCGCACCTAGTTCTCTGGAGAGGAGGTTAAGGAATAATTTCCAACTGGCAGTTGTGTAGCCATCGAAGGCAATAGTTACATTTTGGCTGGCCGCCTTGGCTGAAAGCTCTAACGATAAAACTTTCGCGACTTTAGGAGACCCACCTGAGACAATTGAATTGATCGTCTCTTGGGAGAGAGTCGGACGATTGACCGCTTTTGGGTCATCGTACGGGAAAGGATTGTACATGAAACTCATGACTACATGCTATTTTATGTTATAAAATTCAAATCCCATTATCGATGCGAATGTCTCTAGTTCATTTGTGATGTTCCCATCAACTATCGCATAATGCTGAGTCGCACCTATATTAAGGATTCTTTCGAAAAGTTCTTTTACTGGAACTACGGGTTTGAAGATAGTGTGTGAATATGTTGCTAAAAGATGTTTTCCAGGCAGGGATTCGGCCATGAAGCAGATTAACTTATATTTGCCCTCCTCTTCGAAAAGGCCTGCTATCGTTTTCATTCCAGGACTTATCCTATACCAAGCAAATGGCGCTCCAGCATATTTCCAGCTAGTTTTTGCGAATCTCACGTCCCTGGCTATGATTACATTCTGCTGCCATTTCGGGTCATTGTGGTCGTTAGGTCCGGCGTGACCTCCGGCAAATGTCCCGAAATCGTTCTCGATGTGGAAAGGCTCTATGAAATTGACATGCTCTCCAGAAAGGAGTTTTAGCACGTAAGTAATCAGTCCCGCTCCGATATCAGCCTCAGGAACAAGAACGGATGTATTTTCGTTGAACCAATTCGGATAGAATCCTGCTCGGCACCCAGCCATCTTGAATGTTGCCTGGTCGATGTCATTGTACACAAATACGTCAATATCGTGGTCTTTTGCCATGTCTTTTATTGCTAATGTGGCCTTGACGCATCCAATTAATTTGTCATGGTCAACGTCATCCATCATTTCATATTTGGTCGTAAGCTCGTCGGCATATTCCTTGATTTCTCCCTCTTTGAGATTATTAATATACTCACCATATTCAGAGTAAGGAAGATAATGGATTTCCGGACCAATTTTAGTGAACAGATCATAGTTATCTATGTATGTGCTCCACATTGCCTCATTCATGTTTGCCATGAGCCCAAGGTTGGAACTGCGCAAGATCGTCCTTGCCTTTGCGGCTTTTGAGTATATCCTGATTTTGTCAATCACTTCACCCATGGTGCCGAGCACAGTAGTGACGTTTTTCCTTGGCACCCTCTTTACGGATCCAGATCCCTCAAGCGAACCTACCAGTGTTCCTGAGCAGAGGTAATCTATGAAATCGTCATCGTCAAGCGTGGTTTCAAAAGTCATTTTGGGCTTTGCAATATTGACAAACAGAATAGGAATGTCAGGGCAGTCTCTCAGGAACTTTATCCAGGCGTAGTCCTCGCTCCATGAAAGGAATCTGGCGATTATGAAATCTACTCCTTCGTTGAAGAACTCTTTAATAGCCTTTTCCGCATCTTCTGTCTCGTAAATTATTCCCGGGTAAGTCAGATCGAGAAAATCCAGCATATTCCTGAATTCATCCACTTCCTTCTGTTTCCTCTCGTGGTAAGTTCCACGTTTCGGACCGGATAAATTCTTGAATCTGGGAGATGCGATCAGTAGCAAACCTGCCCTGGCTTTTCTAACTTTATCTTTATTGTTCATGACCTATTGGTTTGTGATTATTGTTGTAATCTTTTTGATACGAATTATTTGCGACTATTATCATCATGCTCCCGCAGATCAGCCATACTATAGCCAGGCTCATGAAAGCGATATCTAGTCCCACGCTCTGTTTTACCGCACCAAGAATAACAGGTGCCAGTGATCCCACTCCGAATCCAATCATTATCATTACACTTGAGCATGATGAATGCAGACGTTCTGGAGTGACATCGTATAAGACAGTGTAGGTGTTTGCATCGAAGAATGCCCTGAAAAATCCGAACCCCATGAGACCCAGATACACTAACCAAATAATATTGCTAGCGCTCATTATCACTAGGAAAGGAGAGCCCAGGATTAATCCTGCTGCTTGAAGGAGCATTCTTGCTTTATGATTTCTGATCCCTATCTTGTCTGAGAGCGAGCCCGCGAGAATTATTCCGATGAAAGCTGCCAGATGCGTGTAAAACATAGAATTAAAGCCGGCACTAGCCAGATTCTGTCCGAAATTTTCGTGTAGGAATGTCGGCATCCAAGTCATATAACCTGTAAGTACGAAGATGAGCCCGCTGAAGCCGATTGTGAGCATTAGCGCAGTAGGTGTCGTGAACACAACTTTGAAGCCTTCGAAAAAATTCAGTTTATGGGTGACTTTGATGTTATTGTCTACGTTGTTATCCTTAAGCCTGAATATCATTAAGATGCCCCAGATGATGCCTACTGTGCCGAAAATCAAGAAAGAGTATCTCCAGCCATATGCTTCAGCTATGACACCTGCTAGCCAGCCAGCAAGAATGACTCCGATGTAGTAAGCGGTCTGATGTATTGACATCGCACGCGCCCTTGTGTCAGTATGATACTGCCCCAGGAGAGAGTAATTTGCCGGACCGAAGAAGGCTTCTCCGCCCCCTGTAGCAAGGCTTCTAAGCAGAACAAGAGTCATTAAACTGTTGGCCAGGAAAGTTCCTGTGGTCGCCAGACTCCAGAACAGCAGGCTTATAGTGCATACCCATTTTTTTGAGCACCGGTCGCCAACCCATCCTGCGATCGGGACCATAAGAGCGTAGAAAAGATTAAATATGGTAGCAATAAGTCCAACGGAGGCATCTGAAAGGTCCAATGAATCCCGGATAGCAGGTAGGACAGTGTTAAATACCTGCCTATCAGCCTGATTAAGCAGATAGGCCATCCAAAGGATGAGCAGAACTTCCCATTTGTAATTTTTATTATACATGCCGAGAGTTTGTAGTGTGGTCTGGTGTGGTGCAAATATAGATATATTTTTTAAAAAAGAAAATTTTTAACTTTACAAAGTGAAAGTAATGAAATCATGGCGGTATCTTTTGTGATTAATACCTCTGGAGGTGAGCCTCTATACAAACAACTTCTTCAGCAGTTCGAGTCGAAAATCAAGACAGGAAAGTTGAAAAGCGGGGATATGGTTCCTTCCATGAATGATCTTGCGAATCAACTGAATGTGTCAAGAGAAACTATCAAGAAAGTATACTCCATTTTAAGAGACCGTGGCTATCTTGAACCACGTCAGGGTAAGGGGTTCTATGTGAAAGAGCAGAATTCCTTGAGGAATCTCTCTATTCTGATCCTGTTCGACAAATTGAGTATATACAAACAGACTATCCTCAATTCATTCCTTGCGGAAGTCGGAGATGGCATAGAGACAACCTTCCTGATTTTCAATCAAAACCTTGATCTACTCGAGTATTATCTCGACCTTTATCTTGATCAGTTCGATTATTATCTAGTGACCCCTCATTGTCCCTTGGATGAAAAGTCACAGAAGAGGATGCTCAAAATAATCTCGAGGATTCCCAACAGAAAACTGATCGTTCTTGATGTCTTGCCTAAAAACCTGAGAGGAAATTTTGGAGCCGTATATCAGGATTTCGAAAATGACGCATACGATGGCTTGGCGGAGGGTCTTGACAAAATTAAAATAATAGGCAGACTTAAAGTCATTACGCTTCCGACCAGTCTTTATGGAAAGCAAGTCATTAAAGCAGTAGACAGGTTCTGTGAAGAAAATGGTATCGTCGCCATGTATTATGATGCGCCGCCTAAAAAAATTTACAAGAATGATATTTTCCTGCTGATTAGCAGTCAGTTGGATACAGGTATCGCAGAGTTGAATGACAATGTCATATCCAACAATCTGACGATTGGGAAAGATGTCTTTCTTATATCCTATAATGAGTTTGATTTAAATAAAGTCGTACTTGGTGGACTGACAACTATATCTACCGATTTTGCCAAGATGGGCAGATTGGCCGCAAAGATGGTCAAAGAAAAGAAACTGTTCAAGCAGAAATGCGATTTCGGAATGACGAGAAGAATGACTTTTTAGCCCCTAGCCGTAAGTATGATCGTCGTAGAGTGTCATCTTTGCTCAAACCTGATTCAAAAGCATTCGCGGAGGATGCCGATGATGTTGTTTGCCTTTCCCATGGTGAAGAAATGCACGGCTGGGACCCCATGCTCCAGCAAATCTTTGCATTGGGCGACGCACCACTCTTGGCCGATCTGGTAGACGTTTTCTTCGTGTGCGGAGACCTCTTTGGTCAGTTCCACTGGAATATCTATGGAAAACGTTTCCGGGAGCTGCTGAATCTGTTTCAGAGTCGAGAGAGGCTTCAGGCCAGGGATTATCGGAACCGTTATCCCCGCCGCCCTGCAGCGCTCTACGAATGAATAAAAGGCTTTGTTGTCGAAAAACATCTGCGTCACGACATAATCGGCGCCGGCTTCCACCTTCCGTTTCAGGTTGGCCACGTCGGTTTCCATGTTCGCTGCCTCGAAATGCTTCTCGGGATAGCCGCCGACGCCGATGCTGAAAAACCCCTCTGCTCCGTTCTCCGCCTCGAATGAGCGAACGGCGCTCACTAGCTCATTCGCATGTGAATAGCCTCCGGGAGCAGGAAGAAAACGTTTCTCTCCAACTAGGCAATCTCCGCGAAGGGCTAGAATATTGCATATTCCCATGAATTTGAAATCTTGCAGCTGGAAATCTATCTGCTCCGAAGTAGCCCCTCCGCAAATCAGATGAGGCACCAGCTCCACGTCGAATTCCGACTGAATGGCTCCGCAAACAGCGCTCTCGCTTACTCGCCGTCTTACTAGCTTTCTCACGAAAGTCCCGTCAGGCTGCTGCCGGAACTCGATTTCGTCCCGATGGCAGGTGATATTCAGGTACTTCGGGTTGAATTCCATGAACGGCCTTATCCCGTCTAACAGCTCCTCTTTGGTGATGCCGTTCAGCGGTGGGACTATCTCCAGGGACGGGAATGGAGCCTTGGATGTCGCAAGGATTTCTTTGACTTTCATATTCGGGATGGGCTTGTCAGATGGCGGCAAAAGCTTGGTCCAGATCGGCGATAATGTCGTCTATGTGCTCAATGCCGATGGAGAGCCTGATCGTGGAAGGAGTGATGTGCTGTTCAGCCAATTCTTCAGGGCTCATCTGCGAGTGGGTCGTCGTGGCAGGGTGTATCACGAGGCTCTTGACATCAGCCACGTTAGCCAGCAGAGAGAAGAGCTTCAGGTTGTCGATGAACTTCCAGGCCGCGTCTTTCCCGCCTTTTATCTCGAAAGTGAATATGGAGCCGCCTCCGTCAGGGAAATATTTCTGGTAGAGGGCATGGTCTGGATGCGATTCTACGGCAGGGTGGTTGACTTTCTCCACTTTCGGATTATTCTCAAGATATTTCACGACCTTCAGGGCGTTTTCTGTATGGCGTTCGATTCTGAGCGGCAGGGTCTCAAGGCTCTGGATGAATATCCATGCGCTTATCGGTGAGATGCATGCTCCGGTGTCCCTCAGTATCACCGCTCTGATTCTCGTGACGAAGGCGGCGGTTCCTGCCACATCGGCGAATATGGCTCCGTGGTAGCTCGGGTCCGGCTTTGCCAAGGTAGGATATTTGTCCGGATTCTTCTTCCAGTCAAACTTACCTCCGTCGACGATGACCCCGCCAAGGGTCGAGCCGTGTCCGCCGATGAACTTGGTGGCTGAATGCACGACTACGTCCGCTCCGTGCTCGATAGGCCTGATCAGGATTGGAGCAAAGGTGTTGTCCACTATGAATATTATGCCGTGGCGATGGGCTATTTCTGCGATTCCTTCAAGGTCCGTGACGTCTGAATTGGGGTTTCCGAACGTCTCGGCGTAAATAACTTTCGTGTTAGGCTGAATGGCAGCCTCAAGCGCATCCAAGTCATTGACGTTAAGAATGGTGTTTGTCACGCCCTGAGTCGAAAGGGTGTGGGTTATGAGGTTGAATGAACCGCCGTAGAGATTGTCTGCAGCGATGATATGGTCTCCGTTCTGAAGAACGTTCTGCAGCGCATAAGTGACTGCTGCCGCGCCGGATGCTACGGCGAGGGCGGCGACTCCGCCCTCCAGGGCAGCGATCCTCTTCTCGAAGACTTCCTGCGTTGAATTCGTCAGTCGCCCGTAGATGTTGCCAGGATCCCTCAGTCCAAAACGGTCGGCTGCGTGCTGGCTGTTATGGAAAACGTATGAAGTTGTCTGGTAAATAGGGACTGCTCGTGAGTCGGTCACTGGATCAGCTGTTTCTTGTCCGACATGGACTGCCAAAGTCTCGGCGTGAAATTTTTTAACACTCATTTCTTTTATTATTTGTTTCTGCCGCCAAAATTAGAAATAATGGAAATATATTCCAATAAATTATTAGTATTTGGAAAATATATAATATAATTAATGAAGTATTAGAAAATGCGTCTAGTTAAGCTGGCGTTTTGGGGAATAGTTGGAATATTTTTCTTTTTCGGTTATGATAGGGAAAATGACTAACTTCGGGACACTCAAAGCCACATGAATGAAAAAAATCGGAAAACATATCCCCGAAATATTATTCGCAGCATCTTTCTTTCTGCTGTGGTGGTATCTCCAAGCCACCCAGGAATTCACTTTCTACAACAGAGAGCAGGAGCAGTTGTTCCTTTTCGATTGGTCAGCCATAATTGACAGGTATTCCGTGATTGGCGGCCTCTCTTTGCTAGTCTCTCAATTCTTCGTCCAGTTTTTCAGCCTGCCCCTCGTTGGAGGCTTCATCACTGCCGTATTTTGTTCAGCCTCGGCTTATCTCCTCTGGCGGACCTTGAAAGGCTTTGGCATCCCATGGTGGACGTATCCGCTTCTGGTCATGCCTGCGCTGCTTCAGGCTCACGCTCTCTCGGACCGTTACTGGTACTATGATGGCCTAACTGCTTTCTTTTTCGCCGTCCTGTTCCTGTGGATGTATCAGGCATGGCTGAGTCACATGAAAGCTGGCATAAGAGTGACAGCTGGCATATTCATTGCTTTTATTGGATATTTTCTCATAGGCCCTGCCATCTTTGTCTTCGCTTCAGGGATTTGCGTGCTGGATTTCGTGAATCGCGCGGACAAGCCTTGCCTGCAATTTTTTTCAGTTGCGGCGATACCTGCCTCTGCTGCCATCGCCATCGAGGCTGGCATGATGGAAAGCTTGCAAAGGGGGCTGCTGCCTGATTTCTATTTCGAAGAACTGATAGCGCCATCGCCGCTGATCAGGCTTGCGTGGCTGAGCGTGCCTCTTGCAATGGTTCTGGCGGCATTGCTCAGCCGATGCCGGTTCAAGAGTGCCGTGAGCCTAGGGTTGCTGTGCGTGCTGGCCATTGGAACGGCATGCCTTGCCCTCTGCCTCTGGAAATCCTCGGACAACAAGACTTACGTCTCTCTAAGGCTTCAGCACGATGTCGTGACTGGGGATTGGGACGACATCCTGGATTGCAGGGAGGCGGTTAAAGGCAATAATCTGTTATTGATGAATTACGTCAATCTGGCATTGTCTCACAAGCATCTGCTCTTGAGCGAAATGTTCAGGTACCGCCAGGGCTCTCCGATGGCTCTTTGCGTAGGCGGGGAGGGCTCGGAACTCATTCACGAGATAATCGTGCTGCAGGCAAACATATTCTATTGGCTGGGTGATGTGGGAGGAGCGCAGAACAAAGCTTTCGATGGCTTCTGCGGCAGTAAATATGGCAATCCATCCATGCTCCAGATGCTTGTGAAGACCAATCTGATTTACGGGGAGCATGGAGTAGCAGAGAAATATCTGGACATGCTGGGCAAGACTTTCGGGTACCGGCGATGGGCTGAGGAACATAGGCGATTCTTGCACGACGGCGATGCCGTCAGGGCTGATGCTGAATTAGGGCGAAAATATGCCTGCCTGCCGGATGACGATGCATTTACGAATAGCGAAGCCCCCTATGCTAATATAATGCAAGTGCTGAAGGCCAATCCTCAGGCAGAGGCAGCCCGCGATTACGGCTTCGCATATCTATTATTGCTTCGCAGTCCGGAACTGTTCGATGACTTTATCAAGACATTCCCGCTCAAGGAGATTTTCGGAGATATTCCGGAGCT
The DNA here is from genome assembly GCA_900316045.1 of uncultured Bacteroidales bacterium. Taxonomy (GTDB): domain Bacteria; phylum Bacteroidota; class Bacteroidia; order Bacteroidales; family UBA932; genus Cryptobacteroides. Next base: position 57,811 of record ONBM01000011.1, on the reverse strand, counting down.
GGTGCAGCAGGCCATCATCGTTTTTCACGAAAAGGACCTGGATTATTGCCGGAGCCTGGGAGTGAGCGAAGACGTTATTGGCAAATACAAGGATTTCAAGCTGGCCTTTCAGAAAGCTCGCGCTGGCAATAAGAGCCCGCAAGTGCTCAAAGGAAGGTATGGCAGCACATATTGGTGCCATTATATTTTCTCGCAAAATCAAAGCTCATGAGAAAGATAATCATATTGCTAAGCGTTCTTCTGCTAATCTGTTCATGCTCTGGTGGCAACGTCAGGGTATCTGGCAGCCTGAATGAAGATGCTACGATTTATCCTGAATATAAGGACGTTACCATCCCTCCGAACATCGCCCCGCTAGATTTCTGCGTCGCAGACGGCGCTTCCGGGAAGTTCTCCCTGCTGATTGAGGGCGGAGATCTCCGGATGGCGGTGAGAGGCGATGGGGGCGGAAATTTCGAGATTCCAGAAAAGAGATGGAGGAATGTGTTGTCCGCCAGTCGCGGAAAGGACATATCCTTCACAATTTGCAGGTACGATGATGGGAAATGGATGTCGTATGACCCTTTCGTCATGCACGTTGCGGAGGAGGAGATAGACCCCTACCTCGCTTACCGCCTGATCCCTCCGGGGTATGGCCTCTGGCGTAAAATGGGAATATATCAGCGAAACCTTGAGACCTATGCAGAGAGCCCTATAGTGGAGAACGAGCTCACCGACAACAACTGCATGAACTGCCATTCTTTCCCTAATCGAAATCCATCGAAGATGGTCCTTCACATGAGGGCGAAGAATGCCGGCACTTTGCTGATGGACGGAAACAGCCTGGAAAAGCTCAATACGAAGACCCCGGAGACGATTTCTGCCTTGGTGTATCCCTACTGGCATCCTTCGGAGCGATTCATTGCATTCTCGAACAACAGCACCGCCCAGTCTTTCTTCATGAACCACCCGAACAGGATAGAGGTGTTCGATTCCAATTCAGACGTGGTTGTGTATGACGTGGAGCGACACGAGATTTTCTCTTCTCCGCTTTTGAAATCCAAGGACAGTTTCGAGACATTCCCGGCATTCTCCCCGGATGGCAAGTCGTTGTATTTCTGCTCTTCTGCAGCGGTGGATTCAATGCCGGCGAGATATAAAGAGGCTCATTACAGCCTTTGCAGGATAGATTTCGACCCTGAGTCCAGAAGTTTCGGCTCCAAGGCAGACACGCTTTATTCTGCTGGCGACTCTCTGAGCGTGTCTTTCCCTCGGGTTTCTCCTGATGGCAGGTTCCTGGTGTTCACTCGCCACCATTTCGGGAATTTTTCCATCTGGCATAAAGATGCAGACCTTTGGGGCATGGAATTGCGAAGCGGGCAGGCGCATCCCCTCGAAGAGGCAAACAGCAACGACGTGGAAAGCTATCATTCCTGGAGCAGCAACAGCCGCTGGCTGGTTTTCAGCAGTCGCAGGGGAGACGGTCTATACACCAGGCCTTATTTCTCTTACATGGATTCTTCCGGCAAGGCGCATAAGCCTTTCCTGCTACCGCAACGCAGGCCTAAGGAATATTACGACGAGCAGATGTTTTCCTATAATATTCCTGAGCTGGTGGCTGGAAAAGTTAAGGCAGGCAAGCATGCAATCAGCAGCCTGATGCGTAAGGATCCAGGAACCGATGTCGTGTTCAGTGGAGATGCTCAATAATCCTGAATCGATGTCTAGAATTGAGAAATTCCTCCCCGGGCTGTTCTCTGTGGCTTTTTTCCTAGTGTTATTGATTTTCCTTCAAACATCCAGGGAATTCCTTTTCTATGCGAGAGAACAACAGCAGCTATTCATATATTCCTGGCATTTTTTCCAGGACAGGTACTTTGAAATCGGAGGGTTTGCATCGCTGTTCTCGCTGTTTCTGGTTCAGTTTTTCTCTGTGCCATGTTTTGGTAGCGCCGTTACCGCAGCATTGTGTTCGTTGTCCGCCTTTCTACTGTGGCGCGCGCTCAGGAAAAATGAGCCTTCGGCATGGCTTTTCCCTCTGTGCCTGTTCCCTGCGATTTTTCATATCCATGCAGTGAATGATTTCTATTTGGATTATTCCTGCCTGACCGGATTCTTGCTCGCCATCGCATTCCTTTCCGCATACCAGTCTTTTGCGTACCGTCTTGGCTCTCCTGCCCGCATCATCAGCTGCGTTATTGCCACGGTCGCCTCATATTTGCTGCTGGGGCCGGTCTCCGTGATTTTCCCACTGGGCGTGGTTGTCTTGGATTTCATCGGCAAGCGCCCCAAGGCGTATCTTCAGCTGTTCTCTTTGCTCGGCTTGGTCGTAACGGCTATCGTTCTGCTTAAACTTGGCAAGATAGAAACTTTCTTCAAGGGACTGTCATGCGATTTCTATTACGAGCCTCTTCTGAATGGGCGCATTGTCTACAATGCCTCCGTAATCTGCGTCCCCGTGGTGATTATGGTGGTTTTCCTCCTAAGGAGGTTGTCTGTAAAGTCACTTTCCGTCAATGTCATCGCCTCATGTGCCGTCGTTCTGGTTTTGTGCGTCACCGCGGTCACGCTCTCGAAACACGAGAACAAAGACATTTACAAGGCCCTTCGTCTACAGCACGATGTGATAACGTCCGACTGGGATGACATCCTTGATTTCAGAGGTGCAACGGACAGCAGGAATTACTTTTTCATGAATTTCGTTAACCTGGCTCTGAGCCATGAGAATCTGCTGCTGGAAAATTTGTTCAGGTATCGCCAAGGTTCATCCTCTTCTCTTCTTTACGATGCCGCAGGGGAGGCTTTCAATCCTCAGATTACCATTTTGCGCGCTAATGTCTATTACTGGCTGGGATGCGTGGGCAGCGCTCAGAATCAAGCCTTTGATTCTTTCGTGAGCAGCAAGCATGGCAATCCCTCCATGCTTCAGATGCTGGTAAAGACAAACCTGATATTTGGAAGCTACGATGTTGCGGAAAAATACATTAAGATCTTGGAGAAAACGTGGGCGTATAGAAGATGGGCATCTTCGCAGCGCAGGTTCCTGCATGACGATGCTGCGATTGATTCCGACCCGGAACTTGGCGGGAAGCGCAGAGACCTGCCGGACGGCGATGCATTCGCTTTAATCGATGGAATATATTCCAATCTCTTAAGGATCGTGGAGAAAAATCCCGGCAATGCGGCTGCCAGGGACTACGCTGCCGCATGCATGCTGATGTCCAGGAGCAAGGATGCGATCATCGATTTCCTGGGCCGTTTCCAGGTGAAAGACTTGTTCGGCGTGGTTCCGGCTTTGGTTCAGCAGGCGGTCGTGGTTGCCTATGAGAATGACTTGGAGTATTGTCGCAGTTTGGGCGTTTCCGATAAGACTGTCGGGGAGTATAAAGAATTCAAGAATAGGTACAAAGAGGCAAGGATGAGGAATCAGGATCTGCGGTCTGCGCTGAAAAGCCGTTACCGCGACACTTTCTGGTACTACTACATATTCGGCGACAATTAGAGTGATTTTGTTCTGTCCTTAGTTCCTGAATCAAGTTCAGAACGACGGGGGGGGCAGGATGACGTGGTGGGGGTTGTTAAGACGATTGGAGCGGATTCAAAGCCACGATGGTAAGCGTGCGGCCTTGTACTCTGAATATGATGTCGTAGCCGCCAAATGGCATGCCGTAGGTCTTGCCGGGGTCGTCCTGATAACGGGGACGGGGATCCTGCGAAAGGACTTGCCTCAGAATATCCCAGTCTAGACTGATGGATGCAAATTCTTCTGGGACGATTACTTGCAGCGGCTTCCACTCATGCGCGTCAACGAATCCGGATCGCGCTCCGGGATGGCTGTCAGTATATTCAATGTATGGCTTGATGTCGTAAATCGGCGTCCCATCCATGAGGTCGGCTCCTAATACGTTGATGACCGGCCCGAGAGCTTTGCCTATGCAATCTTTTTCGTCGTACGAGATGCTCTCCAGCCTCACGGAAGACAGGCCTAGCCCATTCGGCCTGAAAGGGGAGCGGCTGGCGAAGACGCCTATGCGCACATTGCCTCCCAGCCTTGGCGGACGAACCGTGGGCTGGAACTTAGTCGCGTCAGAAGGATTGGAGCCCGTTTCCGGTCCTGCTGCACGACAGGCAGCCCCGCGCTGGTTAGCGGAAAATCCCCAGACCAGCCAGATGTAGTCGAAACCCTCCAGGCCGCGTACGGCATCGGCGTTCCTGCACCATGGCTCAAATACTATTCTGCCCTCCAGCTCAGGCACGAGCCCTGACTGCCGAGGAATCCCGAATTTGGAAGAAAACGGCGACTTGAAGACCGCAATTGGCGTGATGTTCATTTCTCCTTTCATCGCTTGCTAAATTAGCAATTATTTGGCAATCGCATTGGGAGTGCAGATGATTTTTTATAAATTTGCCAACATATGAAACTCTGCAAAATATTCATAATCATATTCCTGTCATTAATATTCCTGTTCGGTGGCTGTAAGAGGAAGACCGCAGAAGTTCCTGTCATGGAGCAAAAAGATTCCGTGCCGCCGATTGGGTTCTGGGCAGACTCCTTGGACATGTTCGAGGGGACAGTCCGCAGCGGAGAGACCCTCACGATGCTCCTGGGCCGCTTAGGAATGGATGCCGATTCGGCATATTCATTGGCAATGAAGTGCGATGCAGTCTTTGACGTGCGGAAAATGCGAGCTGGGAATAGGTACAGGGCGTATTATCTCATGGACACGACAGCCACCGACAGCACGGCTGAACATCCTCTTGAATACGTCGTCTATGACCATGACAAAGTGAACATGACGATCTTCAAGTGCAACGATTCGCTGGCAGCATGGAATTTTTCGAAACCCGTCGAGACAGAGGATGTTTACACGGACGTGACAATCCGCACGTCGCTCTGGAACGATATGTCTAAGGCAGGTGCCTCCGTGAATCTAATCGCTGCTCTGTCGGACATCTATGCCTGGACGGTGGATTTCTTCGGCTTGCAGGAGGGGGATCGGTTCAGGGTGCTGTACGAGCAGGAGTCCTGCGAAGGGGAAATCATAGATATTCACCGAATATATTATGCGGAGTTCCAAAGAGATTCCTCTGTGCTCCCTGCGATTTACTTCGATCAGGGCGATGACGGGAATCTTTATTGGAACGAGAAAGGGGAGAGCATGCGCAAGGCCTTCCTGAAGGCTCCGCTGAAATTCACCCGCATAAGTTCCGGATTTTCCTATCACAGAAGACATCCCGTGACCGGACAGGTCAAGGCTCACACTGCCGTGGACTATGCCGCCCCGACAGGAACTCCGGTAATGAGCATCGGCGACGGAACCGTAGTAAGCGCTGGGTGGTCTGGAGGCGGCGGAAACACGGTGAAAATCCGGCACAATTCCGTTTATCAGACGGCCTACCTTCATCTTTCCAGGTACGCTAAAGGCATCAAGGCTGGGGCGAGGGTGCGCCAGGGTGACGTAATAGGCTACGTTGGCTCTACGGGAGTGTCCACTGGCCCGCATCTCGATTTCCGCGTCTGGAAAAATGGCTCGCCCGTGAACCCGCTGAAGCTGGAATCCCCGCCTTCGGATCCTATCAAAGAAGAGAACAGGGCGGCGCTGGATTCGGTGAGGGTTGGCTTCCTTCAGGAAATGGACTCGCTTGCAAGAAAATAAAATTATATGAATATGAAATATACAATGAAAAATGCACTGATGCTCTTTCCTGTCCTGGCGCTTGCCCTATATGGCTGCCGTCAGGAGGATAAGACGGTAGCCATCCCTGCGGACAAGGCGATCGAGGCCAAGGTGGACAGCGTGTTCAGGAATATGACGCTGGACGAGAAGGTCGGACAGCTTATTCAGCTGACAAGCTCTACTGTTACGAACGAGGCAGGAGATGCCTTGGACACTGCCAAGCTACGTCATGTGATAGCCGAGCTGAAAGTAGGCTCCATCTTGAATACTTTCGGCCCGGCGGCTCGCTCCCGAGAGGAGACTGCGGGGTTGGTGAGAGAGCTCCAGGAATATTCCATGAAATATATCGGCATTCCTTGCATCTATGGAATGGACATGATTCATGGGGCTTCGTACCTGACCGATGCCGTGCTTTTCCCCCAGGAAATCAACTTGGCTGCGACATTTGACAGAAATCATGCCGCCGCAATGGGGAAGACGACCGCATACGAGACGAGGGCAGCGATGATTCCTTGGGTATTCTCACCAGTCATGGATTTGGCTCGCACGCCGGTGTGGCCACGCGTCTGGGAAAGCTGGGGAGAGGATCCTTACCTAGCATCGGAAATGGCCGTCGCCGAGACGAAGGCTATGCAAGGCGATGACCCGAACCACATAGACTTGAACCATGTCGGGGTGAGCATCAAGCATTACCTTGCGTACGGCGCCCCGGCTTCGGGGCAGGACAGGACTCCGGCATATATTTCTGTCAGCGATTTAAGGGAGAAATACTTCCGTCCGTTCAAGGACTGCATGCAGGCAGGTGCCCTGACGATGATGGTAAATTCTGCATCAATCAACGGCGTGCCGACCCATGCGAACCATGAATTACTCACTGTCTGGGCGAAGGAGCAGCTCAGCTGGGACGGAATGATCGTCACCGACTGGGCAGACCTGGATAATCTCTATCAAAGGGATCATGTGGCGAAAGATGCCGTAGATGCGCTTGCGATGGGGATAAATGCCGGAATCGACATGGTGATGGATCCTATGGATCCAGGCAGCGTCGGAGAGCTTCGGAAGGCGATAGATGAGGGTCTGATTCCAATGTCTAGGGTGGACGATGCTGTGCGGAGGGTTCTGCGCCTGAAATTCAGGCTCGGGCTCTTCGACCATCCGACTTGGGATGTCAATGAATATGATGCATTCGCTTCGAACTATGCCCAGGTGGCTTCCTACAAGGCCGCCGTTGAATCCGAGGTGTTGCTGAAGAACGAAGACGGCATTTTGCCGCTCGAGTATGGGACAAAGATTCTGGTGACGGGTCCGAACGCCAATTCAATGAGGACTTTGAATGGCGGCTGGTCATACTCTTGGCAAGGAGACGCAGATAAGTACGCCCAGGATTACAACACCATCTATGAGGCACTGAGCGAGAAATTCGGAAGCGATAACGTCAGGCATGAGGCTGGAGTGAGCTACGACATGACCCCTTACAGATGGCAGGCTGAAATGGAACCTCAGATAGCCCGAGCTGTGGCAGCCGCATCATTTGCCCAGGTCATCGTTTGCTGCGTGGGCGAGAACTCCTATTGCGAGACGCCAGGAAATATCAATGACCTGAATCTTTCCGCAAATCAGAAGGAATTGGTGAAGGCTCTGGCAAAGACAGGGAAGCCGATAGTGCTCGTCCTGAATGAAGGAAGGCCGAGGGTCATTAATGACATCGAGCCTCTAGCTAAGGCGATCATTGACGTGATGCTGCCTGGAAACTATGGCGGCGATGCCCTTGCAGCCTTGCTGAGCGGGGAAGAGAATTTCAGCGGAAAGCTGCCTTTCACTTATCCTAGGCACGTAAATTCATTGCACGCCTACGATTACAAGGTTCAGGAGAGCCGCGAAACCATGCCCGGAGAGTACAACTATGATGCTGTGATGGATTTCCAATGGCCGTTCGGAAGCGGCATCAGCTACACCGAATATGAATATTCCGGATTCAAGTGTCTCTCTGGAGACGATTTCACCTCTTCCGACACTTTGGAGTTCCAGGTAACCGTGAAGAATGCCGGGAATCATAACGGCAAGGAGGCCGTCCTGCTGTATTCCAGCGACATGGTTGCCAGCCTGATTCCAGACGCGAGGCGCCTGCGAGCGTTCACGAAAATTGAGCTGGGTAGCGGCGAGAGCAAGACGGTTGATTTCAAAATTCCAGCTCACGAGCTGGCTTTCGTAGGCGCTGACGGCAAGTGGCGCTTGGAAGAAGGCTGGTTCAGGATGTCCTGTGGCGACCAGTCCCTAAATATCAACTGCACTCAAACCCACGTCTGGGACACCCCGAACATCGATTAGAGCTAAATCGATAATTAATCATAAAGTGCCAAACCAAGCGATTTTTGCCGAGTTTGGCACGGTTTGTCTTTATCGCAGTCTGCAATTATGTTGATGAGGCCTGCTCGGATTTCATGGCAGAGATTATTTCCAGGCGGGAGCCGTGGATTTCATGGATGCCGGTGGCGGCTGCGATGGCAGTGGCGTTTGCGGCCGTTACTCCGCAGCCAGCCATTATGCTGATGCGCCCAGCAGCCTTCGCGACCATTTCAGCTATCGTCTGCCTTCCTGAATATGCATCAGAAGCCCCTCCGGAGGTCAATATCCTGTCTATCCCGCCGATGTCCATTATGGCTTGAAGGCTGCTGAATATGTCGGCAGATTCGTCAATCGCTCGATGGAATGTGGTCGAAAGACCTTGTCTATGTGCTTCCCTAACCATTTTCCTCGTTGCATCGGCATCTACTGATCCATCTCTCAGAAGCGCCCCGAATACCACGCCATTCACCCTCCGTCCATTTTCCCGGAGCTCTCCGCAGAAGCGGATGTCATCCAGAATTTGCCCGACCTCCGAATGAGAATAGACGAAATCTCCGCCTCGAGGCCTGATTAGCACGTTCACGGGAATGTTCAAGGCGCCGACGACTTCCCTGATTGTATCGTGTGGCGGCGTCGTCCCGCCGATGGGAAGCTCTTGGCAAAGCTCAATCCTGTCTGCGCCCGCCTCACAGGCAGATAACGCCTTCCCGAAACCGTCACAGCATATTTCGATGATCATATTCATAAACCTGCGTTTAACAATCCCTAATTTAGGAGATATTTCTTATTTTTGTGCATATTCATTTGAATTCGATGAAGAAGATATTCTTAGCCATATTCCTTTTCCTTGCCGCTCTGCCCTCTTTCGCAGTATTCAACGAGCGGGATCTTGCGATGACCTTGCAAGTGCTTCGCTATGAGCTTTCGCAGACGTATCGGGAAATGGAAACCAATCAGCTTCAGTTCGAGACGCAGGACCAGTCCCAGCATGAGGACCTTGTGCGACTGATCCAGAGCTGCAACGAGCTGTCCCTGATGCTATATTCGCAAAAGCAGAATTTTACGTTCGACCTGACCTATGCCCTGCATAAGGTGACGAATCAATACCGGAGCTTCAAAGAAAGCAGGATGCCGTACGATAACGTAATCTCTTATCTGGATGTGGAGATAGAGCGGTACTCCAAGTTGGTGAATGCTCTGGAGGTTCTGCCTCCTTCCCTGGTGGAAATCCCGGACAGCCTGGGACCGAAGCTGCTGGATTCTCTGGCAGCTACCCTTCAGCCAAAGGAGCTTCAGAATCCTCCCTACGTGGAGCAGCATGCAGATGATCCCGATCATGCCTCGCATCATCACGATTGCGAGGAAAGCGTTCATCTGAGCGATTTCAACCTGAGCGAAGCATCCCGGCAGGATCGCGACAGCTGCCTCTTCTATGCCAGGAAGCTTCTCAAAGGCTTCACCGACCTCAGGGACCACATGAAGGAGGATAATGAATATTATGAAACGACGAGCAAGAGACTCAAGGAAAGCTATGAATATGCCCAGGAGCGTTACAAGCTGGTGCAGAAAAGGATTTTCATCGACGGGCAGGACAATTACTTGAGGGTGATCCTGCATTTCGGCTCTTACCTTAAGAGGGCAGTGGGGGACTGCAAGGACAAATACGGCAAAGACAATTTCACGCAGGTGAACAGCGAGTGGCGAGGCGTCATGGTCGTCGGCTTCTCCGTGATGGTGCTGCTGTACCTCGTAATAGCCACCGTGCTGAGCAATCTCTTGGTAAGGCTGCTGCAAAGGAAAGTCCGGTATTTCAAGACCGAAGATTTCAAGGAACGGCGTTTCGCCTGGCTTTTGCTCTCGGCCGACTTTCTGTTCGTTCTCGTCATAGGCATCGTGAGGGTCTCCATGCCTAATTCCCACTTCTTCGAAATGGCATCCGGTCTCATCATAGAGTTCGCCCTTCTTCTTCTGGCAATCCTGATTTCCATGCTCATAAGGTACGTCGGGAATGAGATAAACCGCGGCATCAAGCTGTATGCCCCTGTGATGCTGCTCGGCCTCCTGGTCATAACATTCAGGATTATATTCATACCTAACAGCCTGATAACCTTGCTGTTCCCGCCGCTGCTCCTGCTATTTGGCATTTGGCAGCTGGTTACTCTGGAACGGAATGGCAGCAAGGTTCCAAAGCTTGATAAGAATTTCGCCGTGACATCTCTGGTCATCACGGGAATAGCCCTCGTGATGTCGCTTGTAGGCTATGCTCTGATGGCAGTCCAAGTTTACATATGGTGGATTTTCCAGCTGACCGTGCTGCAGCTCATCCTTGCAGCATCCGACCTTCTGAAGCGTTACCGCAGTGCCAGGCTGGATGTCAAGGTTCGGGCATACAGAATCAAGAACCAGAAGCTAGTCAATAACGACAAGGGGTCTGGAATAGAAGTCACCTGGCTCTATGATTTGGCGGAGATGGCGATATTCCCGATACTGGTCGTGCTGTCTGTCCCATTCTGCCTGTTCATGGCATCCAAGGTGTTCGACCTCACTGAAATCGGAATGCAGCTGCTGTCGTATTCATTCCTGAATTATGACTATATTCATCTCTCCATCATCAAGATATTGGTGGCGGTGGGGCTTTACTATGTGTTCCACTACCTCAGCTACGTGATCAAGGCCTTCTACAGGATATTCAAGGTGCGCTCGGCCATGGAGCGGAGCGATGGCGGATTCTTCCATGAGACCGACCTGAACCTTACCCTGGCGAACAACGTGATAGGGATACTCGTCTGGGGCACTTATGCGATAGTGACCGTTAGCTTGCTGCAGATTCCTACCAAATCGCTCTCGGTAATAACGGCAGGCTTGGCAGCCGGCCTGGGCTTCGCCATGAAGGACATCCTGAATAACTTCTTCTACGGGGTGCAGCTGATGTCCGGAAGGCTGCGGGTAGGGGATTACATCGAATGCGACGGTGTTCGCGGAAAGGTGGACTCCATCAATTACCAGATGACGCAGATAGCTGCCGAGGACGGCTCCGTGATGGCGTTTACGAACAGCACCCTCTTCAACAAGAATTTCAAGAATCTGACGAAAAATCATTCATACGAATATATTCCATTGCAGGTGGGCATCGCATACGGTTCCGATGTCGAGAGGACTCGCAAGGTGATTCTGAAGGCTCTCGCTCCGTTGCGCAAGCCGGACAGCTACGGAAGGGCAGTGGTGGAGCCGAAATATGGCATCAAGGTCATGCTGACGAGTTTCGGGGACAGCAGCGTGAACCTCACCGTGAAGCAGTTCGTGCTGGTGAGCGAGCGCTACAATTACATCGACAAGGCTAACGATGCTATCTACAGGGCTTTGAATGAGAACGGAATAGAAATACCATTCCCTCAGACAGACTTGCACGTGAAGGACTTGCCTGCAGGCAGGGATGTCAGGGAAGACGATACAAAAAAGGATTAGAATGACGAACGTTGCTATTTTCGTGTCGGGAGGCGGCACAAATTGCGAGAGGCTTATTGAATATTTCAAAGGCTCTGAGGATGTGAACATCGCTGTCGTCCTCAGCAACAGGGCTGATGCGCATGCCCTCGTGAGAGCCAGGAACCATGGAGTGCCTGCCTTGGTGATGAAGAGGGAAGATATTGCCAAGCGTGAGGTCATGGGTGCTTTCTTGAAGGAATATTCAATTGACTTCATCGTGCTGGCGGGCTTTCTTGTCGTGGTGCCGGATTTTCTGGTGAATGAATATTCGGGGAGGATGATAAACCTGCATCCGGCGCTTCTGCCGCGCCACGGTGGCCCAGGGATGTACGGTCATCACGTGCACGAGGCGGTGAAGGCATGCGGGGAAACTGAGACCGGCATGACAGTCCACTGGGTAAGCAATGAGGTGGACGGCGGGAGAATCATCGCCCGGTTCCGCACCGCGGTGGAGCTTTCGGACACGCCTGAGGAAATTGCCGGCAAAGAGCATGAGCTGGAAATGGCTTGGTTCCCTAAAGTCGTAGAGCAAACTATACTATCGCTACGCTCATCCTGAACTTGATTCAGGATTTAGTTCCCGAAAACCCGGATTCCGGGTCAAGCCCGGATGACGTGTAAAAGCGTTGCTGGATTCAGGGTCAAGCCCTGATGACGAGAGGGTCAGTAATAACAATTATTATTATGAGAAATAAGTACATTATTCGCGATGCTGTTCGTGACGGCATCGCTAGTGAATCTCGTTGCTTTGTCATACGACAATAACCTCGTGGCGTCTATCGCCAAGCCATTCCTGATGCCATTCCTGGCGCTGACTGCATATTTCTGGCTGAAAGAAAATGAGGTGCCATGGAACAAGCTTTCCGCAAGCCTCATTTCGGCCCTTGCCTTCGGAACCATCGGCGACATATTCCTGATGTTTAGCGGGAAAGGCTTTTTCATTGCCGGCATGGCAGCATTCTTTGCCGGACATGTCTGCTATTTCCTTGTTCTGCTGAGGCTTCTAAAAGGCAGAAAACCATCCGGAAATATGCGGGACGTTGGCATTGTCGCAGTGGCAGCCTTTGCAATGATGATTCTTATGTGGGTCGGGGCAACGCAAGTGCTATCGTACAAACTGGACATTGCAATGGGCTTGATAGTCTTTATCTATGCCTTGGCATTCCCTGCCAACGTGTATTTTTCAGCCTACGGCACGATATTCTACAAGCCGCTGTGGATCACCGCCTTCGGCTATCTGTTCTTCGCATTTTCGGATGGCCTCATCGGGCTGGATGTTTTCAAAGACATTGACTTCGCTTCCCGCCACTTGCTCGTGATGCTGACCTACATCGTGGCGCAGGCCATGATAGTGTGCGGAATAGCTAAATCAATACGCTCCCTCTAAAATCTTTTCAGCAGTCCATTGCTTTCTCTCAATACTGCTTTGGACGAAACGGGAACCAGGTAATCTGGTAATCTCGAATGAGCGATCCTGTTCCTGACCGCCGTCATAGCCCTGTCTTCTTTCGAGGCGGTGGCAGGCTCTCTATAGCAATTCCTGATGTCCGCCATGGTAATCGTCATCGATGTGTCAACCATTCTGGGAGCGGCATTTGTGCTATGCTTGAAAAGCCAGTCATAGGTTTTCTGGACGTAGAATACCCTTGCCAGAGTGCCATGGGTAGCTTTCGGAATCCAGTCGTAACGCAGCAGGCTGTCTTCGTGGTTCTCCTCCAGGTATCGTACTATCTTCCGGGACTCGTCCATGCGGACCGCTCTGTCTGCCGTGCCATGGATTATCCACAGGGGAAGTTTTCCCAGTCCGTCGTAGCTCTTAAGGTCACAGCCTCCGCACAGCGCCATCGCGGCCGCTACCTTGTCAGGATAGGTACCTACGAAATCCATTGTCCCATAGCCTCCCATGCTCATTCCCAGGACGTATATTCTGGAAGTGTCTATGGAATAATTCTTCACGACCCAGTCCATCAGCCCCTTGACCTTATTCGGAGCCCATCCGTTTCCCGGGGATTGAGGCGCAAGTACGACTGCCGGCACATTTTTCCCCTTCTTTATCGCATCCAAGACTCCGTATTTGAGAACCCTGTTCAGGTTGTGGCCTGAAAGGCTTTTGCCATGCAAAAAAATCACTAGCGGCAATCCGTCCCCTTCCTGAGCATATCCCGCAGGCGTATAAATCCAGAAATCGTAATTGCCAGGCAGAACATCATGCTTCGCCTGCAGTTTCCCGTTTCCTATTTGCTGTGCCTGCAAGGAAGTCGCAAAAAACAGCAGAATGCAGAGAAATATTCCCCTGCCTGGAAAATAAGATATACTATGAGTCATCTAATCACGAGTTTATACATCTTCCGGCTTCCCAAGCCGAAAGCAATGAATACACTGACGCATGAAGCACATACCATGCCATTTGCGGGAATGACTTTTTTCTGTGAAAAGTACTTGGATTTATTTTTTTTGTATTTTTAACCTTAGAAGGAGTCGCCGAGAATTCTTGCTGCCCTCAATAGATTATAATTCAATCATGAATTGGATAATTCTTGTTGTAGCTGGCTTCTGCGAGGTCGGTTTCACTTACTGCCTTGGACATGCAAAAGCCGTAGAAGGTCTCGCTTGGTGGGGCTGGATGGCCGGGAAATTTATGGGCAACGGCATAGTGCCACCGGATGGCTTGTAATGAAGGGCTGCGTCGCCCACCCGATTTCCAGAACCAGGGTTGGCAATGCGAATAGTCTCCTCAGCGCTTATAATGAATATCACCATTGCCCACAATTGTGAATAATCAAATCTCTCTTCAAGACTTCACAAAACCTTGTCGATGCTGAAGTAATAAAGAATCGCATACGGATATTCAAACCCTCCGGAATAAGTGTCTCGCAGAATGCTGTCGAGGCATGCTGCACGAAAGTGCGTACAGAAGGCCCTGCTCCGACAGCACTTTGCGAAATTCCACCACTCTTATCCTGAACGAACAACCCTCAACATTCTATACGACCAACTACATAATCATTTATCGACCAACGCTGTAATCGCGAACTTGGTCGTCCAGAACGCTCCACCCCGTCATCCTATCAGGCAGACTTTCGCCGCCGTCTTGATGTCCTGCTCGGAGAATGTGTCTCCGTCCTCTACTTTGTAGTTCCTTATCTCCAGGTAGTCGAGGTTCACGCCGTAGACTGAGGTAGGTGTATTGTTCGAGCCGTAGACGCACTGGCCGGAGGCATTCACGGTCGGTGAAGCCAGGGAGACGTAGCTGCACTTCTCGACAATGTCTTCGAAATCCTTTACTTTCAGCGTCTGCATGTCGTCGACGCTCAGCCTCACTCCGCCTCGTCTGTCCCCTCCAGGGGAAATCATTATCATGTTCGAGCCCATCTCGCTAATTTCTGCCTGGATGCTCCTCTTCGAACCCTGTCCGATAGCAAGCATCGTGATTACGGATCCTACTCCGATGATGATTCCAAGCATCGTGAGGAATCCTCTGAATTTATTGTTGCTTAGCGCTTTCAGCGCTATCCTGAATAGATTTCCGAAATTCATGGCTTAGTCGTTTTCAACCGGGAGCCTGCTTAGGGCATCGGCAGCGTCCAGCACATTATTGTTCGACTCATCGCTGATGACCTTTCCGTCCCGTAAAATTATTGTCCTTGTGCTGTATTTCTCAAGGTCAGGATTGTGCGTCACGAAGATGATTGTCCTGCCTTCAGCATGCAGCTTCTGAAATAATACGAGTATCTCGAAACTGGTTCTTGTGTCCAGGTTTCCGGTTGCCTCGTCTGCGAGTATCATTGCCGGATCGTTCACGAGCGCCCTTGCGATGGCAACTCTCTGCATCTGCCCTCCAGACATCTGGTTGCTTTTGTGTTCCAGCCTGTCGCCAAGCCCTACGGCCTTCAAGGCTTCGACCGAACGGGCATATCGTTGGTCTCGCGTGTATTTGTTGTTGTACATCAGAGGCAACTCCACGTTCTCGATGGCAGTGGTCTTCGGGAGCAGATTGTAGTTTTGGAACACGAAGCCGATTTTCCTGTTCCTCAGGACAGCCCTCTGGTTCTTGTCCATGTCCCTTACGGAGACCCCGTCCAGGAAATAATCTCCTTGCGAAGCCGTGTCCAGGCATCCAAGTATGTTCAAGAGAGTGGATTTCCCAGATCCGGATTTCCCCATGATGGTCACGAATTCTCCTTCTCCCACCGTGAAAGAGACACCCCTGAGGGCATGAACGATCTCGTCCCCAACTATGAAGTCTCGCTTTATCCCGTCAAGTTTTATTATCTCTCTCATATTCTTTATTTTTTAGTGCTGTCTTTCTGATTGTTGCCGTTTCCCCTAGGACCCGGGGCAAATGGGCTTCTTTCGGTGGTCGCTGTCTTTTTAGCTGTTTCAGCGGCTGAGAGACCTGCTACGACGACCTCGCCTTCTTCAAGACCGCTCGTGATGGAAGTCCTGTCTCCACTGGACGGCCCTGTGACGACTGTCCTAGGGGAAATCTCATTCCCGTTCAGCACCCATAAGGTCCTAGTCGTGTCGCTTGCCTGGACGGCGCTGCCTCCCACTTTGACATCCAGCTCTTTCAGGATTTCTTCGTCCGGCGTGAAGCGCAGAGCCTTGGTGGCAACGGAAAGCACTCCATCTTCCTCTAGAGTGTAAATCGTGACGTTAGCCGTAAGCCCAGGTTTGAGTTTAAGGTCTGGATTCTTGGCATCTATCACGACCTCGTATGTCGTCACGCTCGTGCTTGTCGTGGCTTCGAGCCTGACTTGCTGCACGGTTCCGTTGAATACATCGTCAGGGTAAGCATCAACTGTGAAAGAGACCCTCTGACCTACGCTCACCTGTCCGATGTCGGCCTCGTCCACATCGGCGATCACCTGCATGTCGGTGAGGTCCTGCGCTATAGTGAACAGGGTAGGGGTTTCGAAGCCTGCCGCGACTGTCTGGCCTTCCTCGACTGCCCTGCTGATGACCACTCCGTCGATAGGAGAAGTGATGGTCGTGTAACTTAGGTTCCTGACGGCTTTATCGTAAGAGGCCTGAGCCTGGATCAAGGCGTTTTTTGCGCTCTCGTATTGATAAAGCGCTTCGTCATATTCAGAATCGCTGACCAGTTCTTTGTCATGCAGCGTCTTTATCCTATTGTATTCTTTCGTCCTGTAATCGCTCTCTGTCTTCGCCGACCCAAGGGTCGCTGTCGCGGATTTCAGCTCTGCCTGAAGGGTGACTTTATCCATTTCTGCGATGACCTGCCCGGCCTTCACCACGTCATTGTAGTCGGCATAAAGCTTGTCGATTATTCCTGACACCTGGGTGCCGACTTCCACTTCTGTCACGGGTTCTACCGTGCCAGTCGCAGTGACTGAAGATGATATGTCTATCTTCTTTACCGTGTCGGTCTCCAGGGACACAGAATCTTTTGCCGTCGGGCGGAATGCAAGCCAGAGAAGCGCTGCCAGCGCAACTGCCCCTATTACTGTCCAGGTGATTTTAGTACTCTTTTTCATATCCTTTAATATTTATTTGTTTTCTATATCGTATTTACCTTGGTAAATGTCCAGCAGCGAGAGATTCATCAGAGCCATGTATTTGCTCTGCAGGACTTGCTGCTTGGCGGAAGTCATGGAGTTCTCGGCTGTGATGAGCTCGACTGTATTCTTTTTCCCGACTTGGAATGACTCGCTGGTGAGTTCATAGCTCTGTTGCGCGTAAGATGCCTGCTCCTTCGCCGATAGGTACTGAGCCTGATAGGATACTGCGTTGAGGTAGGTGTCCTCGATTTCTTTCAGGAGCGCTTTCTCGGTGCTTTGCTGAGAGAGTACCGCATTGTCGGCAGCAATCTTCGCCTTGTTGACAGCCGTCTTCGTTTTTCTCCCTTGGAATATGGGGATGGTTATCTGTTCTGCCATGGATGTGCCTGCCCCGGACACGTTCGTGCTTCCGACGGCTGCATTAGCGGACAGGGTAGGGGAATATCCGCTCTTCGCCTGCTGCGTGTCTTCCAGGCCTGAGAGATAGTTATTCACGTTCTGTTTCAAGGTTATGTTGTTCTTTAGCGCATAATTTATGCACTCGTCCAGCGTCCACACGCTGTCTGCATCCGCGACTTGCGTGGCTCCGGTGGCTGAACGCACGAATTGAGCGCTTGCAGTCGGGCAAGCGAAGGATGCCAGGCATGCAAGCGCAGAGATAAATGAATTAATGACGCATCTTTTCATATTCGTACCCTTTTTGGTTTTTCTGGCACGAATATACTTAGCCGTCCGAACGGCTTTATGCGAAAATCGACCAAACACAGGATTTGGTCGACGAACTATTGGGAAATGCCCAGCTGTGGAAACGAAAAAGGCGAGCATTGCGCCCGCCTTTTAATATTCAGCTCCGATGGCTTTTCGTTTTGCCAATCAGATGTATGCGATTAGTTGTTTGCAGTCAATGGAGCAGCCTGAGTGTACACACGTGTGCTAAGGTCTTTGTCAAGAGTGTAGATGCCGTAGCCGTTGTCACCGATGATCTTGAGCTTGTCGATGATGTCCTGGGCATTTTCCTCTTCCTCCACCTGCTCATCGATGAACCATTTGAGCATGCTCTGAGTGGCGAAGTCGTTTTCAGCCAAAGACAATGAATAAAGATTGTTGATGAGTCCTGTCACAACCTGCTCATGCTTGAGCGTTTCCTCAAATAGGTTCAGAGGGCTCGTCCATTCTGTTGGCACTTTCTTGATAGGCTGTAACTCCACCTTGCCGTTGCGCTGGAGAATATAGTCGAAGAATATCTTTACGTGATCGAGTTCCTCCTGGTACTGTACCTCGAACCAGTTGGCCATGCCTTTATAGCCTTGGGCGTTGGCATATGCCGACATTGACAAATAGAGATAAGCTGACCAGAACTCAGCATTGATTTGCGCATTTATAGCGTCTTGTACTTTTTTGTTTAACATAGGTCTTATTGTTTTAAATAATGTTTTATCTAAGTTTCTTCCCATCTGCAAATGCATTGCCAACTCGTTTCCCTATTTCTAGATATCCCAAGTGAATAGGGTCGAAGGTGATGAGGTGCATGCTCGTCAGGTCAGGCTTGCCATCCTCGCCCAGATATTTCTCATCTACGTCAATATTGAGTATCTTGGCCACGACGTAACCGCCAGTTTCGCTCTTGTCGAAGACCTTGTCGATTCTGCATTCTAGGGTCATTGGAAAATCGGTGAACAGAGGTGCGTTGACGATCTTTGCCTTTTCAACCTTCCATCCGGTCTTGGCAATCTTGTCCTTTTCCTTCTTTCCGCTCACGAGGCCTACGTAGTCGGCGGCAGTGGCTGTGCTAACCGTCGCGAAG
This sequence comes from uncultured Bacteroidales bacterium, assembly GCA_900316045.1. Classification (GTDB taxonomy): domain Bacteria; phylum Bacteroidota; class Bacteroidia; order Bacteroidales; family UBA932; genus Cryptobacteroides. Next base: position 38,996 of record ONBM01000011.1, on the reverse strand, counting down.
GCAACGGTGAAGTCAGGGCACGCTTCGAGGTTAGCGGTGGTTTGGTGGCTGCCTAAAGAAATCATGATTTTGTCATTGTCCCACGTGCCAGCCCATGCGGCATTCATCGCATTAGGCGTGCCGTCAGCATCGTACGTGCCGATTATTATGACTGATTGAGGAACGAACCAGGGTTTAGGATTAAAGCTTTTCATATGCATTTATTTTTTGTTTCTCACCAACATACAAAAAAATCTTGAACATTGAATCAAAAAATGCGAGACTTTATCATATTCCTTCATTTCTCGCCGACGTACATGCGGCATATTCCTGCAGAGAGAGCCTTGTGGCTGACATTCCTGAAGCCAGCCGCCGTCATCATATTCATGAATTCCGTCTTTTTGGGGAAATGCGCCACCGATGCCGGAAGATAGTTGTAAGCAGCCTTGTCACCGGATATTCTCCCGCCTATGCGAGGCAGCAGATGCAGGAAATACAGGTTGAAGAGCCACTTCATGAATCTGTTCTCCGGCAGAGAGAGTTCCAGAAGCACCAGCCTGCCTCCTGGCCTCAGCACCCGAAGCATCTCTCGAAGCCCTTTGCCCTTGTCTTCGAAATTCCTTATGCCGAAGGCAATCGTGACTCTGTCGAACGTACAATCCGGGAAGCGCAAGTTTTCGCCGTCTCCGGTTTCGATGGTAATCTTGTCGGAAAGGCCCAGGGAATCCACCTTCTCCCGCATCACGGCGAGCATGCCTTCGGAAATATCCGCTGCTGTGATGTGGCAGTCTTTGATTTTCTGTGCGATGGCGATGGAAAAGTCCCCGGTGCCGCAAGCCAAGTCTAATATTTCCAGGTGGCTGAGGCCGCCTGTCATACGCTTTATCGCCCTCCGGCGCCAGGATTTGTCTATGTTCAGCGACATTATGTGGTTCAGGGCATCGTAGTCACCTGCGATGTGGTTGAACATTTCCTGGACCTTTTCTTTCTTCGGCATATTCGTTAAATTATCAATCCGATCCCGCAGAGGATGCTGAAAATAAAAGTGGACATCACCAGAAGCGGCAGCATCTTGTCTAAAGCTCTGCCTTCCAGGCGGCTTACGCCGCTCAGGTGAATGAAGTATAGCGGCATGGTGAGCATGAACAGCCAATGCCATATTCTTTGAGGCAGGAGTGCCATGAAAATCACCATCGCCACCCATCCGAAACTGATGAGCAGGAAATGGTAAATCCTTGCCCTGCGCAGCCCCAGCTTCATTGCTACGGTCACTCTCTTAGGCGCATCGGTTTCCATGTCTCGCATGTTGTTGACATTCAGCACGCCGACGCTGAAGAAGCCTATGCTGGCGGCAGGGAGCAGGAGGCTGGCATCTAGCGAGTGCGCTATGACATAATAGGCGCCCATTACAGAGACAAGGCCAAAGAATATGAATACGAATATGTCGCCGAGGCCTTTGTACCCATATGGCGATTTGCCTAAAGTATATTTCATTGCCGCGACTATGGCACAGGCGCCCAAAATGAGCAGGCAGATAGGCTCCAGCTTCAGCAGGGTGCCGAAAGAGCAGAGGATCATGAATATGCCAAAGATCATGCATAGGAATGTGAAAGTGAGGATGAGCTTCCTCATGTCGGCTAAGCTCATCTCGCCACTGTTCAAGCCGTATTCAGGTCCAACCCTGTTTTCATTATCGTTGCCGCTCAGCACATCACCAAGCTCGTTCGAGAGGTTCGACAGAATTTGAAGGCATACTGTAGTCGCAAACAGGAATATGATTGTTCCCCAATTGAATAGCACCTTAGAGGCTGCTAAGAAAGAGCCTAAAATCACCCCTGAGAGCGAGAGGGGGAGAGTCCTCAATCGCATTGACTTCACGGCCGCTTTCAATTTCGCCATAGAATTTCGAACTAATTTTGTGTAAAGTTATTTAAATTGCTCATATTTGCAAAGTGGAAATCAGGAGCAGACGAGAGAAACGTTATGAAAAGCAATTCTGAGAATTCGGAAAATTTGTCCAAAATACTGATGTTGAGCGCATTCGCTGCTTTGGTCGTGGCTGCTATCGTGCTTCTGGCTAAAACAGGGAAAAAACTGAGGAATAATGCGGAGTCTCGCGGGACAGTCCCGGCGGACTCGGCGATGATGATGAATCTTTCTGGCACCTACGATGTGAGCTATTCCAGCTACGATTCGTTGGATGCATCATCGGCGGAAATACTTCCGATAGATGGCAATGAATACGAACTCGTGACCATCAGCAAATACGGCCCTAGGACATACACCTTGCAGGTAGCTGGGACGATGCTTCGCTCTGATATCTTAGGTGAGGGCACGGTTGAATATAAGAAAAGCGTCGATAAGACAACTATAACATTCACGAAAGGAGGAGAGACATGCACTTTCACAAGATAGCATCTTTTAGCGCAGCCTTGATCCTGATGCTCTCGGGCTGCTCGAATCATGGTTTCGTTTCACAGTCGGACTACGACGACTTGAAAAAGGAATATGACGAATTGAAAGAATCGCATGAGAAAACGCGCGACAATTACGTCAATCAGGCTAACGAGATGAACGAGATCCTGAATGAGCTCTCGGCCATCACGGGCAGGACTAATTCCCTGAAGCTGGATATCGAGAGCGGCACGGCTCAGATAACCGAGGCAGATGAAATCCAGGGCAATATCGATGAAATAAAGAAGAAGCTGGACGATCTTGAAAAAATGGCCGCAAAGGACAAGGCTAACCAGAAACTCATCGGAAGCCTGCGTAAGACCATCGAGGAGAAAGAAAGCGAGATTGCTGAGTTGAAGCAGGAGATTCTTCAGAAGGACGAGACCATCAGGCAGCAGGGGAAGACCATTGAGGAGCAGGAAGGCACAATCGGCCAGCAGAAAGAGACGATCAGCCTGCAAGAGGAGCAGCTGCGAAAGAAAGTCGCCGAGCAAGCGAAGATGCTGCTTGAAGCCGGCAAGGACTTCGAGGCTCTTGCGGATTCCTCTCCTGACGTGTCTTGGAAAAAGAACAAGCGTAAGGTGGACGACTGGACTCTGGAGATGTACAATAAAGCTCTTACATATTATCTTAACGCCCGGGATGCAGGCAACGGCGAAGCTGCGCCACTGATTGAGGGCGTGAAAGAGAAAATCAAGAATCTTGGGAAATAAATGCGCGGAGGATACAGGATTCGAACCTGTGAGCCCCTTTCAGGACAACTTGTTTTCGAGACAAGCACCATAAACCGCTCGGACAATCCTCCAATGCTGTTCTTGTTCAGTTCAGCTATGCAAAATTAGTAATTTTTCCCGTAATCCGAAATTCGAATTAAAATTTGAATCCTTCCTTAGGAAAATAATATCTTTGCGGCATGGATTGGATATCTGGACTGTTAGTTGAGCAGAATTCGCTCCAGGCGGTGGTCATCATATTGCTGATCATTGCCATAGGCCTTGGCTTTGGGCGGATGAAGGTCGCCGGGGTCTCGCTAGGCGTGACTTTCGTCTTCTTCTGCGGCATATTGGCTGGCCATCTGGGACTTCGCATCAATTCCCAGGTGCTGCAATTCGCCCAGAATTTCGGCCTTGTCATATTCGTTTATGCCTTAGGACTTCAGGTCGGTCCCGGCTTCTTCAACTCATTCCGGAAAGGGGGAGTGAAACTGAACATGTGGGGACTGGCCGTTCTGATTGCAGGCACGCTGCTGACCATATTGTTCAGCTTCGTGACGAATGTTTCATTGCAGGACATGGTCGGCATAATGTGTGGCGCCACCACCAACACTCCAGCCCTTGCTGCAGCGCAGCAGACGCTAGAGCAGATGGGCATCGAAAGCAGCTCGCTTGCCATAGGCACGGCGGTGACTTATCCTTTGGGCGTCGTGGGGGTGATAATCGCGCTCATCGTGCTTTTTAAGCTGCTCGGCGGGAAAAATAAGATTCAGCCCGACGAGAAGAAGGAAAATCCAGCTTTCATTGCAACGTACCTCGTGAGCAATCCTGCGATTTTCGGGAAAACGGTCATGGAAGTGGCTCGGATGTCTGCCAAAGCTTTCGTAATCTCTCGAATCTGGCGCTCTGGCAAGGTGAGCATTCCTCAGTCAGCCACGGTCTTGGAGGAAGGCGACAAACTGCTTGTGGTGACCTCAGAAAAAGAGTCGGAGGAGTTACGCATCATATTTGGAAAAGAAGAGGAGAGAGACTGGAATCGCGGAGACATCGATTGGAATTCCATCGACAATTCGCTCATTTCCAGAGTGATAGTTATAACGAAGCGGCATATTAACGGAAAGACCATCGGCTCTTTGAAGCTCAGAAATCATTACGACGTGAACATCAGCCGCGTGTTCAGGGCTGGCGTGACGCTTCTGGCGGAGCCGGATCTGACCCTGCAGATGGGGGACAGAATAGTGGTAGTGGGCAAGGAGTCCGACATAAATAATGTCGAGAAAGAATTCGGGAACGCTGTCAGGAATCTTAAAGAGCCGAACCTCATTTCCATCTGCGTAGGAATAATAATAGGGCTTGCAATCGGATCTATTCCTTTTTCATTTCCTGGAATTTCTGCTCCGGTGAGGCTGGGAATCGCCGGCGGACCCATCATCGCCGGAATATTGATGGGGTCTTTCGGCCCTAGGATTCACATGGTGACTTACACCACCGAAAGCGCCAACCTCATGCTGCGTCGCCTCGGCCTGTCCATGTATCTTGCATGCCTGGGACTGTCTGCAGGGGAGCATTTCTTTGAGACAGTCGTGCGGCCTGAAGGCCTGCTCTGGATCGGCCTCGGATTCGTCATCACCATCGTGCCGGTGCTGCTGGTGGGATGGCTCGCACTGAGATTCGGCCATCTGGATTTCGGCTCCGTGACCGGCATGCTTTGCGGCTCCATGGCTAATCCCATGGCGCTGACTTACGCTAATGACACGATTCCGAACGACAAGCCATCCGTTACCTATGCCACGGTTTATCCGCTTTCAATGTTCGTCAGAGTGATAATAGCGCAGCTGTTGCTGGTTATTTTCCTTTAGAGGTACAGAGCGTAGCTTTCCTTTATTGTGTTCATTACGAAGGTGGATTGGATTGAGCCGACCGAATCTATCGTGCCTAAAACATTGATGATAAAATCGTTGTAGTATTTCATGTCGGTCGCATTGATTCTTAGCAAGTAATCGAATTCTCCGGCGATGTTGAAGCAGTCCGCCACCTGCGGGATGTCCTTGATGACTTTCACGAAATCGTTGGCTATGTCCCTGTTCATCTGCTTGAGTTTAACGCTGCAGAAAACGGTGAAGCCAAGATTCAGTTTATCGGCATCAAGTATGGCGACATATTTCTTGATGTATCCCTCCTTTTCCAGCCGCTTCATTCTCTCGAATACAGGGGTCGTCGAGAGGTTGACCTTCGCTGCAAGTTCTTTCGTGGTGATGCGCCCTTCCTCTTGAAGGACCCTCAGGATCTTCAAGTCCGTCGCATCTAGTTTAGATGAATATTCCAAAATAATTAAGTTTTAAATGTATATATTCTATTATTATTTCAAATAGTGGTGTAAATATAGAATTATTTGCCAAATATTCAAAAATTATTGTTTGATTATTCCGATAAAATTAAATTTGCAATCACTTTTTGAAGGAAAGATGCTGAATGACGCCCCAGGCATACTGAACTTGATTCAGGATCTCGCTGGCAAAGGATAGAGTGCAGGAAGATAAAGTGCTAATTACAGCAGGAATGCAAAAAATCGAACGATGATTAAACGAACTATAACATTGGAGAACAGTTTTGGTTTCGAGGCAGGAGGGAGCGTGGAGGGGCTTAATATTGCCTTCCATGCTTCGAAGCCTGAATGGAACGGCAAGGACAAGGTCATTTGGATTTGCCATGCGCTCACCGCCAACTCTGATCCTTCGGACTGGTGGCCAGGAATGGTGGGTGAAGGGAAATTCTTCGACACGAATGAATATTTCATAGTTTGCGTGAACATTTTGGGTTCGCCATACGGCACGACAGGCCCTTCCTCCGTCAATCCTGCGAGCGGGAAGCCATATTTCTTCGGTTTTCCAAAAGTTACGGTAAGGGATATGGTGAAGGCTCAGAACATCGTCAGAGAACATCTCGGACTGAATTATATAGATTTCCTGGTCGGAGCCTCCATCGGCGGCTTCCAGGCTGTGGAATGGGCCGTGACTTATCCGGAAATAATCAGGAACCTGGCATTAGTCGCCACAGACATCCGCGTGTCGCCTTGGCTCACAGCCTGGGTGGAAGCTCAGAAGATGGCTCTGCGGGCAGACCAGACCTTCGAGAAATGCGAATCTCTCGATGGGGGGAAGGAAGGCTTGAAATGCGCCAGGGCTCAGGCTCTGATATCTTACAGAAGCTACGATGGCTACTGCCTGACCCAGGCCGAAGAGTCTCTGGACACCTTGTTCGCAGACAGGGCTGCCTCCTACGAACGTTATCAAGGCGAGAAGCTGGCGAATCGATTCGACGCATATTCATATCTCAGCCTTTGCGACTCTCTGAACAGCCACAACATAGGCAGAGGTCGAGGCGGAGTGGATGCTGCGCTGTCAAGAATAACGGCGGGCACTACCGTCGTCGGCATCGACAGCGACTATCTCTTCCCGGCCAAGACAATGAAAGAGTGGCATTCAAAAATCTCAGGGGCGAAGTACGCAACCATCAGCTCAGCTTTTGGTCATGACGGCTTTTTGCTTGAAAATAAACAACTTACGAATATATTCAAAGAAATAATATGCAAGTCTTGAAATTCGGTGGCACTTCAGTCGCCACAGCAGATAATATCTCAAAAGTAATTTCTATCGTCAATAAGGCGGTTAAAAAGGACAGAACCATTTTGGTTTGTTCTGCAATAAGCAAATGCACCGATGCTCTCATTGCAATTGGCGGCACTGCGGCCAAGCGCGACGAGAAATATAAGAATATGATAGATGTCCTTCAGGCCAGGCATCACGAGATAATCAGCGAACTTCTTCCTCCGGAATATGTTTCTTCAGTGACAAAGACGGTAGACCAACTCTTCGATTCTCTCCGAGGCATCGCTTACGGAGTGTATTTGCTTGGGGAGCTGTCGCCTACCAGCCTGGATGCCATCCAGAGCTACGGCGAGCTGTTCTCGACAAAAATCATTGCCGCAGGCTTTTCTGCCAAGGGTATTGATAACCACTGGGTTGATTCCAGGAGAATCGTCAGGACGAATGCCGATAGAAGCGTGGACATCCAGCAGACAAGCAAGAATATCTTTGCCGTAGTCGACAGCAGTCCTTCCGTAAATCTGTTCATACTTCCTGGCTTCATTGCCTCAGACGAGCAGGGAAGGACTTCAACTCTTGGCAGAGGAGGGTCCGACTACACTGCCTCGCTGCTTGCTGTTGGCGTGAATGCCCGCTTGCTTGAAATATGGACAGATGTTTCAGGAATGATGACTGCCAATCCCAAGATCGTTCCCCAGGCTCGCACGATTCGGAACATTTCGTATAGAGCCGCATTGGAGCTGTCTCATTTCGGAGCCAAAGTCATATTCCCTCCTACCATCCAGCCTGTAGTAGCAGAGGGCATACCGATTTACGTAAAGAACACTTTCTCTCCGCAGGATGCAGGAACCCTCATCGAGAAGAATCCGCCTCGCGGGGACGGAAACGTGATTGGAATATCCAATTCCGATAATATTGCGCTGATATCGTTGGAAGGTAGCGGAATGGTAGGCGTCCCAGGCTTCTCCAGCAGGCTCTTCGATGCCCTGACTCGCGCAGGGATAAACATCATACTCATCACTCAGGCCTCTTCCGTGCACACTATGTGCATAGCGATTTCTGAGAAGGACGCTCCGAAAGCAAAGAAGGCTGCGGACGACTGCTTCGCATATGAAATCTCTTTGGGGAAACTCAGGCCGCTGAAGGTGGAAAAAGGATTCTCAATCGTCTGCTTGGTCGGGGATGACGTTATTGGCCATAGCGGCGCCACCGGAAGGATGCTGGTCGCCCTAGGCCGCAACGGAATCCCGGTGCGCGCAACTGCCCAGGGCTCTTCAGAAAGGAATATCTCGGTGATTGTCCCTTCTGGCAGGGTGGATGACGCAATACGGCATATTCATAATGAATTCTTCGAGGCGCATATCATTCGCACGGTGAATCTTTTCATCGCAGGCTATGGCACCGTCGGAAAAGCTTTCATGAACATACTGACTCAGAAGAGCAATTTCATTGCGCTGAACACAGGAAAACGCATCAAGGTCTGCGGACTTTCGAATTCCAGGAAATACATCATTGATGCTGAAGGAATTGACACGTCCAAGGCTGGGGAATTGCTTGAGAGAGGGGAGAGTGCCGAGGCAGGTGCTTTTTTTGAAGCGCTTTCAGGACTGTCCATCGCTGATTCCATATTCGTTGATTGCACTGCCAGTCCTACTACGTTCGTCAAATATTCATCGCTTTTCCATCACGGCTATTCAGTGGTAGCTTGCAACAAGATCCCGTTCTCGGGGCCATATTCGCAATATTCAGATTTGAAATTGGATGCGTTTCGCGCTGGAGTGAGACTGAAATATGAGACCACCGCAGGCGCTGCTCTCCCTATCATCTGCACCATTGCCCAGCTCGTTGAGGCGGGGGACAAAATTTCCAAGATCGAGGCGGTGGTTTCGGGAACATTGAATTATCTGCTGAGCAATTATGACGGTGGTGATTTGGATGCATTGGTGAAAGACGCGCATGACAAGGGCTACACAGAGCCGGATCCTTCGGTGGACTTGAGCGGGACCGATGTTCTGCGCAAGCTGCTCATCATGGCTCGCGAATGTGGCTGTCAATTGGAGGCGGAGGATGTGGAACTGGAGCCTTTCCCGGACGGCAAGACTCTGAAAAAGGAATATGCAAAAGCGGCAAAGGCCGGCAAGCGCCTTCGCTATGTGGCCACGCTCATCCCAGGGCCACGTGTGAGCGGTCCAGATTCCGAGGACAATGTGGAAGTCGTCACATGCGAGTCGGCCAAAATAGGCATTCAGGCCGTTGATGCTGACAGCCCGATGTACAATCTGGAAGGCACTGACAATGAAGTAATCATCACGTCGGAGAACTACCCTAACTCCATCGTTATTCGTGGAGCAGGAGCAGGCGCCCCTCAGACCGCCGGTGGCCTTCTCGGAGACATCCTCAGCATCTGATGCCTCCGGGCTTCTCCCGTGGCTCGACACGTGGAGTGCGTCAAGCGCTGTAATCGAATCGTAATAAAATTGTGACAAACGTGTAACAAAAGAGTATTTTTTACGTTATTCATATGCCCGAAATTCGCAAGGGTAAATGAGATTTTATGAACAGCAAGGCAATACTGCTCGTGCTAGCCGGGTTTATTCCCTGTCTAGCACATGCGCAAGACTCGACGAATGTTAAGAAAGTCCCTCAGATTGGTGGCACCATCAGAGCAAAATACGAATATCAGACGAGTGAAGGAGAAGGACGCTTCGAGGTCAGGAACGCTCGCATAAACGTGACGGGAGGCATCTCTTCTGCCGTTTCATATAAAGCCGAGATTGATCTCTGCGACGAGGGAGCCATAAAGATGCTGGATGCCTATGCTCGAATAAAGCCTTTCAGAAATTTCCAGTTCACGATTGGTCAGATGAGGGTGCCATTCACCACCGATGCCCACAGATCTCCTCATCAGCAATATTTTGCCAATCGCTCGTTCATAGCTAAGCAGGTCGGAAATATCCGAGATGTCGGTGCAGCCGTAGGCTATGCAATTGAAGGGACGGTTCCTGTGTTGTTGCAGGCTGGCCTTTTCAATGGTTCAGGATTGACGAACCAAAAGAATTACTGGACCAGCAGCGTGAATTACTCAGCCAAGGCTCATATTTCTCTGCTCGGGCCTTTGACCATGACTCTGAGCGCGCAGAAGATAAAGCCGGATTCCATCTCGGTGATGATGTACGATGCCGGGCTGAGCCTGAGACTTGGCGATTTCTTTGCCGAGGCCGAATACCTGTACAAGCGCTATGCATGCAATGCCTTTCATCCGGTGCATTCAGTGGACGCTTTCATAAACTATGACATATTCATTGGGAAAAGTCTGGTTAAGAAAATATCACCTCTCGTTCGTTATGACTATATGAGTGACCATAGTGATGGGAACCGCTACTTGAATGGTTCAGCGGACGCCGCAGGAAACCTTATCATCAACGACTACCAGCGCAGCAGGGTGACAGCAGGAGTGACCATCAGCCTCTCCAAACCTTTTCTTTCGGACATCCGCATCAATTATGAAAAGTACTTCTACCGCGATGGCGCAGTTCCGAAGACCTCGGAAAAAGACAAAATAGTCATCGAATTCATGACCCATTTCTAGACAAACGTTCATCCGGGCTTGACCCTGAATCTTGGCTTGCGGAAGCATACCCTGGACTTGATTCAGTTCCTGTGCGTGCGAGCCTGGCAGTAGGTGGCGTGGCTTTCTTGCACGTTCCTTGCAGAGATTCCAATAGTTGTTTTAGATTTGCAATATATTAGAGAAAAATTATGGCAATGATGAAGAATATTTTGACGGCCATTCTGCTGTGCGTCATCTTGGCTTTGAATGGCGCTGGAGCAGATGGAAAAGACAAGGTTTCCGTGCGGCTAGGCATGACCAAACAGGAAGTGACTGCGATATTGGGGCAACCAGATGATGTAAGTTTCGATTATCGCAGCGAGCAGTGGGAATATTATATAAACGGAGGTCTTACCAAATATGACAAACGCATATTAGTAGGCTTTGATTCGGAAGGCCGGGTGGTGACGTACAGGTCGTTTTCGCTGAGGCCTGATGACAGGAACGATGATTATCATATGAGGGGAACGGATGTAGGACCAATGAGGCGTTATTTCGTCGATGAATTTTGCATGGACGAGCGGGCCTTCTCTGTCTTGTACGACAAAGTCAAAGCCGCGAGCTTCAGCGACAACAAGTTTGACTTGGTAGAGGTGGCCAGCCTTGGATGTTACTTCAGCTGCAGCCAGTGCGCAAGAATCCTCAGCCTGTTTTCTTTTTCAAGTGACAAATTCAGGGCTTTGCAGTTCATGGCTCCTCGCATTTCCGACTATCAGAATGCGAACGTTGTATACAGCGTGTTCGATTTTGATAGCGATAAGGCCAGGGCCGCTGAAATCCTCGGAGGGCGTTGACCGGCGTCATGGATTGGTAGAAGAGCGATCCGATAGGGTAGGCAGGAGGTGCCTCTCATGGGCTTGATAATCAATATATTCGTTCATGCCAATTGCTCACCCTGCCTATATTTTAATATGGGTGAGCGACACCCCTATTGATAATCAATTATTTACGAAGATGTTTTGCTCACCCCTTGGAGCCTGCTGGACCACGCAAGTGACTATTGATAGATGCTTTAAATTTCCTGCAGTCCCTGTTCTATGTCCTTGATTATGTCGGAGACATCCTCTATTCCCACAGAAAGCCTGATGAGGTCTGGGGCTATGCCAGCTTCACGCAGCTGTTCGTCAGAAAGCTGCCTGTGGGTGTGGCTGGCAGGATGGAGGACGCAAGAACGTGCGTCGGCGACATGGGTGGCGATGTTGATCATGCGTAGCGAATCCATGAACTTGATTGCCGTGTCGCGGTTGCCCTTTAGTCCGAAGGCGATTACGCCGCAGCTACCATTCGGCAGATACTTTTGAGCCAGTGCGTGGTCAGGGTCGTCCGGAAGTCCGGGATAGCGTACCCAAGCCACATGAGGGTCTGCGCTCAGGAATTTGGCGACCGCCATGGCATTGGCGCAATGCTGTTTCATCCTTACTGCTAGCGTCTGCAGCCCAAGGTTCAGTATGAAAGAATTCATGGGAGCAGGAATAGATCCGAGATCTCTCATGATCTGAGCAACCATCTTCGTGAGATAGGCTTTCTTTCCGAAGGACTTCGTGTAGGTGAGTCCATGGTATGACATGTCAGGCGTGGTAAGTCCTGGGAACTTTGACGCATGTGATTCCCAGTCGAAATTTCCGCTGTCCACGACGGCTCCTCCGACTTGGCATGCCAGCCCGTCCATGTATTTCGTTGTAGAATGGGTCACTATGTCAGCTCCCCATTCGAAAGGCCGGCAATTGACCGGAGTGGCGAATGTGTTGTCAACGATGAGAGGCACTCCATTCCTGTGGGCTACTCTTACGAATTTCTCGATGTCCAGGACGCTGACTCCTGGATTAGAAATCATCTCGCCGAACATAGCCTTTGTGTTGGGACGAAAAGCAGCTTGAAGCTCTTCCTCCGAGGCTTTCGGGTCCACGAACGTGCAGTCGATGCCAAATTTCTTCAGGGTTACTCCGAACAGGTTGAACGTGCCTCCGTAAATCTCGTTCGAAGACACGATGTGGTCTCCGGCTCCGAGAATGTTTATCACGGCGAAGAAATTAGCCGCCTGGCCCGAAGATGTCAGCACGGCTCCGACACCGCCCTCAAGTTCAGCTATCTTTTCTGCTACGGCATCGTTTGTAGGGTTCTGGAGACGAGTATAAAAATATCCTTCCTTCTTGAGGTCGAAGAGCATCGCCATCTCTTCGCTGTTATCGTACTTGAATGTTGTGCTTTGGATGATCGGGAGCTCGACCGGCTCGCCGTTTTTCGGCTCGTACCCTGCCCGTACGCAGAGTGAAGCCACTTTAAGATCTTTTAACATGTTCGTTGTATATATATCTAGCAAAGATACACTTTTTATTTGTCCTTTTCATTTCTTTGACTTGCATTTGTATTTCTAAAATCTGCCGGAAACGCCAAAAATTAGTATTATATGCTCATTGCACAAGATTTGTTTCTTGGACGGCTGATTCAAAGCCGTCATACAAGATTGATAAAAGTGGTCACCGGAATCCGGAGATGTGGAAAGTCTTTCTTTCTTACAAGGTTATTCCATAGATGGCTGCTTGACAATGGTGGACAGTTGTATGGCTTGTTGAGATTAAATTCTGTCATGTCGCGGGAAATGCGTCACTTTCGCAAAATTTGAATTATATGAAGAAACTGGAGAGATATTCAAAGAAATGGTGTTTTTTCGCCCTCCTGCAATTAGCACAGTTTATATTTTCACCCAATTTTCAATTTCTTCAATCCATATACAGTCTGGCTTGGAATCGCCCATATTCCATTGTTCTTAATTTCGCTTTACTGTGCAATCCTCAGTTACCACCTCGTAACTGATCAGTTTCCTTGTACCGTCCTCCACTGCTTTTCTTGCGGAGACTACGCCGACATCGACATTGAACCCCCCTTGTTCTCAACTCATTATAAACGGCATTTTCCATCAGATGAGTCCTTTCGTCCTGCCTGAAGTTGATGCTTGCATTCCTTAATCTCAAGTCAGTAAAATAATATTTCAATGATGAGCCTATATCTCTTTAAGGGATATTCAAAGGGATGAAAATGAATCCAAGATTTAGCTAACTTTTAAACGCCAACCGCCTCCCACGTGCGTGGAAGGCGGTTTTTCGTGGAGCATAGGAGGATCGAACTCCTGACCTCAAGATTGCGAACCTTGCGCTCTACCAGCTGAGCTAATACCCCATTGACATTGCAAATATAGCAAATTTCAGCATATCCTGAATCTAACGCCCAAAAAAGAACCATCATATTTTCCTGCCCTGGGCAATATATTTGCTGTATTTTAAGAAATGCTCGGGAAGAGGCATCCCATAAACTTTCTCGCGAAGGAATCTGCCATATTCCTTAATGTCCTTGTACGGCGATTGCTCTTCGACTGAAATTGTCTCGCCGATGCCAATCCTTATCCTGCGATGCCTCTTGTTCACAAGTTCATGAGGCAGCTGAAGCACTCTAACCTTCCAGCTTATGAGTCCTAAATTATAGAACCAAAGAGAGTTATGGTCGAAGAAACGAACCGGGACTATAGGCACCCTGGCCTTCTGGATGAGCCGCAGGACGGAAGGCTGCCACTCGCGGTCACGAATCTTCATTTCCTTCAGGCTCAGGTCGGAAACTGCGCCTGAAGGGAAAAAACCTACCGGAAAGCCATCGTGAATCCTCTGCAATGCTTCTCTCACCCCATGGATGTTATTGACGGTTATCTTATTGTCACTCAGTTCTGTCTTTGGATTCACAACGATGAGGCAAGGACGAAGATTCTCGACCAGGTTCAAGAACTCGTTCACCATGTATTTATACCCATCCCTTATGTGTCCGAACAAGTCTATGAGTATGATGCCGTCCAGGCCTCCGTAAGGGTGATTGCTTATGGTGATGAACGGGCCATCCGGCAACATGTCCAGGCGCTCGGGGTTCCCGATGCGGTAGTCGGTGTGCACTTCCTTCAGCACGCCTCCGGCGAAATCGGCGCCTTGCTGATCGCTCAGGTCGTCATAAATGCTCGAAAGCGTCTCTATTGATAATATTTTTCTGAGAATCTCGGCAGCGGCGTTCCCGGCTTTGCCTTTAAATGCGGGAATCAGCCTTTCGATGTCTTTGACAGTCAAAAGCGGCATCGCTATTCTCCTTCGCGTTTAGGCATAGGGTCAATCTTGGCATAACCCTTTGCGTCATTGATTATCGTAACGAGATAGATGACGACTAGAATTGTCAGAATGACGATTCCGGCAAGGTCAATGGAACCCAGGGCAATAGACTTCCCGAAGACATCACAGGTCACCGAGAATGTCTGGAGAGGCTTGACGAAGTACAGGACGGCAATCAGGATCATTGCGATTATCCTGAACTCAGTAGGCCCTAGCTTAGCGTATGTAAGCTTGAACTCGCCCTTCAGATGGGCGTTGGTGCCGACATTGACCGTGAGGCAGAGATAGACGGCGAACAGAGCAAGCGCCAAGGACAGATGCATGTAAGAGGACAGCCCTATGCCTAAGAACATGAAAGCCTCGTTGATGCAGTCTACCGTGTGGTCTATGTAATAGCCGTAGATTGGGCGCGATGTCTTGCGAACCCTGGCCAATGTGCCATCCAGGGAGTCCCCGTACCAATTGACGATGAAGCCGAAGAAACTCAGCCACAGCCATGCCGGATTCCTGCTGGCAAGAACGAAGCCCAAGCCAATGAGCAAGGCTCCGATTGACCCGATGAATGTAAGAGTGTCCGATACCACCCATCGTGGCTGCCTCTCGGCAAGCCAGACGAGAACTTTTCTCTCAACTCCATTCAGGATGGAAGTCTGTATTCTTTCAGCTTTCTTGTCGGCCATATATTATTGAATTTCTTTGATATAAACTCTTGCTCTTTTGTGGAGCTTGCGCTCGAAGTGACCCCACATGTTCTGGACTGCCATATTGCTTTCAAGTTCCCTCGTGCTTTCCAAGTATTTGATTCCGTGCTTGTGGTAGCCGATGCCCATTTTGGCAATCAGCATCGCATTCACGCCTTTGTCTTTATATTCATCGGAAATAGCCACCAGGAGGGCATCAATCGTGTCATTGTGTTTCAGTGCATGGAGGATATGGTACCAGCCGAATGGGAAAAGATGTCCCTTGGCCTTTATGAGCGCTTTTGAAAGCGAAGGAAGGGTGATTCCGAATGCCACGACCTTGTCGTCCTTGTCCACGATGACAGAAACATAGTCCAGGATCAGCTGAGGCAGGAACTCCTTCTTCAGATCCTCGCACTGAGCCTGGGAGAGTTCGGAGAAGCCATGGAGCGAAGAATATGCATGATTGAGGACACCGAATATGCCGTCGGCATATTTCCGTACCAGGTCTTTCTTATTCTTGAACGTAGCTTCATGCAGCCCCAATCGTTCTCCAATAAGCTTCGACAGCTTCACGTACCTGTCGATGTTCTCGGGAACGGTGACTCGGAATTCCACGTAATCGGTCTCTTTCTTGTAGCCTTCAGCCAGGATCAGAGGCTCGTAATACGGATCGTTGTATTTCCCGTAGGCTGTGGGGTATTGGTCGAAACCGTCCACCAGGACTCCAGCCACGTCGAATTCCAGAAAGCCCACAGGCCCTTCGACCACATTCATTCCATTCGCCCTTGCATAGCTTTCCACTGTGTCCAGCAGGGCGTGGACGACTTCGGGATTGTTCGTGAAATCAATCCATCCGAAGCGGCAGATGTTCTGGCCAACTTTGCGGTTATATTTATGGTTGATTATGCCAGCGACACGCCCGACGAGCTCGCCATCTTTGTAGGCAAGCCAATATTTCCCCTCACAAACCTCAAAAGCCCTGTTTATCTTGGGCGAAAAGGTAGCCATGTCCATGGAAATCAGTTGCGGGACATAATATTTATTATTCTTGTAGAGTACATTAGGAAATTTGGCAAACTGCCTCAGATCCCTTTTAGTGCGTACTTCCTTTATGGATACAGCCATTTTTTTTCACTTTACGCACCGCTAAGGTACGAAAATTTCCAATAATGTTGCCATGGTTGATAACTTGTTTGATAAGTTCTACCCGAATGGAAATATTTTATGCGAATTATGACTACCTTTGTAACCCGATTAATGATAATCGGAATGTCGCACGAATATAATCTCAAAGACTCTAATCTAGCTCAGACTCTCATCCCTGGCGTCTACAGGTTTGAATGCGAGAATCTCAAGAATCATTATTTCATCATCAGCGATGGCGGCACAAGGAGGCTCATGGCTTCTCCTGAGGTGGTCGGATTCGGCTCTTATCAGTCCATGGTGCCTGCCACTATGAAAGGCATGCAGTACTTGACAGACAATGGTCTTGAGGGGAAAGTGAATATATTGACGATCCTCAGAGGCGGATTGAACTATCCCATCGAGGAATGTGCCTTCAGGGCAGGCTTGAGGGTTACGAACATGGATTTTCTCTCCTGCGAGAGAATCATCGAGGATAATGTCATCAAAGGCCTGGACGTCCGCTACCAGAAAGTCCGCACATGCAAAGACTGCGTGCTGATGATTGGCGACATAATCGCATCAGGAGCCACTCTTAAGATGTGCATGGATCATGTCATAAACTGGTTCCATGACCATGGCGGCAGCTTCAAGAGGATTATCTTTTTTACGATAGGCGGCACGAAAGCCATCGATGTCATGGAGGATCTGACCGAGGAAATCAAGAAGCTTTCGCCTAATTTCGAAGGTTTCTCTTGCTTCTTCTACGAAGGAATATTCAGAGTCTATGAAGACGCTGGCGTGCTAGGTTTCCAGGTACCGGACATCGATTTTTACTGGGGCAGAGGCATCATTTCCCCTGAGTTCAGGGAATATGTCGTTGCGCATGGCTTCTCGCTTTACGAGAAATGCATAATCTACGACGGCGGGGCTCGTCGCTATGAGATACCGGATCATGTGGAAGAAGTAAAGAGATACTGGAACGCAGTGCTGGAGGCTTCAGGCAGGACGGACATAATGGAACTTACCTACGAAAGAATAGGATACAGGGCACCTATTGAATATGATGAATGGCTCAAGACCACGCATTTTCAGAAACTCGGTGACCTGAGGGTGCTGTACAGCGATGAAAGGGTTTTCCTGGCAAAGGCCGAGACTCTGACTCTCAGGCAGATTGCATCAACTAGATTAGAGCAAATCAATCAATCACTTAATGGTTATGAGTAATTATAAGCAAGGAGCTGACGCTGACTTCACCAACGGATCAGTCAGCGCGGCAGGTCGCAAGAGCAACCTGAGCATGTTCATGGTAATGCTCGGCTTCACTTTCTTCTCTGCATCTATGTGGGTAGGCCAGAAACTGGCGACAGGGCTTGATTTCTGGGGATTCATCGGTGCTCTTCTCTTAGGGGGACTTATTCTGGGGGCATACACAGGGGCATTGGGCTGGATTGGGGCTGAGAGCGGCCTCACCCTCGACATGCTCGCTCGCAAGAGCTTTGGCGAAAGGGGCAGCTATCTCCCAAGCGCGATGATAAGCTTCACGCAGATAGGCTGGTTCGGGGTAGGCCTGGCAATGTTCGCCATCCCGATTGCAAAAGAAATCATGGGACTGGAAGTCACTCCGGACAGCATGCCTTGGCAGGGTTACATGCTAGTGCTTATTGCCGGCATACTGATGACATGCAGCGCATACTTTGGCATCAAAAGCCTTACTATCGTTAGCTACATAGCAGTTCCTGCCGTCGCTATCCTTGGCACTGTGGCCATGATCATGGCCGTTCAAAGGGGCGATTCGACCCTTATAGACCAGTTTTCAAAGGGTTCCAAGGATCTGAGCGTCATAGCCGGCGCAGGGCTGGTAATCGGAAGTTTCGTGTCTGGAGGCACTGCCACGCCGAATTTCGCCCGTTTCGCAAAGAATGCGAAAGTCGGCTTGCTGGTCACCGTCGTGGCCTTTTTCCTTGGGAACAGCCTGATGTTCTTTTTCGGGGCTATTTCAAGCATTTACGTAGGGGGCAACGACATTTTCGAGGTGATGCTGAACCTGAACCTGTTCTACATTGCCATTCTGGTGCTGGGCTTGAACATCTGGACGACCAATGACAATGCCTTGTACACTTCCGGCTTAGGCCTGTCCAATATCATAGGCCTTCCCAAGAAAGCGATGGTTCTGGCAGCCGGCATCATCGGCACCGTGTCTGCAGTCTGGCTGTATTGGAATTTCGTGGGATGGCTGAACGTGCTTAACTGCACCCTGCCACCAATCGGCATAATATTAATAATCAGCTATTTCCTGCATAGGAAGGAATATCTTGCCGGCACCTTGCCTAAGCGTGCCGTGAACTGGTTTGCCATTGCAGGAGTCGTTCTTGGCGCTGCCGTGGCCAATCTTGTTAAATGGGGCATACCTTCCATTAACGGAATGATTGTCTCTGCTGCCTGCTTCTTCGTAGGGTATATTATCGAAAAATCTCGAAATCAGTCGTGATTTAAAAATTGAAAGTAAAAATAGGGCAGAGGATTGGGGAATTGTCTAAAATGGTCGAAAATCTTTTCAAAAGGCATCAAGAGATATTCCGACTTGCCAGAACTGTAAAAATTACTTAATTTCGTCCCAATTTTTGAGAAATGCTTTCTCGATTTTGTCAGGCTGGTTGCGTAGAACTTTTCGAAAAGATGGAAGGCAGAAACACTGTAAATAAAAAAAGGGACTTTAAGGCAATTCCGCTCGCATATAGATGCTTCAAGGCATATCTGCGTTTTCTGTTCGAGCATGTCATGTATAAGGACGTGCGGTATCTCCACATGGAGAATGTTCCGGAAAACGGAATCCCGACATTGATAGCGAGCAACCATCAGAATGGCCTCTGCGATGCACTCGCCATCCTGATGTCTTTCAAGGAGAGAAAAGTCAGATTCATAGTAAGGGCAGATGTCTTCTCGCTTTCCCCAGCCGCAAATAAGTTTCTTCGGTCGATCGGGCTTCTTCCGGCTTTCCGCATGAATCACGAAGGTGAAAATGCCTTGAAGAACAACGCTTCCACCTTCGAGGATTCCGAGAAGGATCTGGCTGACGGCAATTCAGTCGTCATATTTCCCGAAGGCGGCCACCAGACAGGGCACTGGCTGGGAAATTTTTCTTTCGGCTACACTAAGATGGCGTTCGATTCAGCGGAAATGCTGAATTTCGAAAGTGATGTCATGATACTCCCGTCTTGCAACCATTATTCTGATTATTTCGGGATAAGGCAGAAATGCCTGGTGGAATATGGCGCTCCAATTTCCCTGAAGCCATATTACGAATTATATAAGGAGAAGCCAAGGACGGCACAGCGCCAGGTAAACAAGCTCGTATGCGAGCAGATTAAGAATATGATGTTCAGGGTGAGAGACCTTGAATATTACGACGAGTTAGAATTCATCCGCAACAGCTCATACGGTGAAGAATATGCAAGAGGAAAAGGTTTCGATCCGGATTATCTCCCAGACAAGATGACTTCTGACAAGGAACTCGTCGCTCGCTTGGAGGAAAAGACGGGAAGAGATAAGATCAAGTACTTCATACTCTCGAAATCTACGGGCTGGGACATCGAAAACGAGAATCTGGAAGAGGGAAAATGCTATTCCATCGTGAATCCTGATGAGGTTCCGGAAGGTAGGCCGGTGGCTTACGAAAAAGTGAAAGCCTACAGAAATGGACTGGAGTTTGCAGGCATAGATGAGGCTGAGCTGGATTCTCCTGGAACGGCTGCCGAGATATTCGGTAAGATTCTGGGTCTTATTCTTTTGCTGCCGCTTGCGATCGTCGCTCTGTGGCCTTCGATAGTGTCATGGTTTTTCCCAATGCGCTTCGAGAAGAAGATGGAGGACAGGATGTTCCAAGGGACTTTGCTGATGGCGTTGAATGCTTTGTTCGTGTTCCCGATCCTTGGCATGATAACCTTGGCTGTGGTTTGGCCGCTTTGGGGATTCATTCCGGCGATATGCTGGGTGCTGCTATTTCCAGCGTTGTGCGTTTTTGAGTGGAACTACGTGAAATGGTTAGGCAGCCTTCGCAAAGACTTCGCTTTCAGGAAGGCTCTGAGGTCGGGGAAAATAGAAGATATTAAGAAAGCTAGGTCTGAAATGAACGAGGAACTAGATAAATTATTGAAATATGCAGAATAGGGTAGTTATCACAGGTATGGGAATATATTCCTGTATAGGGACAACGCTTGAAGAGGTAAGAGACTCATTGTACAACGGAAAATCAGGAATATGCCTGGATGCTGCCAGGAAGGAACTTGGCTTTCGTTCGGCTCTGACTGGGAAAGTCGAGGAGCCGGATTTAAAGGCTGAGCTGCCACGTTCCGTGAGGGTTTTCATGCCTGAGGAAGCTAAATATGCTTTTTGCGCCACGAGAGATGCTCTCAAGGATGCAGGAATAGACCAGGAGTATCTCAACGACCACATTGTCGGATTGCTATATGGAAATGACAGCTCGACGGTCCCTGTCATGAAGGCTGTGGACGTAATCAGGTACCAGAAAGACACGTCTCTGTGCGGCTCCGGAACCATTTTCCAGTCTATGAACTCGACGGTTACGATGAATCTTGGCTGCATATTCAAGTTAAAGGGAATAAATCTCACCGTGTCAGGAGCTTGTGCCAGCGGATCCCATGCCATAGGGCTGGGCTCGCTGCTGATTCAGAACGGACTGCAAGAAATGGTCGTCTGCGGCGGAGCACAGGAAGTCAACCCATACGCCGTGGGTTCTTTCGATGGAATTTCAGCATTCTCTACAAGAGAAAACGCTCCAGATAAGGCCAGCCGCCCTTTTGACAGAGATAGGGACGGTCTCGTGCCGAGCGGTGGCGCTGCTACGGTGATTCTCGAGAGCTACGAGTCTGCAATGCGCAGGGGAGCGAGAATTTATGGCGAAGTGGTCGGTTATGGCTTCTCGGCTAATGGAGATCATATTTCAGCACCGAACGTCGATGGGCCTGTAAAGGCATTGGAAATGTCGATTGAACGGGCTGGGATATCGAAAGACGAGATTGGTTACATAAATGCCCATGCTACTTCTACTCATGTGGGGGATGCAAATGAGGCCAAGGCTCTTTATAAGGTGTTCGGGGACAGGCCGATAGAAATAACCAGCACTAAATCGCAGACCGGTCACGAGATGTGGATGGCTGGAGCCAGCGAGGTGATATATTCAATGCTCATGATGAAGAATGACTTCATTGCTCCAAACCTGAATTTCGAGCATCCCGACGAGGATTCGGCCATGCTGCACATCCCGGCGGAGAGGGTAGAGAAGCATTTTGACGTGTTCTTGTCAAACTCTTTCGGGTTCGGTGGAACGAATTCATCTTTGATTGTAAAAAATATTAAATAGCATATTATGGAAAAAGCAGAATTGATTCAGAAAATCAACGCCGCAATGGCCGAGGAATTCGAAGTTGAGGAGTCTGTGTTCGCTCCGGAAGCTGACATTAAGTCCACTCTTGAACTTGACAGCCTAAGCCTAGTGGATTTGGTAGCATTGGTCGAGAGCAATTTCGGCATAAAAATCAATGGCGCCGACATCGCCAAAATAAGGAATTTCGGGGCTCTGTACGACCTCATCTACGAGAAAGTTCAGTCAAAATAAATGTCTGCGGAGCCGATACTAAAAGGTGAGGAAGTATTGAAGCTGATTCCTCAGCGGCCCCCGGTCGTAATGGTCGATGCATTATATTCAGTGACCGTTGATTCTGCGGAAACTGGATTGGACATCGATCCTTCTTGCATATTCTGCCGCAATGGGAAGCTCTCCGAACCCGGAATCGTGGAGCATGCGGCCCAGAGCGCTGCCGTCTTCGCCGATTACGACTCTTACGTGAAAGGCATTCCGCCACGGCTTGGATTCATAGCCGAATTGAAAAACTTGGAAATCGCGTTGCTGCCAGATGCTGGAAAGTCTCTGCGCACTAGCTTATCGCTTTTGGGCACTGCGATGGGCATGTCGCTAATGAAAGTTGAAGTGCGTTGCGGGGATGATGTCGTGGCCGAAGGTCAAATGAAAATATTCATAAAAGAATGAAAGAGCTAAGCCTGACAAAACGCGTAGAGGTTAGATTCTCAGAACTGGATCCGTTGAAGGTGGTCTGGCACGGGAATTACGTGAAGTATCTCGAAGATGCCAGGGAAGAATTTGGCCGCAGGTTCGGCATAGGCTATTCAGAACTGGTGAAAAACGGTTATTATGCGCCTGTGTACGATGTACGTCTGCGTTATGAGCGCCCGGCAGTGATGAACGATGTCCTGCTAGTGAAAATTACTTACAGGCCGGCCGCTGGAGCGAAGATGGTTTTCGACTATGAGATTCACCGAGAAAGCGATGGCGCTCTGATTCTCACGGCCTCGACGATTCAGCTTTTCGAGACCTCAGAAGGAGAGTTCTGCCCGATAGTGCCAGACTTCTACCGAACATGGCAGGAGAGGGTGTGCTACGATTTCTATAAGGTCAATGCCTGCGAGAGGACTGATTCCGGATTCATGTTTAATGTCTCGCTGATGCCGGACAGTGAAGTCTACGAAGGCCATTTCCCTGGAAAGCCGGTAGCCCCAGGGGTCTGCATGATGCAGATGGTGAAAGAATGTTATGAATATGCTTCCTGCACTGTCACGAGGCTGGAAAAAATCAAGCTCTGTCGCTTCCTGAGGCTTGTGGAGCCATTAAAAATCCAGGACCTTCAGATTCAGCTGGATGCGGTTGAATCGGACGGGAAGGCTGACATCCAGGCTTCTGTTTTCAAAAACGAGGAAGTCTTCGTAAGTTTAAAGGCTGAACTTTCGTTTAAGGACAATGGATAATTTTTTCGTTCGCCTTTACAGATTCAATCAGAAGCATAAGGCATTGATGTATGTCACGCTGCTGCTTAGCGCTGCCATATTCATTTATTTCGGTCTCAAGGTTCGCTACGAAGAGGATATTTCCAAGCTTCTTCCATCGGACGATTCCACGTCGGATGCGAATCTGGCCTTCGGCAGCCTGAAAGTGAAAGACAAGATATTCATTCAGTTTCGAGGAGCAGATACTATTGATGTAGAGACGCTTACAGCAGCTTGCGACGAGTTCTTCGACACTCTGGCCGTGCGTGACTCTTCTTCGAGATACATCGACAACGTACTTTATAAGATTGACGATGACGTGCTTGTGATGGGCTTGGATTACGCCCTCGCTCACGTGCCTTCATTCGTGGACACGTCGTGCTACAAGCGTTTCGATGCATCAATGCAGCCAGATGCCGCGCTAAAGCAGATGCAGGAGAATCTGGATTTGCTGGAAAACGACTTCACAGGCTCGTACGCTCAGATGGTCAGCACAGATCCGCTGGCTCTGCGGAAAGATTTAGCTGAGGGATCCGGTGGCTTTTCTGGAGGAATTTCAAGTTATACGCTCTTAGACAACCATCTTTTCTGTAAGGACAGCACAGTGGAGCTTGGCTTCATCTCGCCAGACTTCTCGTCGTTCGATTCCGGGAATGGCACGTATCTAGTGAATATGCTTGAGAATGAGATTTCAGCCTTCCAAGCCTCTCATCCGGGCATAAAGGTTCTTATGCATGGGGCGCCTGTGCGCAGCGCGAACAATTCCAGAAGAATCAAACTGGACCTGTTTCTCACGATCGGGATCTCGCTGATCGTAATCTTGCTGTTCCTCTGCATCGCGTTCAAGAGTCTCTCTGTCGTATTCTTCATGGTGCTTCCGGTGGCATACGGCTCTTTCTTCGCCTTGTCAAGCATCTACTGGATGAAGGGCGGCATGTCAATAATGGCGCTGGGGATAGGCGCCATAGTGCTTGGAGTGGCGCTCAGCTACTGCCTGCACGTGCTCACGCACTACAAATACGTGAAAGATGCCGAAAAAATGTTGCAGGACGAGGCCACTCCTGTCTGCCTCGGCTGCCTGACGACAATAGGCGCCTTCATGGGCCTGATTTTCACCAAGAGCGACCTCCTTAGGGATTTTGGAATATTCTCTACGCTTGCTCTGGTCGGGAGCACGCTTTTCGCTCTTATCGTGCTTCCGCATCTTCTCACCGTCAGGAGCCATTACAGAGCAGAAAAACGCAATGAACGCATATTCGCTGGCATAGACAAGATGGATTCCTATCCTCTCGACCAGAAGAAGTGGTTGAATTGGACGATAGCCGCAGTCATCTTGGCATGCCTGGCGTTCTCATTCAGAGTGCAGTTCGACAGTGACCTCAAGAACATAGGCTATAACCCTCCGGAGCTACTGGAGTCCGAGGCTTTGTTCGCCCAGAAGAATTACGGAGGCAATGCCCAGGTCTATTATGCGGCCACTGGAAGCACTCTGGACGAGGCTCTCTCTACCAGCCGCGAGATAGTGCGGGTGATAGGTCAGTTGAAAGAAGATGGCGTGGTGAAACACTCATCCGACGCGGTAGGAATGTTGTTCCAGACTACGGAAGAGCAGAACGAAAGAATATCCGCCTGGAAGGCTTATTGGACTCCAGAGAAGATTGCAGAGGCTCGTTCTGTGATAAACTCGTCCGCTGAACAGGCTGGACTGAATCCAGATTCGTTCGAACTCTTCTACGAGATGGTCGGCAAAGATTATGAGCCGGGCTCGCTCTATGATTCGGATGTCCTGCCGGAGGGTTTGAAGTGCAATCTGATCGAGCAGTCTGAAGATGGAAAATACCTGGCTTTCACGCCAGTGCAGATGCGGCCGGAAGACAAGCGCAAGGTCAGTGATGCGGTGGCCTCAGTGCCACATTCTCTAGTGGTTGATCCGTTCTATTACACGACCGACATGGTGGAGGTCATTCACGATGACTACAGCGTGGTTCTGCTGATTTCTTCGCTTTTCGTCCTTGTCGTGCTCTTGCTATCGTTCAGAAACATCTGGGTGGCCCTGCTTGCGTTCATGCCTATGTTCCTGAGCTGGTTCGTGGTGGAAGGCGTGATGGCGATTTTCGGGATGAAGTTCAACCTGATAAACATCGTCATTTCCACGTTTATTTTCGGAATCGGAGTAGATTACAGCATATTCGTGATGGAAGGCCTTCTGGATCAGCTAAGGAGTGGGAATGACAGGCTTCTGATTTATCACAAGGCTGCGATTTTCTTCTCTGCGTTCGTGCTGCTCGTCGTAACTGTGGCGTTGATATTCGCAAAGCATCCTGCTCTTAGTTCCACGGGAGTCGCTACTTTCATCGGGATGGCATCCACGATACTCATTACCTACACGCTCCAGCCTTTCCTGTTCTGGAAGATGCTGAACATTCGCTATTTCAGACGTTCAATTGGATGTTCTTACGAGATTGGCAATCTGACATCTAATGATGGTAAAAAATGATGGGCAAGGCAATCATAATCGGCAGCGGCCTGGGTGGCTTGGAATGCGGTTTCATTCTTGCAAAACACGGCTATGAAGTAACCGTCTTGGAGCAAGACAAGCACATTGGCGGCTGCCTGCAGACTTTTCATAGAGAAGGATTGCTATTTGATACCGGTTTCCACTATGTGGGCGGACTAGACGAGGGTCAGTCGCTGCACCCTCTCTTCAAATTTTTCGGCTTGCTGGACCTGCCATGGAAGAGACTGGATGAGGATTGTTTCGACGAATGCGTTTTCGTGGGGGATGGAAGACAGGAGTCCTTTCCTTTCGCTAACGGACATGGAAACTTCGTGAAGTCCCTATCTGCAATTTTTCCTGCCGAGGAAGACGGACTGAGACGATACGCTGCTGCATTGAAAGACATCGGAGACAACATTTTCAAGGCTTTCGGCGGGGACTCCATTGGTGAAGCCTTTTCAAAGAGCGCCTACGGCTTTCTGTGCGAGAATATCCATGACGAGAAGCTGCGCAAAGTCCTTTCTGGCACATCGTTGAAGATGGAACTGCGTCAGGACACCCTGCCGCTTTATGTTTTCGCGCAGATAAATAATTCTTTCATCCAGAGCGCATGGAGGCTTCAGGGCGGTGGCTCACAGATAGCGGAGAAACTGGCTTCCGAAATTGTCGAGATGGGGGGCAAAGTGCTGAATAAGACCAAGGTTTTACGAATATGCGAAATTGATGGGACAGCAACGGGAGTTGAGGCTGAATCAGAAGGGGAAAAGCTTATGCTGGAAGCAGACGTGATTGTTTCAGATGCGCACCCAGCTGTCACAATGAGCCTGCTTGGCGAGTCCAAATCTATAAGGAACATTTACAGGAACAGGATAACCCATTTGCCGGACACCTACGGCATGTTTACGGCAAACATTGCCCTGAAGCCAAGGAAACTCAAGTATCTGAATCGGAATATTTACGTAAATAGCGCTGACTGCGATTTGTGGAATCCTAATTATTCGAAGACAGAGTCCGTGCTGGTGCATTTCTATGTGCCTGAGGAAGGAGAATACGCAACCCACTTGGACTTGATGAGCCCGATGGCTTGGGATATGGTTTCTGAATATGCTCCCGAGCCTAGAGGTCGCCGTGGCGAAAAATATGAAGCATTGAAACGGAGGAAGGCAGAAGAATGCATCGCCTTGGCCGAGCAGAGGATTCCTGGCCTTAGAGACGCGATAGCTCAGGTCTGGACTAGCTCGCCGCTGACCTATCTTAGTTATACTGGCAGTCCATTCGGTTCGGCTTATGGCATTAGGAAGGACTTCAGCAATCCAATGCTCACGGTGATGTCGCCTCGCACGCCGCTCAGAAACCTCTTCATGACAGGCCAGAGCCTGAATCTTCATGGGATGCTTGGCGTGAGCATGACATCGGTGATGACTTGTGCCTGCGTGCCAGGACTGGAGGATGTCGCGTCCGAGATATTACTGTAGTATTTTTATTATCTTTGCTACCCGAAATTGTTTTATGAATATGAAGAATGCTCTTGTTACCGGAGGCAGTCGGGGAATAGGCAGAGCCATCTGCGTTGAACTGGCACGCAAAGGATATCATGTCTTGATAAATTATGTCTCGAATGACGAGGCGGCTCAGGAAACCTTAAATAAAGTGAATGAGGCTGGCTCTGATGGGGAATTGCTGAAATTCGACGTGGGTGACCTGGAAGCCACGAACAGGGCTCTGCAGGCCTGGCAGGAAACACATCCGGGGGAATATATCGAAGCGCTGGTGAATAACGCTGGCATTCGCAAGGATAATCTGCTTATCTGGCTGGAGCCTATGGAGTGGCAGAATGTGATGAACACGAATCTGGGAAGCTTCTACAATGTTACTCGAGCTCTCTTGCAGCCAATGCTTACGCATAAGAAAGGAAGGATAGTGAACATGGCCTCTCTTTCGGGAATAAAAGGCCTTCCTGGCCAGACGAACTATTCAGCGGCTAAGGGCGGCTTGATAGCTGCCACGAAGGCCTTGGCTCAGGAAGTGGCTCCGCGCAAGGTGACAGTCAACGCCGTAGCTCCGGGCTTCATTCACACGGACATGGTTGAAGGACTGGACCTGGAAGAAATCAAGAAGACCATCCCGGCGAGACGCCTTGGCGAGCCAGAAGAGGTTGCTGCTCTGGTAGGATTCCTGGTGTCTGACCAGGCTGGTTACATCACCGGGCAAGTTATTTCAGTCAATGGCGGGTTATATACTTGATGAATATTATGAATTACGTGATTTCTATCATAGCGGCTCTTGCTCTGGCGCCAGCCGCATTAGCGTCGAATTCGGATTCTGACATATTGGTAAAGATAGAAAAAGCCAATTCTGAGTATTCCACTTTGAAAGCCGACTTCAACCAGACTCGCAAGATCAAGGCAACCGGCAAGGAAATATACTTGCAAGGCACCTTGTGCTTCAGCAGAGAGGACAAGATGAGCATGCAGTACAGCGATCCGAATGAGAGACTGGTCATCAATGGCTCCAAATTCTACATGAAGAGAGGAGGGAAGGCCAACACGTTCAATACTGAAAGCAATTCTCTGATGAAGACGCTCTCGGGCACTCTTCTGGGCTGCATATCCGGGCATCCTGCCAAGGTCGCAAAAGACTACAAGGCGGACCTGAAGGTTTCAGATTCGGGGAAGGCGTATGTTGTCACGATAACGGCATCCAAGGATTCTCCGAAGAAATATTCCAAGATTGAATTAAGCTACAGGAATACGGACTGCGTGCTGGTGAAAATGGTGATGGAGGAAGCCGCAGGCATATCAAATGTCTACGAAATGAGTTCGGTGAAGAAGAATGCAGCCATCGCTCCGGAGAACTTCGCCATTCCTAGATAGCCGCTGCTTCGAGAAGGAGTTTTCGTTCCCTCTATATTTCCTGCCTTTGCAAAAGAAGTGGAATGAGAAAGAAATGAATAGGAATAAGCAAATCATCCGCACGAGCCTGGTGGGCATCGCCGCCAACCTCTTCCTTGCGGCCTTCAAGGCTGTGGCGGGATGGCTGGCCGGGTCGGTGGCCATTATCATGGACGCCGTCAACAACCTGAGCGATGCTCTCTCGTCGGTCATCACCATCGTGGGTACTAAGCTGTCGGAGAAACCCGCCGACCGCAACCATCCCTTCGGCTATGGTCGCGTGGAGTATTTCAGTGCAATCATCATCTCGGTCATCGTGTTGTCCACGGGTATCCTCTCTTTGGTGGAGAGCGTGAAGAAGATCTTCAATCCCACCAATCCGTCTTATACCTCCGTTACGCTGACCATCATCATTGTGGCCATCGTGGTGAAACTCGTTTTGGGCTGGTATGTCAAGAAGCAGGGGCAACGGCTAAAAAGCAACGCCCTCGAGGCCAGCGGCGCCGACGCCACCTTCGATGCCGTGGTGACGCTCTCCACCCTTGTCTCCGCCGGCATCATGCTTTTCGCGGGACTCAACCTGGACGGCATCCTAGGCTCCATCATCTCGCTCGTCATCATCAAGGCGGGTATCGAGATGATAGGGGCTCCCATCGGACAACTCCTAGGCGAGAGCATACCCAAGGACATGATGCACAACATCGAGCAGGACGTGAAGCAGTTTGCCGGGGTACTCGGCGTCTATGACGTCATCCTCAACTACTACGGCCCCAACGCCATCATTGGCTCGCTCCACGTCAGCGTGCCTGACACGATGACCGCTGTGCGCATACATGGGCTCACGCGCTCCATCACCAAATTGCTTTACGACAAATATCACATCATTATTACTGTAGGCATTTATGCCGTATGCACCAGCGAGAAAGGAAAAGAGCTGCAAAAGGGCATCATGAACTTTGTAGAGCGCTACCCACACGTGGAGCAAATCCACGGCTATTTCTATCTTGAGGAGAAGCGCGCCATCTCTTTTGACGTGGTGCCCGACGATACCATCCGCGACGACAACGCCTTCCAGTTCCAACTCATGCAAGCAATCCGCAAGGTTTACCCCGGCTATATTTTTAGCATCGTCATTGACCATGTCTATTACAAGTGAGCCTTGAAAAGATTCACGAACCTGGCAATGGAGCCGAAGGCTGCCCCGTTGCAGCTCCTCTTGCAAATCACTCGGGAGGCGAACTGCCTCTGAGTGTCCTGCGTTGGGGCCCCTCTGACTTTTGGCTGCCTGTTGAAGCTGGCAAAAATCGATCATTCCCAACTACATCGTCATGCAAGTCATATCCACTCCCGAGTGACCTGCAAAGAGCCAGTTGTCTATGATTTGGAGGTTATTCGTTTCAGAATGTCAGGAGATATTATTATATTCACATGACTCAGGCACGGGACAGATGTTTCCACCATCATTTCCAAACTATGACCATCGACATTTAAATATCGTTGTAAGAATAAGATATTTTATATCTATCCGTCTCTTTGAGATAATTTGCCTCATGATGCTAAAAAGGCTGACTTGATATTCTCAGGTCAGCCTTTTTATGAATATGCATATTCAGATTATCCCAGGAAACCTAGCAGGATTCCGGCAGCTATTGCTGAACCTATGACTCCTGCCACGTTCGGACCCATCGCATGCATGAGCAGGTGATTGTCAGGGTCGAATTCTCTTCCCACTATTTCAGAAACTCTGGCGCTGTCAGGCACGGCGGAAACGCCCGCGTTGCCGATAAGCGGATTTATCTTGTGTCCAGGCTTCAGGAACAGATTCCATAGCTTGACGAAGAGGACTCCGCACGCCGTTGCAATCACGAATGACAGCAGGCCAAGGATGAAAATCTTCACCGAGTTACCCGTGAGGAATTTGTCCGCCTGAGTTGAAGCTCCGACGGTAAGTCCAATCAAGGTGGTCACCGTGTCCACGATAGGACCTCTGGCCGTTTCTGCCAGACGTCGCGTGACTCCGCTCTCCTTAAGCAGGTTTCCGAAGAACAGCATGCCAAGCAATGGCAGGCCCGATGGCACTATGAAGGCAGTGAGCAGGAAACCTATTATAGGAAAGAAGATTTTCTCTTTCTGGCTTACGACCCTAGGCTTAGGCATTCTTATGAGTCTTTCTTTCTTCGTGGTGAGGAAGATCATGATAGGCCTCTGGATCACAGGAACGAGAGCCATGTACGAATAAGCGCTTACTGCTATGGCACCCATCAGATCCGGTGCGAGCTTGGAAGACAGGAATATGGCCGTAGGCCCGTCCGCTCCGCCGATGATGCCTATAGCACCAGCCTGATTAGGATCGAAGCCCAGGACAAGCGCTAGCAGATAAGCTCCGAATATGCCCATTTGCGCCGCTGCTCCGATCAGAAGCAGGCGGGGTTGCGAGATTAGGGCCGAGAAATCAGTCATGGCGCCTATTCCCAGGAATATCAGAGGCGGGTACCACCCCTGCTTTACTCCTTGGTAGAGAGTGTTGAGAACGGAACCATCCTCATAAATGCCTATGTTAAGGCCCGGGAACATAGGAATATTCCCGATTATCATGCCGAATCCGATAGGCACCAGGAGGAGAGGCTCCCAACCTTTAATTATAGCTATAGCGATAAAGCCTATCCCTATAGCAATCATGATTAGATTCTGCCACGTAACGTTGGCGAAACCAGTGAAATGCCAGAATTGCTGGAGGCTTTCAATGACGGTATCCATTCAGAATTAGGCCTATGCTATTTTCACGATATCCTGGTCAACGTTCACTGAGTCACCTTTGCTTACCAGCACGGCTGTGACAGTTCCGTCCGCAGGGGCGTCAATTTCATTTTCCATCTTCATGGCTTCAAGGACAGCCACTTTCTGGCCGGCCTTAACCTTATCGCCAACCTTAACCGAGACCTCTAGGATGACTCCCGGCATCGGAGCCTGGACAGGCTTGCCTTCTCCCGATGCGGCTGCTGGAGCAGCCTGAGCCACTGGCGCTGGGGCTGCAGTAGGCGTCACGGTGGCCGGAGCTGCTGCTGGGGCGGCAGGAACTACCGGTGCGTTCTCCATCTCAACTTTGTAGGATGCACCATTGACGGTTACGTCAGCTATGTTACCTTCAACTGAATTGATGTCAACGGAATATTCGTTGCCGTTGATCTTGAATTTGTAAGTCTTCATATTAGTCACTATTATTTTCTTGGTAATTGTCTGAAATTCTGAGCTTTCTCGTTCCACAGGCTTCCGGGGGTCGGCTTGATGGTGATTACATAGCTCTCGGCATCGTGAACCCCGCCTCCCAGATAATCATCCAGGGCAAGGGCTATGGCAGCGAAGGCCTCGCCGCCGAATTCTTGCGACAGGGCGATGGAAATGGCGGCTGCAACCTCCGGAGACATATTCTCTGAATATTTCTTCGAAGCTTTTTTCTCCTTAGGTTTTTTATCCCTTGTGCTGCGATTCCCTATCGCAGTGAATATGAAAGCAAGGATCGTCAGGGATATGAACACAGTCAGCACAGAAATGAGAGTCAGAATCCATCCGTACGGATCCTTCTCCTTGACTTCCTGGCTTTTGGTCTTGGCATTCACATCTCCGTTATAGCTTCCTGGTGTAGGAACCGAATTGTTTTCGATTTCGAAATCGGTCTCCTTTATGCCTGCCGGGACTTTCTTCACGCTTCTGTCGGGCTGAAGATCTTCAGGCACCTTCAGAGAGTCGATTATCGTCCTTCCGTCGTTGCTGACCATGTAGACGGTCTGGCCTTTCTCCACGATGAAGTTCGTGTAATACGTGCCCTTCTCTCCGCTTCCGCCGGCAAAGAACAGTACGCTTTGGCGAGGTTTCAGAGTCGTGGACTTGTCATTGGCTGGGATGCGGTATTTCTTCAGATCCGAGCGATCGTTGGTCAGGTAGCATCCGCCATAGCTGACAGTACCGTAGGAATTGTTGAACAGCTCTATCCATCCGCTCCTGACCCCGAAATCGTCAACCAGTCCTGTCTCGTTGTCCGCGACGATCTCAGTGACCCTCATGTCAGAGAGATTCTGCGCAGATAGCGTTGCGAGGCAGGATAGCAGTCCGGCAGCAATTGTTAATATATTTTTATATCTCATTTTTACAAAGGCAGATTGTCATGTTTCTTGGCAGGGATGCTCTGCTTCTTACCGGCCAGAGCTTCCAAGGCTCTGATCACGCGAAAACGAGTGTTGCGAGGCTCTATCACGTCATCTATGTAACCTTTTTCCGCAGCCTGGTAAGGATTGCTGAACAATTCCTCATATTCCGCTTTTTTCTCGGCGCGCAGCTTTGCCTTCTCCGCCGGGTCTTCGACGGCTTTCATCTCCTTGGCATACAGCACGTTTACGGCCCCGTCAGCACCCATGACCGCAATTTCTGCCGATGGCCATGCGTACACAATGTCAGACCTTAAATGCTTGCTGCTCATTACGATGTATGATCCGCCGTAGCTTTTCCGCAGCTCTACGGTAACCTTCGGCACCGTGGCTTCACCGTAGGCGTAAAGGAGTTTTGCCCCGTTTGTGATGACGGCGCCGTATTCCTGCTGCGTTCCAGGCAGGAAGCCTGGAACGTCCACCAGCGAAACTATAGGAATATTGAATGCGTCGCAGAAGCGCACGAAGCGAGCCCCTTTCCTAGATGCGTTGATGTCCAAAACTCCTGCCAGCACTTTCGGCTGGTTTGCGACAATGCCTACGCTGCGTCCGTTCAGGTGTGCGAAGCCGACGATGATGTTCTTGGCGAAATTCTTGTGGATTTCAAAGAATTTCCCATCGTCAGCTATGCTGGCTATTACCTTGTACATGTCGTAAGCCTGATTAGGATTGTCCGGGATGATCTCGTTCAAAGAGTCGTCTGCCCTGCACACCGGATCGTCGGTAGCCACCCTGGGGGCTTCTTCCATGTTGTTCTGCGGAATGAAGCTTAGCAATTCCTTAATTATGTCTATTCCTTCCTGCTCGTTCTCGGCAGCGAAATGAGCCACGCCGCTCTTGGATGCATGCACGCTGGCTCCGCCAAGCTCTTCCTGGCTCACCTCCTCTCCCAGCACGCTCTTGACCACGGCAGGTCCAGTCAGGAACATGTAAGATGTGTTCTTGACCATTACAGTGAAATCGGTGAGGGCAGGGGAGTATACGGCTCCTCCGGCACAAGGACCGAATATTCCGGAGATCTGAGGAACTACCCCTGAATATAGGATGTTCCTTTCGAATATTTCTCCGTATCCTGCCAGCGCATCTACGCCTTCCTGTATTCTGGCCCCGCCCGAATCGTTCAGGCTGATCAGCGGCGCTCCGTTGCGAGCAGCCAGATCCATTACTTTGCACATCTTTTCAGACATGGTCTTTGAGAGAGAACCACCCGATACGGTGAAATCCTGTGCGCACACATAGACCAGGCGGCCGTTTATCGTTCCCATTCCTGTAACGACGCCGTCTCCGTCAAAATGTTCTTTCTCCATACCGAAATTAGCGCAGCGATGATGCACGAACATGTCGTACTCTTCAAAGCTGTTCTCGTCCAATAGAAGGGCTATTCTTTCCCTAGCCGTGAGTTTGCCTTTGGCATGTTGAGCGTCGATTCTTTTCTGGCCTCCGCCAAGCTTGGCTGCTGCCCTGCGATCGACGAGCTTTTTTATGTTCTCCTGCTGGATGCTCATATTGCTTAATGTATATTTAACTATTCAAAATAATATTGAACTCGCAAAAATACTTAACAATCTTCAAACTATCAAGCACGAAAGGTGCTTTTGTCAATTTCGTTTTTTCTGACATTCTGCCATTCAGACATGCGCTGTTCAGTCCGTTCAGATGGCAGGCGGTGTGGCGCAGCGTGCGGTACATCGCCGTCAGGGAGTCCTATTTCACGCTCACGGCAAGCGCAGCCAAGCGAACTTCTTCGGCAGCCACTTGGCATGACTCGTCAGTTGAATGCAGGGAGAGAATGTCCTCCAATTGCGGTTATTGCTTAAATCGTTTCACGCTTCGGATAAAATGATGCCTCCGCAAATTCGTAAAATATGCTTACGGCGATTGCGGAGGCGGGTTATTGAATATAAATGATTCTTACTCCTTGATGACTTTCTTCCCATCTACGATGTAGATGCCCTTTGGCAGACCGTCGAGCGAAGTGCCGAGAGCGAGGTTTCGCGCACGATGCGATCGACTACCATCTTGTTTGTTGGTCGTTGGTTACTCTTAGGCGATGATTCGGATTTCGCCTATCGGCTTGCCGTCTCTCCTGATGTCGATGGTTCGCATGTCGCCGTACTTCACGCCGGGGGTGAACTCCGCGCCGTTGAGTTCCTTCAGGTCGGCTACGGGGTTGGGCTTCGGTCGGGGTATCGGGGGGAAGATGTGTATGATGATGATTCCGCCACCGGTAACGACGATGATGATGCCCTTGAACCTGTCGCGCCACTTCACCCTGATGGGCACCGAACCGCAGCCGTGGTCGGGGTCGAAACTATATACTCCACCGGCACCGGGGCGAGCCACCTCGCCCGCCATTTCGATGATACGCCTGCCGATGGCGTTCCTCGTGGCGCTGTTGTAGCGTGAGAAGTTGCGCACGGTGTCCGTTCCGATGTTCTCCACCGCTTTCTTGTTTACGACCATTGGCCGGGGGCGCCTGTTGATGTTCTTCGTTTCCATTTCTTCTTGATTTTAAGGATGAAACATATTGTTTTTTTGTTATTCTCCTCTCGCCCTCAAAAGCGGCGAGAGGAGAAACTTCCTACGCTCTTTGACGTCTGATACACTCCATAGGATGAGATCGTTTGACTCTTCTCTTTGTTCCTAAAGAATGAATGGGCTATTATTAAAATTCATCAAATTCCAACTCGCCCTTGAAATCCAGACTGACGGTGTGTTCAAAGCCGTCGCCATACATACCGCCGCCTTTTACCTTGCCGTCCTTGAGCGTTATCTCAAATTCTGTCCCGGTGCCGATGCGCTTGACCAGGAGCGTGCCGCTTAGGAAGACCGGATATTCGGTCCCTGGCTTAGCAAAAGTTTGAAATAATAAGTTGGGATTACGCATTTCAACAGCCCAGTACCATCCGTCGTGCTCGTCTTCTTTTTGGGTAAGTTCCAAGGTGTTGCCGTTGTGGTGCGTGCCAGAGGCCATGATCTCAATGTACTTCTGTTTGTCCTCGGAGAGGAAGAGGTATATATCATAGTTATTCTCTTCTTCCAAGTCCGATTTATCTATGGCCGCGCTGAGAATCGGCATTGTCACGCCGTCAAGAGTAACGGTGTTGGTAAAGACAGGGGTGCTGCCACCTCCGCTTCCTATGGCAGCCTTGAGTTCCTCAAGTTTGGCGATGATCTGTGCGAGGGCCGCGGCTGCGCCGGTATTGCCGCTCTTCACTTCGGCAATGAGGGCGTTGATGGCTGCGGTCACCTTGCCTATCTCTGTGGCGATGGCGGTCTGACCTGTGCCGAGTGCCTCAATCTGCGTCTTCATTTCTCCCAAGGCTGCTACCACAGCATCGAATTTGTCGCTGTAGTTCGGCATTCCCTTGATGGCCGCCTCGATGGCAGAGAGTTTGTCGCCATAGTCGGGCAGGTTGGCAATGGCTGTCTTGATGGCTTCGAGCTGCGAGGTGTAGTCGGGCAGTGCCTTGATGGCCTGTTCGAGCAGGTCGAGCTTGGCTTCCATCGAGAGGGTCTGCGCCTTGATAGCCGCCTCGATGAGGGCGAGCTTGCTCTGGAGCGCAGTGTTCACGTTGTTGATGGCCGCAGTGATGGCTTCCATCTTCTCATCCATACTGCCTTTGAGGTTGTCGATGGCGGCGACGATCTTGTCTGCCATTTCCTCCTGCTTGAGGGTCTGGTTCTTGATAGCCGTTTCCAAGAGGGCGAGTTTGCTCTCAAGGGTGAGCGTTTGAGCCTTCATCGCCGCCTCGATGGCTGCGAGCTTGGTGTCGAGCGTGGCGTTCACTGAGTTCAGCACGTCGATGATGGCCTGCAGCTTGGTCTGCTGGTCGGCGTTCATCTTGTCGATGGCCTCGGTGAGTTTCGCAATGGCCTGTTCGTTCTTGAGCGAGCCGTTGTTGATGGCCTCCACCACCTTGGTGAAGTCGTTGATTACCGACACGTTGATCGTGTAGTTGATTTCGGGTGCGTCCTCCTGACATGAGGTGAGGAACGCAGGTGCTGCCAGCAGCATGGCGATGGCAAGCAGGATGAATTTGATGCGTTTCATATAATTGTCGTATTTAATTGTTTTACTTGCTTTGTTCTACGGTTATTGTTACTCTGCGGCCCTCCGCCGACGGCTTGCCGTTCTGCTCGCCGATGGCGGTCGTAGGATGGAGGTCTTCCGGAGAGAAGCCTTCCTTGACGAGGGCTTCCACCACACGGCGGAGGCGACGCTCGGAGAGCTGCACGTTGTAATCGTCGCTGCCTGGCGTGCTGGCCTCGGCCAAGAGGGAAAGTTTCTTGCCGCGCACGCTCTGGGCGAAGGCTTTCAGCCGGTCGGCTTCGGCACGGCTGATAAAGGAGCTGTTGTGGTCGAACTGCACGAAGTGCGAAGGCTGCACGGCTGCGGTGACGGCAGGTTTGGCAGTCTCGCAGTCTTGCAAGCGATGCTGGAGGTCGGCGTTCTTCTGCTCGGCCTGTCGGCGTGCGTTCTCTGCCTCGTCTGCCAGTTCCTTGGCTTCGGCGGCTTTGCGTTGCAGGACGTTCAGGCGGTCGCCCAGCGTGGCGATTTCGCCTTCATAGCGGGTACGCTGCACCTTGGCGCGGCTCGCCACGAAGTTGTACCGCAGGGTGACAAGGGCGAAGGCATAGTTCTTCGGGGCGATGGCCTTGCGGTTCATCAGCCAGTCGATTTCACCTTTCAGCCCTATGCTGAGCTGCCGGCTCACATCGGCCTCGATGTGAAGAGAAGCAGGAACGTAGAGCTTCTTGAAGTTTTCGTGCCGGTTGCTCGTCCGCACGCTGCCCGTCATGGTGATGGAGCCGTCGTTGCTGACGCTCTCACCGTCGATGAAAGGCGAGGTCTTGCCGCCTTGCGTCTTGGTGTTGCTGAAATAGATGCCGTACTCGTTGCCCTTTGCGAAGGTGCAGCCCACGCCCGTGCCTGCCCAGATGTTGAGCCACTGCGTGCGGCGGTTCGGCCACAGTTCCATGACGTTGAAACCAGCGCCGAGCCTGGCGTCGTGGTAGTTCACCAGGTAGTTGCCGTATGCCTTGACGGGCATCGTCTTCGTGTCGAGCTGCGAAAAGCGCTGTTCACGGCGGTAGCGCGACCAGAGGTACTCCGCCCCCATGCGCACCCACGGACGGATGGTGTAGTCCACGCCGCCGCCAACGGCAGGTGCGACTTTGTAGCTCTTCTTGGCATCAAGGTTCTGATACCAGACATCTGTAGCCCACGACAGTCCGCCCTCGGCATAGATGCTCCAGGTGCCTGTGCGCAGTTCGCGGTTCTGGTCTCGTGGCGGCTGCGTTCTGCCCTCATCCGCCGTCTGCGCCTGAGCAGTGCGGTGAGACATGCTCTTGCCCATCTTCCGCCAAGAAGCGGAATGAGCGGTTTCGATCGTCTTCTGTTCATATTTCAATTTGAATTAAAAGGTTGATGAATGTATGTTGTCCTAATCCTTATATATTTACAGCAGGCAGCCTGTGAAGAAACTCACGATGCGCGGCCAAAGGGTGCGACAGGGACAGTCGTTCGGCTCTTCGGTTTTGGCTTCCGACGGCTCCCTGTTTTTCGAATCGGGCGGCGGGTTCTCATGATGAGGGTCGCCCTCAGACATCACTCCTCGACGCTCCAGCTCTATGTCTATCATGTCGCGGATGGTGTCGAGCAACTGAAAGCGTTCTTCCACATACTCTATGTTATATCGCTGCTGCTCGGTGGTTTTCTTGTTGCCCTGCAGTTTCATGCGTTTATAATTTGAATTGTCGTCGGATGATTTCAATCCGTCTGACAAGTTTCATATTTGTTGCTTGTCACATTGCAAAATTAAGGGTGAAGGTGGCGAACAGACCTTGCAAATCCTGCCAAAATTCTTGCACCATCGGACATCCTGCATTTTGCCCAGCTTGCGCCATCGGACATTTTGAACTTGTAGAGGATTGTGTACAAATGAGTTTCACTGACATATTGCCGATATTGACGATTGGTTAATTTTGAGGAAGAAAGAGGTCGGCAGGGTTGTTCATCCATAGGATTCTGATTACAATGCGAAAAGCTTCTTATCGTGCGGTACAGAGGAAGAGTTTTCTCTACCTGTCCTGTCTGAAGTCATCTCTGTTTCGATATTGATTTCAGTCATTTTATTTCTCTTTTTGATTGTGTTTTCAGAATTAAATCGTTACATTGCACGCAAGTCATTTCTAAACGGCAATCATAATATATAATGACCATATATCATCACC
>ONBM01000015.1 GCA_900316045.1 uncultured Bacteroidales bacterium | reverse complement strand
AAAAAGCTAATAGCCAAGCAGTTATAAGAGCATCCATGAAAGAATGAGACATTGCCCAAGCCTGAATACATCATATATATAATTTCAGGGCGGCATGGCTCCTTGCCACAGCACCTCGCCACCCTAACAACTTCTTCCAAAGATACTAAATATTTTGTGGAATAATGGAAAAGAAAGTGAATATTGAATAACTCTTGGTTAGAGATGCGAACAGGTGCGGGAATCTTGGGCTAGCCTAGGTATCATGGGCTAGCCTCGGCCCTTGCAGCTCACTCGGGAGTGACTGTGGCTTACATGGCGATGTGGTGGGTGATGACCGATTTTTGCCGGACTCAAATGGCAGCCAAAAGTCAGATGGGTCCCAACACAGGCCACTCAGAGGCACTTCGCCTCCCGAGTGATTTGCAAGAGTGATTTGCTGGTCGCCCGGACGAAATTCCTAATCTTGTAATTTTAGCGACTATCATATTAATCCATTCTTATCATCTCGGCCTTTAACTCTATTCTTCCACACACGATAGACCAGTGCGTGCATCTTACCGGCAAACAGATCGGGAAGTGTAAAACAACGAGTCATAAATGAGTATGGCTGAAGCAATAGTTTCTGTTCTGTCTTGAAGTTCAATGGTGGACAAGTATCCACTTCAATCTTTATCTTTATTGATTTCTCTGTCTGGAAAGTCACATCATACACATCGGTATTATCTTTAGAAATGCCGATTCGACGTTTCCGAAATTCTTCTTGTCTTTTTTCTTTATTAAAGTTTCGCAAGTAGCTAAAAAAAGGATACTACTTTGCAAAAGGGCATCCTCGGCAGATGTCCGCCTGTCTTGTTGCTTGATTGCGGATGACCGCATCGAATTCATGAATCCAGGCGTTTCCCCATCGGGACAATGCCCAACGAGTTCCACCCGCCGTCCGAAGGGCATTCGACGCACGACGTTTGGCTGCATAAGTCACTTGCGAAACCAACCGAAGTTTGTGAGGCAATCCATCGCCAAATAACCAAACAAATTCCCGCCAAATAACCAAATTGCCTTACTTGTTTCATTTCCAATTCAACTAAGACGGACAATTCATTTTGACAGGATCCGCTGTCCCGGCCTTATGGATGAAGAATCGCTTCCAGCTGGCTGAGCGTCTTGGTCTTAAGCACCTTGGCGTCATTTTGCTTCATTCAATATTGTATTTTTACATTCAATATTCTTTCTAGAGCTTCTAGGCGAATTCTCCTCTTGCTTCTGATTTTGGCGAAGTCGAGGTGGTCCAAGGTTCGCTTGGCAGCGTGGATGTGAAATGAGAAACGCCATTCATCTGGACAATCTTATATCGCCTGATTGATGAAGAACTATTCTGCTCATAATATTTAAGTAGCTTTGTAAAGAATTGGAAGTCAGTCTCTCCCTCCACGAAAACAACCACAAACGACTGATTTGCCCTACCTGCCATCTCTTGTATCGAAATATGTTTTTATATATTCATCATCATTCTCCAGATCTTGCATAAGGCCGAAGACATATTCCCCCAACGACATTTCTTCGGCAGAGGCTTGCTTTTCTAGCCTTGACACTTTCGATGCCTTCACTTCCTTGAAAGTCGCAATGCCACATTTCGCAGGAAGGCCGAATTGAATCTTCCTGACATCAAGATAATTAACCAAATATGGTGAGTGGCTCGTCAAAAGAATTTTCGTATCTCCTGCCAGCTGGCTTATCACAACAAGGACGTCCTGAAGGAGCTTTGGGTGCACAGAGTTTTCCAGTTCCTCGAGCATTACGAGCTGGACATTGTTGATTTGCGACGCAATCACCATAGTAAATATGTACAGGAGGCGCTTACATCCGGCAGAGAGGTTATTGATACTGGAATACTGATTGTTATAACGTTCCTTAACCTGAATGTCGTAGAATGCGTCTGGGATCAGGAAAGGCAGATTCTTCTCCTCTTGTCCTCCAGTGTGCTTTAGGATAACCTTTACAGGTTTGAAATCTTCAATCTCAGGGAGAAGATCCATGATCGTATTGTGAAGCAGATCATATTTGTCATGGTCGAGTTCCTTCAGAGAATTGATATAGAATCCTATTTCGCCTGTTCTCGGATATTGCAGCGTGAGTGAGTTCACGTCATTATTCGGAGAAATGGTTGAAAACAGTTCATTCGGATTTCTCATCGTGCTGACGAACTTAACAGAAATCTGGTTTATCGCTGTTACGATGTCAAGATAAAAAAGATCATCGAAATTGCTTAGTTTATTGATGGCGAGAACATTCCCTCCTACCGACAATTTCTTTGAGCATCTGCCTGTAGGGGATGCAAGGTAATATGCTGCATCTTTTTCTTCTCTTACTATGTAATTTCGATATTTGGGATCCTCGTCCGATTTTATCCTCAGGTGTTCTTCGAATATGCAGGCTCCCCTATCTTCGCTATTATTCCTCTCCCACTTAAATGAATATCCATAGATGAAATTTGCAAGGTTCTCATCTCTCTTGACAATGCCTTGCAGTTCGTAACTGAATGGGGCTCCTTCCAGCTGCGTGTTTATTGGAATGACGTTGCGGCTTCTCATCTGAGAGTTTTTCTTCTCGGAAGAGGCCCTGATGAAATTAGCTCCGAACAGAATTGCGTCTAACAGATTTGACTTTCCATAGTTGTTGGGAGCCACCAGCGATGTCACATCGTGAAGGGTGATTTCGTTGCGGCCAAGGTTCCTGAATCCAGACAGGATGATTTTCTCGATTGTCAGCATTGTCTAGTTTTTTTATTTTCACCAAGCAAATTTATCAATAAACTTATTAATACGCAAAATATTTTTGCGTATTCACTAGACATTCACCGATTTTTGAGATTTTTTTACACGAAACGCAATTTCTATTAGTAAAAAAAAGAATATTCCTCAGTTCTTTGGCGTACTAGATTCTTGACCTTATGGATGAAGGACGGCTTCCAGCTGGCTGAGCGTCTTGGTCTTAAGGACCTTGGCGTCATATTGCTTCATGATGAAATGGAGGCGGTGGCAGTCGGACCCTGCCATGGAGTAGTAGCCTCTGTCCAGCAGGTGCTGGGCCTTCGCTTGAGCCGCTTCCCCATAGCCGCCGATGATGGAGGGGATGTTCAGCTGGAACAGCACTCCCCTCTCATGCAGGCTTTCGTAATCATCGTCATTCATGTAAATATACCGTTCCGGATGAGCGAGAATCGGCCTCAGGCCTGCTTTCATGGTGGCTTCTATTACGGAGTCGAAATCCAATGGCGGCGCAAAGGTGGAAGTCTCCACTAGGATCTTGCCCTCCCCGTGCAAAAGAAGGTCCCTGTCCGCCAGCCTTCTCCTATAGACATTGTCCAGCATGTTTTCGGCAGAAAGGTGAAGCTCCACCGAGCCCGGATACAAATTTACTAGTTCCGCATAACGTTCTTTCAATGAACGTGTTTCATTGGGAACATCTTCCATGATATGAGGAGTTAGCCACAAGACGGAGACTCCGCACTTTTCCATGAACGCTATAGTGGCTAGAGATTCTTCTCTCGTCCTGATGCCGTCATCCACTCCGAACAGGATGTGGGAATGCATGTCGTGCGAACCCTTGAGGATTCCACTTTCCAGAAGTGATTTCTGCCTATTGAAGAACTTGAACATCAGGCTTTGCCGTCCTCCTGGGCTCCAGGATTTCCCGATCCCTCATTGCCATAACCGTAGCCGTAGTTGCCATAGCCATAATGACCATAACCATAGTGTCCGTAAGATTGATAAACGGTGCTGAAATCGACGCCGTTCAGGATGATAGCCATTTCTTTGAATCTCTTCCTATTGTACATGTCATTCAGCATGCCGACGTCCCGCTTGTCAAACAGCCCGGCGCGAATCACGAAAATCGTGAAATCTGTCTCTGGAGAAAGAATTGAGGCATCGGCCACTATGTCGATCGGAGGGCAATCCATTATGATGTAGTCAAACTCCTTCTTCAGTTCGGCGAGCATGCCTTTGAATTTATCGCCCAGCAGCAACTCCGATGGGTTTGGAGGAAGAACACCCACAGGCAGGAAATACAAGTTTTCCGCAAGGCTGCGAACGGATTCGGTGAAGCTGCCCTTACGTCCGTTCAGGTAACTTACGTAGCCGTTCTCGTTGGACCTCAGCGACTTCCCTAGCGTAGCTTTCCGCAGGTCGGCATCCATCAGCAAGACTTTCTTCCCTTTCAGAGCCATCACCGCTGCGGTGTTCAGCGAGATGAATGACTTGCCTGCGTTAGGGTTGTAGGACGTCACCATTATCACTGACTTCCGTGCGCCAAGCATCATGTCCACATTGGTTCTCAGGACCCTGAACGCCTCATTGAGCGAGTCCCTGGATCCCTGCTTCACCAGTATGTGCGCAGGTGCATGAACGTTTTTGCGCGGCCTCATTCTCTTAAGCAATGAATTAGGCTGGCCTACCAGAGGAATCGATGCCAAGAACGGAGCCTGGAGCGAAGGCAAGTCGCTCTGGGAATGGACTTTGGTGTTCAGGAGGTTCATGGCCAGCAGAACTCCGAGAGGAATCAGGAAGCCGGCCATAAGGGCAACGAGAAGAAGGATCATGCTCTTAGGGAAAACCGGCGAGGAGGAGCCGTTAGGGGTCATGATGATTCTGGTATTGCCAACGTTCACGAGGCTTGCAATTTCATTCTCCTCGCGTTTCTGAAGAAGATAGACGTACAGCTCTTCCTTGACCTTCTGCTGTCTTTCGATGGACAGAAGCTGAAGTTCTTGTCCGGAAGTGTTCGCAATCCTCGACATAATGAGGCTTTCCTGAGAGTTCAGCTTGTCGACCTGCATTTGAAGAGTCGCAATCAGATTGTCTACTGAGTGATTGATCGCGGCTTTCATGGCGTCAAGGGACTGGTTGATGTCAGAGACCACAGGGTTCTTGACGCTGCTGCTGCCAAGCAGCCTGTCTCTTTTGAGCAAGAGGTCGTTATATTCCTTTATCTGGCTATTGATGCTCTCATTGGTCAGTCCTGAGTTGGCTGGAATCAGAGAGCGGGAGTTAGCGGGAGAGGTAAGATATTCCTTTATGTACCGTGCTATGGACAGCTGGTTGTTCACTTCAAAGGACTTATCCTGGTAGCTTGACGAAGCAGTCAGATAAGATTGTGACACTGCGCTGATGTCGGTGATCTTGTGCTCTTCCTTATAATTCTTCAGCTCGTTCTCAACCCCTCCGAGCTCCTTCTCGATGACGACGAGCCTGTCATTTATGAACTGGGTGGTGTTCCTGGCGGAACGGTTCTGATTGTCTATGCAGGCTTCGTTGTACGCATCTATCAATGAAGAAATTACGGCAGATGCCCTAGAAGGGAAGTTGTCTTTCATGGATATATTCACGACTGAAGACTTAGCGTCAGATAGTGAAACGTTCAGATTATTTCCCAGGATGGAAGCTTCGTGAGCGGACGTGGTCCAAGTAACAGTGACATCACCGCTCTTCCAGCCCTCGTAATTGACGGTCGGAACCACCATGATATTAGCAACCGGCGTTGACAAAGTGTCACCGAAATGGCCTTCTGCCATGGTGAAACCCGGAACCTTTGCGATTTTCCCGCCGCTTGTCACGCACAGGTCAGTAATCACGTACATGCTGTCCCTCGCGCCCGTAATCTTGAAGGTCACGTATGAATGCTTGTCAGGGTTGGACAGCGACACAGCGAAC
Source organism: uncultured Bacteroidales bacterium (assembly GCA_900316045.1). Classification (GTDB taxonomy): domain Bacteria; phylum Bacteroidota; class Bacteroidia; order Bacteroidales; family UBA932; genus Cryptobacteroides. The sequence goes on along the minus strand of ONBM01000015.1, from coordinate 59,166 downwards.
GGCGACTGGTTATAAAGTTCCCTAATCCTTAAAGGCTGATGGCTGTAATATCTGGTCTGAAGCCCTAGTCTCTCCACCACTACCTGCATCAAGTCAGGGGATGAAATATATTCAATCTCATTATTGACGTTGATTCCTCCGCTGCTCTTCACGCCTGAGAACGCTTCGCTGATATTGGACAAGTCGCGCATGGCGCTGTTCGAGGCGCTTTCGTCTATGATGATCTTGGCTGTCTGCTGATAGACGCTGGCAGTCTTGTATTTATAGAATGCTGCGAGCATGAGGCAGACAATGATGCATGTTGCGAACCAAACTTTATTCTCAATTATCAATGCCCATATGTCGGACAGCTGCAAAGAGCCGTCGTTGCTGGAATTCCTGTCAGATTCAGGAATATATTGCTGCTGATTAGTGCTTTCCCCTGCCATTTTACGCTATTTTGTTTATCTGGTCGAAATGATGATGAGATTGGCGACCGAAGTCAGGAACGAGCCTATCGACGTCCAGAAGCCTACCGACCTGACGTTGTTCTCGTTCAGGGTGGACTGGCGTGCGCGAACCTTGTTCGGCTCTACGTAAACCACGTCGTTTTGCTGAAGGTAATATGCCGGCGAGTCGAAAAGGTTCTTGGAGCGGAGGTCTATCTTGTACGACTCTCGCTTGCCGTTCTGCTCCCTGATGACGGTTATGTTGTCTCGCTTGCCATAAATCGTGAGGTCTTTGGCAAGGCTGAGCGCTTGCAGGATGGTGATTTTGTCGCCGGAAACCGTGTATGACCCGGGACTGTTCACCTCCCCGAGGACGGAAATGCTGAAGTTCATGAATTCAACGGTCACCACGGCGCCTTTCAGCAGTTCCCTGTCTTCCAGCTCTTCCTTGATGAGGCGTGACAGTTGCCAGCGGTTCAGCCCCGCAACGTGAATGGTTCCCAGGATTGGGAAATCAATGTCTCCGTCGTTGTCTACTACATAGCCCAGAAGTCTCTGGTTGCCATAGCTCGTAGCAGTAATCTCAGAACCCGCCTGATATGAGGCCACCGGGAGATTGAACGAGGCCGCCAGTTCCGGGTCCTTGGAGGAGACCACGATCGAGAGCTGGTCCTTCGGCTGAATCACGACGCCTGCGTTCGCAGTCATCTTCCATGTAGAATCAGATGTCACATCCTGCAAGTAATTGATGTTCCTATATGTCCTCGACGAGCAGGATGCCAGGATCAGCGCCCCTGATAATAAAATAATTAGTTTGGCTAGCTTTTTTTGCATAACGTGCTAGTGTTTACACTTTGATAACTTACAAAGATATAATGAAAAGTTACAAAAATCAAGCATTTGTCAGAGTTATCCAAAGATGCAGATATTTTTTTGAAGAAGATTTGAATATAAACGGAAAAAGGCTATATTTGCACGCTGAAATTTTCAGCGAGAATCTTTTTAATTAAATTTTAGAGAAATGAAAAAAGGACTTCATCCCGAAACCTACCGCCTTGTAGCTTTCAAGGATATGTCAAACGACACGGTTTTCATCACTCGCTCCTGCGCCCAGACAAAAGAGACTCTGGAAGTGGACGGCGTTGAATATCCGGTTGTGAAGGTCGAGATTTCCAACACGTCTCACCCATTCTACACAGGCAAAGTCAAGCTCGTTGACACTGCCGGTCGCGTTGATAAATTCTACCAGAGATACAAGGACCGCAAGAAAGCATAAGGTTCAAAAAATTTGCAGGGAAAGGATTTTTGCCTATATTTGCAATCCTTTCCGACTACGGTGGGTTCGTATAACGGTTAGTACTCGAGATTCTCAATCTCGCAATAGGAGTTCGATTCTCCTACCCACTACTACGGCGACCGGAAACGGCGCCAAATGAATAAGAGGCGACAGTCCGTTGGCTGTCGTCTTTTTTTATATTAATAAATCTTGAGTATCTTTAAGACCAAATTGATTTTACGATGAAAAAGTTCTTTCTGGCGGCCGCTGCGCTGCTATTCTTCATTCCTTCTTTCGCAAAAGATGCTTCGAAGGCCACGACAGTGCCTGCGTCCGACGGCAGAATAACTTATGTTGGCAGGACCCTCGTAGAAGACGGCAGGGTCTCTTTCGACTGGACGGGGACATATTTTCGAGTGAGAATTAAAGGTAACATGCTTTCGATGAAGGTTTCCGACACGAAAAAGAATTATTACAATGTCTGGGTGGATGCTCCTATGAACGAGAAGCCAAGCGAGGTGATAACCGTCACGGGAAAGGACACGACTATAGTAATATGTAGCCTGCCGAAAGGGAAGAAAGCCGCCACGCATGCAATCACGGTGCAGAAAAGGACAGAAGGCGAGCAAGGCAAGACCACTATTTCGGAGTTCACGTGCGATGGGGAATTTTTGCAGGCTGAGGAGCCGAAGGATAGGATAATCGAATATGTCGGCGACTCATATACCTGCGGATATGGCACAGAAGCCTCCAACAAGGAAAGATTCTCTCCGCAGACTGAAAATCAGAACCTGACGTACGCCTGCAAAGTTGCAAGGTATTTCGGGGCAGACCAGGTCGTAATAGCTCATTCAGGGATGGGAATAGTCAGGAATTACAACGGAAACCTCACAGGGGACGACATGGTCAGGCGATACCTGCAGACTTTCGACCAGGAAAAAGAACCCAAATGGAATGCCGGCGAATCAGCAATCAAGCCTGACATTACGGTCGTCTACCTTTGCACGAATGACTTTTCTACAGGTATGCAGCCTAGCCAGAGGCGCTTCAAGCAAAACTATATTGCTCTGCTGAAAGAGATAAAGACCAACTACGGAGAGGACTACCCTATCCTGATGATGGTGCCGAAGCACGATAAGATGATGTATGAATATATTTACTCGGTGCTGAACGACTGCGGAATGAAGAATGTTCATATCTTGCAGTTAGGTCCTGACATTCATGACAACGATGGCGACATGGGTGCTGACGGGCATCCGAATGGCTTCGGGCACACTAAGATAGCATATTCATTAATCCCATATATTTCCACCATCACGGGATGGGAGATTTCTGAAAACAAGATAAAATGATCATACCATGAAAACATCAACGAAAGTCATTTCTGGCATAATCCTATTCCTTGTGATAGCGTTTGCCATATTCTTTTACATCCGCTTCTATTTTGTTTTCGGTGACGGGGTGAAAGCTGGCGAGCTGAATCAATTCACTTACAAAGGTTATGTTTTCAAGACTTATGAAGGCAAGCTGATTCAGGCAGGCTTCCGAGGAGCGCAGAAAGGCACCATGGGCGCATCGGTGGAATCCTACATATTCGATTTCTCGGTAACCGATAAAGTAGTGGCTGAAGACCTGATGCAGTGCTCTGGGAAAATGGTGGAGCTTCATTATAAGGAATATCTTGGGGCATTGCCTTGGAGGGGCATGCAGAAGCACATAGTAGATAAAGTAATTTCTGTTTCAGAACCAACTCAGTAATATGAAAGCTAAATACTCTCTTGTGGCACTCTTGTTAGCGCCTCAATTCTTGTTTGCCCAGACGGGCGTAGTCGCCAGGCATCCTGCGAATCCGCAGGGTAAGGATTTCACGATGGAAGACGTTACCATAAGCCGGAATGTTTATCCTCTAAACAATTACGCAAGATGGGATGATGACAATTCCATTCGGGTGTTTTCAGACGGGGCATGGAAAAAAATGGACCCTGCCACGGGTGCTACCAGCGAATTTGAAGCCGAGACGCTTCCGGACGGCTTTCCAAAAGAGGCGAGAAATATTACAGAGAGCCCGCAGAAGAAGACCTTCGCCTACACTGTCGGAAAGAGTCTGTTCATTTTTAGCGGCAAGCAGGTACCTGTAGCGGAAAGCGAGAACGAAGAGATCACTTACGGCCAGTCGGTGAGCCGAAACGAGTTTGGCATCAATGGCGGAATTTTCTGGTCTCCAAGTGGCTCCAAGCTGGCTTTTTACCGGAAAGACGAGAGCAGGGTGACGAATTTCCCTCTCCTGGACATCAAGACCAGGACAGGAGAGCTGAGGAACATAAAATACCCGATGAATGGAATGGAGAGCGAGGAAATAAGTTTAGGAATATATGATGCCAAGTCACAGAAGACGGTTTACTGCCGCGTCACCGACTTCGGATACGACAGATACCTGACGAACATCAGCTGGTCTCCAGATGACAAATACATATTCATTCAGGTTCTGGACCGCACCCAGAGCCACTGCAAGCTCAATATGTACAGGGCATCCGATGGCGCGTTCGTCCGCACGATTCTCACCGAGGACAATGCCCGCTACACCGAGCCGCTGGATCCCATCTGGTTCGTCAAGGGAACATATTCATTCATTTATAGGACCGACAACCGCGATGGTTATCGCAATCTCTACCTCTGCGACACCCTCGGGAGCGTGCGCAGGCTGACTCCCGTGGATGCAGACGTGAAATATGCTGGAAACAACGGTAAGTCTGTCTGGTACACTTCTGCGGAGGTTTCCCCTGTCGAGCAGCACCTGTTCAGGGTTGACTTGAGGCTTGGGAAAGGTGCTAAGGCAGTAAGCGGCGCTAAGATTTCGAAGCCGGTGCGCCTTACCACCCAGGAAGGCTGGCACTCTATTTCCTTCAATGATGAATATTCTGAATATATTGACTCGTATTCCAGTTTCAATGTGCCAAGAGTGGTGAATCTATGCAAGGCGGATGGGAAACTGGTCAGGAACATCCTGACTGCTGAAGATCCGCTGAAGGATTACCGCACAGGGGAAGCAATGCTCGGGACTGTGAAGAGCGCCGATGGGAAGTACGACAACTGGTACAGGCTGTTCCTGCCCGCAGACTTCGATGCTTCGAAGAAATACCCTGTTGTGCTTTACGTTTACGGAGGCCCTCATTCACAGATGGTTACAGGCGCATGGCTAGGGAATGTGCGCATGTGGGAGATGCTTATGGCTCAGAAAGGCTACATCGTCTATGTTCAGGATAACCGAGGCACGGAAAACCGCGGCTCAGAATTCGAGAAGGCAACTCACGACCAATTAGGCCAGTGCGAAATGGCCGACCAGATGGTCGGAGTCAATATGCTCAAAAGCCTCCCGTTCGTGGATTCCGACAGGATAGGCGTTCATGGTTGGAGCTACGGAGGCTACATGACCATATCACTGATGACTAACTTCCCGCAGACATTCAAGGTCGGAGTAGCCGGAGGACCTGTCATAGACTGGAAATGGTACGAGGTCATGTACGGCGAGCGCTACATGGACACAGAAGCCCTGAACCCTGAAGGATTCAAGAAAGTCAGCCTGATCAATAAGGCTGCGGCCCTGAAAGGCAAACTGCTCATTTGCCAGGGAGCCATTGACAACACCGTGGTATGGGAGCACAGCCTGAGCTTCGTCCAGGAGTGCATCGAGAAGAACGTGCAGCTGGACTATTTCCCTTACCCCTGCTCGGAACATAATGTAGCAGGGAGATGGAGGGTTCATCTGATGGATAAGGTAACTGACTATTTCGACGAGCATCTTTAGACAATCTAAACGAATCAAGGTGGCCTTGCAGACCACCTTGATTATATTATGTAGGATTCATCATTCGCTTATAGGCTCATATCTCGGCGCCAGGGATTTCATGACACCCCAGCCAACCAGGTAAGCTACGGCGCAGACGCAGAATATTATGAAATACCCTGCTGGCTTGCCCGTGAAACCCATAAACTGCATGTTCGTTTCTCCTGCGTAGACGAAAAGCCTTCCGGCAACCTGCTGAAAGATGAAAGAGCTTATTCCGGCAGCCATTCCGCATATTCCCGTAATCGTAGCAGATGCTCTCTTCGGGAACATGTCTGTTCCGACAGTGTAGAGATTAGCAGACCAAGACTGATGGGCTGCGCAGCCAAGTCCGATGCAGAGGACAGGAAGCCAAGGGGAAATTTTGCCTAGCGGCTGAGCCAGAAGCACTACGAGAGGAATGACAGCGAATATCAGCATAGCACGCGTGCGGCTGGCATATGGGTCTTTCCCCGTCTTGTCCATGATGATGGTCGGGAGCTTGCCGCCAAAAATAGATAGCATCGTGATGAGGTACAATGTAAAAATCAGCGCCATGCCCAATGGGTCCGATGTCTTGATTCCGAACTGAGTATTCAGATAAGAAGGGGTCCAGAATAAGAAGAACCACCAAACGCCATCCGTCAGGAACCTGGCGAGAGCGAATGCCCATGTCTGCTTGTACTTGAAGCACTCCCAGATGGACATTTTTTTCACAGGCCCTTCAGCGCTCACCTTCACGAATCTGGCATCAGCCTCTTTATCCTGTTCTATATAAACGAGCTCTTCAGCGTTTACATGCTTATTCTCCGAAGGCTTTTTATAGAGGAATATCCATAATCCCATCCAGATGAAGCCTAACGCGCCAATGATCAGGAAAGCCATTTCCCAGCCGAATTTCGCTGCCAGAACAGGCACGGTCAGCGGTGCCACAAGAGCCCCTATAGATGAACCTGAATTGAATATGGACGTTGCGAAAGCCCTGTCTTTCTTAGGGAAATATTCAGCAGTAGCCTTGATTGCCGATGGGAAGTTACCACCTTCGCCTAGCGCCAGGACACATCGCGCGACTATGAACATCCAAACGCTGAACGTAGATATCATGACGGCCATGTCGCCAGTCGCTTGCACTAATTCTAATCTAGAAGAGGCGCCAACGTAAGATTCTGTCAAGACACCGCATAAGGCATGCAAGCATGCGCCCAGAGACCAAACGCCGATCGCCACTGCATATCCTTTCTTTGTGCCTAGCTTATCGACGATTCCACCCGCAAAGAGCTGCGCAAAGGCATACACGATAGCGAAAACACCGGTTATGTTACCGTAATCAACCTCGTCCCAATGAAATTCTGGCTTGATGAATTCGTCCCAAGTTAAAGAGAGTACCTGCCTGTCCAGATAATTCACAGTCGTCGCCAGGAACAGCATAGCGCAAATTACCCAGCGGAAATTAGTCATCTTATTATTTCCCATGTATCAGAATTTGAAATATTCTTTGGCATTGCCATAACAGATGTCGGAAACAATCTTTCCAATCGCTTTCATCTCGCTTTCAGGCATCCTTCCAGTCTGAACCTGATCACCGACGTAACTGCAGAGAATCCTGCGAAAATATTCATGCCTTGGATAGCTGATGAAGCTCCTTGAATCAGTGAGCATGCCTACGAAACGGCTTAAGAGCCCCAAGTTTGCCAAGGTCTCAATCTGCGTTCTCATGCCCAGCTCATTATCGAGGAACCACCACGCTGCGCCAAACTGCATCTTCCCAGGGCAACTGCCATCGTTGAAGTTATATGCCATGGTTGTCATAACTTCATTATCTTTAGGGTTTAGGCAGTATAGAATCGTTTTCGCAAGTTTTCCGGAAGAAGCAAGCTTATCCAAGAAACGATTCCCGCTTTCGGCGATTTCACGGTCATGCACGGAATCATAGCCCGTATCTGGCCCGAGACTCAGGAACATCTTGGTGTTATTGTTACGAATGGCTCCTACGTGGAACTGCTGCACCCAGCCAGACTCTGCGTCCATCACCCCAAGATCATAGAGGAGAGCGCTACGGAACTTCCGGATTTCTTCTTCATTCGGATACATCCCGACAAGCACTTTCTTTAATATTGTATCTGCATTTTCAGGCGTGCAGTCATCGGCGTAGAATTCCGTGAGCCCGTGATCTGACAGACGGCAGCCCATGGAAGCAAAAAAATCGTGGCGTTTCTTCAACGCCTCCAAGAGAGTCGAATATGAATGGATATCTATGTCTGCGGCCTCTCCGAGCTGTCTCAGATATTCGTTGAAAGCATCAGGATTATCAATCCCCATAGCCTTGTCCGGCCTCCAAGCAGGAAGCACCTTTACGCCGAAAGGATGCTCGGAGAGATATCTGTGCCATTCAAGAGTATCAGCAGGGTCATCTGTCGTGCAGACCACCTCGACATTGAATTTTTTGATAAGATTCTGGCCAGAATATTCAGGAGACTGTAATTTTTCGTTGCACTCGTCAAAAATTTCTTTCGCAGTTTCAGGTTTCAGAATTTTATATATTCCAAAAACCCTGGCAAGCTCCAAATGAGTCCATACATAAAGAGGGTTTCCCATCAACGCAGGAACAGTTTCGGCCCATTTTTCGAATTTTTCCCAAGAGGAACGGTCTCCGGTGATGTAATCCTCACTCACTCCGTTAGCCCTCATAGCCCTCCATTTATAATGGTCGCCGCCCAGCCACAACTCCGTGATATCCTTGAACTTATAGTCCTGAGCGATCATCCCTGGCACAAGATGGCAGTGATAGTCGATAATCGGCTGTCTTTCAGCGAAATCATGGTAAAGCCGTTTCGCAAAATCATTTGAAAGCAAAAAATCCTGATTGATGAATGACATGGTCTTCTGTGGTATTAATTATTCAAAGATAATAATATTTTGAAGACCATGTCAAATTTATGTAGGCCAGCTTATTTAATATATTCCTGCACTTCCGCGGGGATAGTGAACTTCTTCTTTTCTATCGTAATAGTGGCAGTGCTGTCGCCCATATGATAGCTGAATTTTCCTCGTGCGGAATCGAACAAAGGAAACAGGAACCCTCCCCTTATCGTTCGTGCGTACAAATTGTAGTAATTAACCGTGAATTTATCATAGGCATTCTTTATCTCGAATTGTACGCTGTCTTTTGTCTCATTGAAATTCTTTAACCCATAGTCGGCACTGTTACTTATCAGTATTTCATTTAGATAGCCAATAACGCCTATCCGTCCAGTGACTTCATAATTTATCTTCAGTCTCTCGGTGAAGTCGGCAAGATTCTCGTACCGACGGAAAGCATACAGCTTTCCTAGATCGCTCCTAGTGCGCTCCGACTCTGGCACATCGTAGACCTCGGAGGAATAGATGTGACCGAAAGTCTTAGTGTCGAACATCAAGAACAAAATCGTTTCGCCAATCTTGACAACGTACCGAGACCGCGTAGTGTCTAACTGGCCAAATTCGCAGAGTTCTGGCGCGATCACCATGTCCCTACCGTTATCGAATGAGGAGGTCCTGCATCCATAATCGGCTTGGTATTTCACCGTCAGATTCGGATTAGTCGCAGTTCCCGTATTCTTGAAGACATTCTCATGTACTTTGACGGTTGAAGGATTCTTGCCATCTCCGACAACCACGTATGCATAAGTAGGGAATGCCGGATAACCATCTTTATCGTAACTTATGTGCCTAGAGACTAACGGAGAATGCAGGATTACAGCCGAGGACATATCTATGGAATCTGAGCATACCGCATATCCTTCCGGGACAGGCAAGCTAAGGTTGACCTTTTGAACGCTTAGATCTTTGAGATCGCTCTCGCTTATGTTATAGTAATAGTTCTGCGCTGGCCAATCCTGCTGCATGCCTTCGTAAACTCGTTTCGCCGCCCAATTGATCCTCACGCTGTTATAATCATTAAAGGAGGGCGTGGTCAATTTAGCAATCAGTGAAACACGATAAGGAATGAAAGTGTTATCTGCTATCAAGGAAGCTTCATCAATGCTCTTCTCTCCGAAAGACAAAGATTTTATGCTGAGCAGCCTGCCACCATGCCGTCCATCGTCAGCCCACTCCGGCAGTTCGTCGCAATCTACATAAATATAACCGCTCTCGTCCGATTTCCATTCGTATGAAACGCCTTTCTCGTCCATAGCTTTTATCTTTGCGTTCGGGATGATCACCGGTCCCGGGCCACTTACGAGGTAAGCAACCCCTCCTGAAAGCGGATTGACATATTCATAAGTCGTGTCGCTTCCGTTGATTCTCTTCAAAGATTTTACTGGCACTACATTGTACTTAGACTTATCATAGTCAACATAAATGAATTCGGTCTTGATCAGTCCATCTTTCCCGTCCTTTCCATCGGAGCCTCTGAGATATTCCCAGAAATCTTGAAGCGAAGTCTTTGTCTTGTCCCATTTATTGCCAGGATTCTTCGGATCTTCAAGTCCTTCAGCAGACAGCACCTCGTCTTTCCACAGCTCGTAAGCAGACTTGCCATTCTTGCCGTCCTTGCCATCTTTTCCATTGATGCCATCTTTGCCGTCGGCTCCGTCCTTGCCATCTTTGCCATTGATGCCATCTTTCCCGTCGGCTCCGTCCTTGCCATCTTTGCCATTGATGCCATCTTTCCCGTTGGCTCCGTCCTTGCCATCTTTGCCATTGATGCCATCTTTCCCGTTGGCTCCGTCTTTGCCATCTTTTCCATCGACGCCATTTTTGCCGTCGGCTCCGTCTTTGCCATCCTGGCCTTTCGCAGGAACGCCCAAATCCTTTGGAATTCCGTCCGCTACGATCCACCAGTTGCCATTATCCCCAATGTAAGGAATGCTTCCATCGGCACCGTCTTTACCATCTGCTCCATCTTTACCGTCTTTGCCGTCAACACCATCTTTGCCGTCGGCTCCGTCCTTACCGTCTTTACCGTCTTTGCCGTCTTTGCCATTGACTCCGTCTTTACCGTCTTTGCCGTTGACTCCGTCTTTCCCTCTCGCTGGCACATTCAGGTCTGTAGGAACCCCATCTACCACAATCCACCAGTTGCCGTTCTCACCAATGTAAGGCGTGTTACCGTCATCGCCATCACGACCAGTCAAGAAGTCGTAGAAATCTCGTTTAGAAGTCTTATCGTCCGGCCATAACGTGCCTGGATTCTTCGGGTCTTCAAGTTCATGGTTCTGAACCATTTCCACCCAGACCTCGTAAGCAGACTTTCCATCTGCACCGTCTTTGCCGTCGGCTCCGTCCTTCCCATCCTTCCCTTTCAGGTAGATGAAATAGTCATTGATCTCTGTAGACCCAGTCCAGTCCTTAATGGTGCCGTCCTTCACGGCCTTCACCCAGACTTCGTAAGCAGAAAGTCCTTCAGCGCCTCTTTCGCCCTGAGGCCCCTTCGGCAGCTGCATTTCAACGTCGGTGCAGGCAATCATTGCGACTGCGCCGAGAATAACAATGAATGTTTTGATTAATTGTCTCATAGTTTAATATATTCTTTCTATCAACACTTTTCTATCCATTCTTCTTCCTTCATCCGAAGACGATGCCGGGGTCATCGCTATGCGCTTTCCAAAACCTTTCACGATAAGCCTGTCTTCAGGAACGCCCCTTTTCACAAGGCCATCGCGGACAGTCTTTGCCCTGTCAAGCGACAGCTTCTCATTGTAAGTCTTGGATCCTTTCGCATCGGTGTAGCCAGATACCAAGAACCTAGAATCTTTTTCTCCATTGAGGACATCCGCAATCTCGTCCAAAATAGCCTCTGATTCAGGTGTCAATGAATATTTGTCGAAATCGAAATGAAGATTATCAATCAGCTTCAACAACCTGTCTTCTGATTTAACGTATTTGATTACTTCCTTTTCCACAGGCACTTCCCTTACTACTTCTTTCTCAACTATTTCTTTTGGAAATCTTGATCTATAGAGATCATCGTAATCTGAAAGATGCGAGGCCACGTAAGCATCGGCAGATGCTTTCTTCTTGTCGTTGCCGCCAATGCGGAATTGCAGGCCTGCAGTGAACTCGACGAAATTTGGCCCATCCTTTATTAACGGCTTCAGAAATTGCCCCTGAATCCTTACACCTACCCTGTTTCCAAGCCAACCTATTATTCCAGCTCCGATGGAAACCGGGAAGAACGTGTCGTGATCGACCGTGTAACCCTTATTCCAAGCATCCTCGGAACGCCACTGGCCCTCTCCGGTCACGTCTTGGTCGAAAGTGCCGAAATATTTAGTCTTGAATGTCTTGTGATAGGCACTCATTCCAGCCCTGACGTAAGGGACTATCCATTGGCTTTTGACGAGTGGTCGAAATTGAATTCCAGGTCCGGCCATGAAAGAATAGCCCTGTTTTTTCTCTCCGCCATCGAAAAACTTAGCAAATCCAAGCGTGCCTTGAAGGTCCAGATACCATCGCTGCGACAAGCTTTTGGCCACATAGATTTCTGTACCGCCGTACAGATGCTTGTCTTCGAGGTTGAAGACATAGTCCCCACCTTTAGTCTGATGGAAATCGGAGACCATAGTCCTGGTCATGTTAATCACGGAGCCGCCAGCCCCTATTTCCCACTCTGATTTTCTCTCTTGCGAATATCCCCCGATTGGAAGAAGCAGAAGAGGGATTAGCGTTAAAATGAATTTGTTTTTCATACTTTATTATTTGATAACATATTCAGACACAGACTGGATGCCACATATTCCGAAATAGGCCTCCACGATATTGCCTTTTAAGCATATTTTCTTTCCTAGAAGACTTGGGTTATCAACCAGATTGAGTTCTTCGCGAATCTTTGCCTTGCTAAGCTGAACCGAGAGGCACGAATTCTTTGCCCTCACTGAAGATCGTGATGCTATGGCTATGTTCGTCTTCGACTCGAATGGCGCTTCGAAGGAAATGCCATCATCCTTCGACGAAAGGTCTCCACCTACTATGTAGCCTGTTACCCAAACCTCTTTCTCGCCTATGTGGTTCCTGGCCTGCGTGACGCTGTAAGCAGTTGCCGCCGAAGACCCTGCCCCGGAATCGCCCTCGCCTATCACTAAGTCCTCGGAGCTCCAGATGCGACTGGTGTCTATGCTGATTGAAATGTCAGCCCCCGATCTTCCTGGATTCTCGCCACCGCCAGACGGGCACGAGATGCTTACAGTCAGCATTTCGGCAGCCTCCAGATTTCTAGTCATGAGAGGAACTGTGCTGGAGCCGTGTTTAAGGACTGCCGACACTGAGCCTGGCTTAAAGAATGCCGTGCGCTTCTCGGCATATTCATAATTCAGGGTGCCATCTGACGAGGCTAGGGAGACCGCGCCTCCTGAATATTTTTCCGGCACTTCTGCACTGAATAGCAGCCTAAGGCCAGAATTCAGCTGCGTGCAATTTAGCATAACATTAGTTACGGCTCCGGCATTCACCACGGCTACCTGTTCATCCCCAAACTGAGGCGCGTCAAATTCAGGCTTGGAGAATTCAATAGATTTGACTCTCAAGGTGTAGCTTCCAGGATCGACCGTCATGGAAGAAGGAGAATCCCCATATTTGCCTTTATACAAGCTATTACCTTTCGCATCAGTGACTTCAAGAATGAAATCGTCTGTGTCAGGGAGTGCCAAGACAGCCCTGGTTCCGACTGCCTGAGCGAAATTCCATTCAAGCCTGCCTTTGCTTTTCTCGATGGGAGACTTATTACAGGAAAATGCGATTAAAGTAAAAAACAGAATGCCAAGAAGTAACAGGCATTTCTCTAAAAATCTCATGTTTTTCATAGAGGATAAATTTTACTGGTGGCACCGTGCCAACCGACAGCAAAACTATGCATTAGGCATGAAAATGATTTCTAAAAACAGAAAATTGATATAAAGAAATAAAAATTTCTGTTTTTATAATTGAATATGCTCTTAGAAAGGGCCACAGGGCACATAAAAAAACGAGGAGATCGCATCGCTGCGTTCTCCCCGCCACTTAACCTAAACTTAAACTATGAAAAACTTCGTATCAAAGTTACATTTTTATTTTAATAAAACAAATTCTTTGCGAAAATTTCTGTTTTTATGAGAAGAATCACTACAGAATTTTCATCTTCGCATACTTCAAAAGCAGAATTTTGTCTCCGTACTTGTCGAAAGAGATCTTGGTTTTCATGTCTGGATAACTTCCAGACACTTCCTGAACCTTACCTTTGCCAAAACGATTATGCTCTATGTACTGTCCAACCTTGATGCGGGACATCAGTTCTTCTGGAGTCAGCGCCTTGAATAGCTGGTCATCAGCCTTCGGCGGCAACGGAACCTTCCTTACGAAAGTGCTAGGAGATGCAGGTGCAGATGCCCTCGGCTTAGGCGAATGAATATATTCCACTGGTCCGGACTGCCCGTAACTCCCCGAAGACGGACGTCCGGAAGGTTTACCATAACTCCCTGATGAAGAACGTCTTTCATATCCCCCTGAGGAGCCACCCCAAGAACCGAATCCTCTAAACTTCGGAAAATCATCATATTCTGGCTCACGGAAATCATTTTCGCTTAAAGGGTTAGAAATATATTGCGGGTCTATCTCCCCTATGAAACGGCTCGGAGAATTGGATTCATGACGGCCGTTACGCATTCTGGTCTGAGCAAATGAAAGCCAGACTTTCTTTTTCGCCCTGGTGATCGCCACGTAAAAGAGCCTTCGTTCTTCTTCAATATCTCGTGGCGAAGCCAGCATGCCACCAGACGGGAACAAATTTTCTTCAAGGCCTGCTACGAATACGTAAGGGAATTCAAGTCCTTTTGCCGAATGAACCGTCATCAAAGCTATCTTATTATGCGAATCCTCTTCATCGGAGGAATCAACGCCCGTAAGCAATGAGACGTTCTCCAGATATTCTCCAAGCGTAACTACCGGGTACTGCACTGCATCAGGGTTTACCGAATCACTGTCAGCAGCAAGTTCTTCGAGATATTCATTCTGTCTTTCCTCTATGAACTGGGTGACGCTGTTCAGCAGTTCTTCGATGTTGCCTGCCCTCGACTGCCCTTCCACGCTTTGGTCGCTCTTATAAAATGCGTAAAGGCCGCTATCTTTCGAGAGTCCCGACGCAACTTCATCAGCGTTGGCTTTTTCTGCCACGGAAGCATATTTATTGATCATCTCGCAGAAAGAGCGAATCCTGGCCACTGCAGGTGCCTTCAAGCCGTATTCGGCGAAATTTTCAGAATATGCAGCCTTAAACATCGAAACCCCAAGTGCCCTGGACATATTCTCCAAGTTAGCGATGGAAGTCTCTCCAATTCCCCTCGCCGGCATGTTCACGGCCCTTTTGAAAGATTCATTGTCATGAACGTTCATCACCAGCTTGAAGTAGGCCATCATGTCCTTCACCTCTGCTCTGTCGTAGAAAGAGTTTCCCGAATATATCATATAAGGGAGGTTACGCCTGCGAAGGGCTTCCTCAAGGGCTCTTGACTGGGAATTAGTCCTATATAATATTGCGAAATCCTGGTAGGCCGCATGCTCGGTTTCCATCCGCGAGATAATCTCAGAGGCTATGCTCAGGGCTTCTTCTTGCTCGGAGAAATTGTCCAGTATGCTAATCTTATCCCCTGCCTCGCCAACAGAGACGCAGTTTTTCGGAATCCTATTCTCATTCTTGGCTATCAATGAATTAGCTGCATTGACAATATTCGCTGTAGAACGATAATTCTTTTCCAAGCGGAAAATCTTGCACTCCGGATAGTCTTTCTTGAAATTCAATATATTCTCGATCTTGGCGCCTCGGAATGCGTAAATTGACTGAGAGTCATCCCCCACGACGCAGATATTTTTATGCTTCTCGGTCAGTTGCTTCAAGATGAGGTATTGGGCGAAGTTCGTGTCCTGATACTCATCGACAAGGATGTAGTCGAACCTGGAGGAAATGGACTCCTTCGCTTCTGCGTTATGCCGAAGCAATATATTCATATTCAACAATATGTCATCGAAGTCCATGACTCCTGAGAGTTTGCACTTCTCTGAATACATATTATAAATGTCGCATATTCTTGGCTTCCTGGACCTGGCATCGTCTTCCAAAGCCTTCGCGTTGGCACTGTATGATGCCGCAGTGAATAAATTGTTCTTGGCAAGGGATATCCGTGAGAGAACATCCCTAGGCTTGTAGACTTTATCATCCAGTCCCAATGCCTTCAGGCAGGCTTTTATTGCGCTAATGGAGTCAGATGTGTCGTAAATGGTGAAATTCGCAGGATAGCCCAGGAAAGAAGAATATTCTCTTAGGAATCTTATGAATATGGAATGGAACGTGCCCATGCAGAGCTTCCATGCATTTCTTTTCCCTACCATCATGGCAATCCTCTCCTTCATCTCGTTCGCGGCTTTCTTCGTGAAAGTCAGCGCCATGATTCTGGAAGGATCCACTCCCCTGCCCAAGATCAATGCGATCCGGCTGGTCAAAACCCTAGTCTTCCCGGATCCTGCGCCAGCAACAATCAGCACCGGTCCGTCAATGCTGCTGACCGCATCTCTCTGCTCCGCGTTCAGCCCCTCAAAAATCGCGTTTTCTTTATCCATAATATGCCACAAAATTAGTAAAAAATGCGTACCTTCGCACCGGATTTTGGAAATTCTTTTTAACTAATTAAAACATAATGTCAAACAACATCGATTTGAAAAAGGGCCTGAACATTCCTATCGCAGGAACGGCTGCCCTTGAGACAAAGAAAACGATCGCGCAAGACGTTGCGGCAGTCAAGCCTACCGACTTCAAGGGCTTCTCTCCTAGGCTTCTGGTCAAGGAGGGAGACAAAGTCTCCGCGGGCTCTCCACTGCTGGAAGACAAGAAGAATCTGAATATTCTTCTCACTTCTCCGCTCAGCGGGACTGTCCAGCAGATCGTAAGGGGTGACAAGAGAAAACTTCTTGCCGTTCTCATCAAATCGGATGGTTCCAACGACTCCATTGACTTCGGCGTGAAGGATCCTTCTGCGCTGAATGCGGAAGGGGTCAAGGAAACCCTCCTGAAGAGCGGTCTCTGGCTTTCGCTAATTCAAAGGCCTTACGGCGTGATTGCTAATCCGGCTGTTACTCCTAAGGCTATTTTCGTTTCCGCTTTCAGCACCGCCCCTTTGTGTGCCGACACAGAATTCATTCTGAAAGGCGAAGCCGAAGACATCCAGGATGCCGTGTCAGCCCTATCGAAAATCGCGAAGGTGAACATCTGCGTGAATTCCGCCGATTCCGCTTTCGCTAAGCTGAAAGATGCTACGATATGGACCGTGAAAGGCGACAAGCACCCTGCCGGCAACGTTGGGGTGCAGATCAGCCACATCTCCCCTATCCAGAAAGGCGAGACAGTGTGGACCATCTCCCCTGTGCTTCTCGCGGCGTTCGGAAAGCTGCTGAGGACCGGCAAGCTTGACTTGCGCAGGAAAATCGCCGTCACAGGGCCTGCCGCCATCAATCCGGCGTACGTTGAAGCCCTGCCAGGAATGCCTATTAAGGCTCTTGCCGACTTCTACGATGCTTCCAAGCAGGAAATCCGCTTCGTGAGCGGGGATCCTCTCACGGGAGAGAATGTTGGCGAGGATGGCTACACCGACTTCTTCGACACTCAGGTAACGCTCCTGGACGAAGGCAGGGAGAGAGAGGTTCTCGGATGGGCGAAGCCTTTCAGATTCAACCAGTACAGCTCCACGAAGTCTTACTTCTCATGGCTGTCCCCGAAGAAGAGATATTCGATGGATACAAACACTCACGGAGGGGTACGAGCCTTCCTGATGTCGGATGTCTACGAGAAAGTGCTCCCGATGGACATATTCCCGATATATCTTATAAAAGCCTGCTTGGCCGGCGACATCGATAAAATGGAGAAATTCGGAATATACGAGGTTCTGCCAGAAGATCTTGCACTGTGCGAGTTCGTCGATCCTTCGAAGAACGACATACAGGAAATCATCAGCAAAGGCATCGATCTCATGATAAAGGAAATGGCTTAAAAGGAACTCATTATGGAAGAGAACAATACTAAGCAGCCGGGCCTTTTCGAGAAAGGCGGAAAATTGGGATGGCTGCATTCTACAGTGGATGCCTTTGACACTTTCCTCAGGGTACCTGGCACTGTTACAAAGAGAGGCTCTCACGTGAGAGACTCCATCGACCTGAAAAGGATATTGATCATAGTAGTAATTGCCCTAGTCCCTTGCGCATTGTTCGGCATGTGGAATGTAGGACATGAGCATAATCTGGTTATGGGAACCGACTGGGGCTTCTGGCGTCAGTTCGGCTTCGGTTTCCTGAAAGTGCTACCTCTCTACCTTGTTTCCTACATCGTCGGCCTGGGAATAGAATTCATGTTCGCCCAGATACGCGGCGAAGAAGTAAGCGAGGGCTATCTGGTGAGCGGAATGCTGATTCCTCTCATCGTTCCCGTGGACGTTCCTCTCTGGATGCTCGCGATCGCAGTCGCTTTCGCAGTCATATTCGGCAAGGAGGTCTTCGGAGGCACCGGAATGAATTTCTTGAATCCGGCCTTGCTGGCACGTGCGTTCCTGTTCTTCTCTTACCCGAGCAAGATGTCAGGTTCAATGTGCTGGATTGCCCTCAGGCATGGAGAGGCGCTTCCGGACGCCGTGTCTGGAGCGACTCCGCTTTCATTCCTTGGCGAATGCAAGGATGCCGTCACCCCTCTCACGGATCACTTCTCTTACATGGATATGTTCTTGGGAACCATCCCGGGCTCCGTTGGCGAGACCTCTGTGATTGCCATCCTGCTCGGTGCCGTGATTCTGCTCTGGACCGGCATAGGAAGCTGGAAAATCATGCTGTCATCTGTCATAGGCGCTCTCTTCGTCGGTTGGCTTGGCAACGTTAGCGGCGCCACCGCCGTGCCGGCATGGACTCAGCTCATCATGGGCGGATTCCTCTTCGGAACCGTCTTCATGGCCACCGACCCTGTGACATCCGCCCAGACCGAGACCGGCAAGTGGATCTTCGGATTCCTCGTAGGCGCTCTATGCGTGACCGTGAGGCTGTTCAACCCAGGCTACGCAGAAGGCATGATGCTCAGCATACTTCTCATGAACACGTTCGCTCCTCTCATCGACTATTGCGTGACTAGCGCAGCTATCAGCAGAAGAGCAAAAAAGGCTAAACTCGCTTAAAAATTGATGAATATGAATACGAACGGAAACGCTTACACAGTAATATATTCGACGATCATCGTGGTGCTGGTGGCTGCGATACTGGCTTACGCATCCATGGCTATGAAGCCTAAGCAGGATGCGAATGCCAAGGCAGAGACCATCAGCCAGATGCTCACCGCCGCACAATTCTATACCAAGGATGAATGCTCTTCGATGGGGAATGATAAAGTTCTGGAAGCATATTCAAAGAATATCAAATCTGCTTTCGCCATCAATGCCCAAGGGCAGAAAATCCGTGACCTCAGAACTGATGTCGATAAGATAGAATTGATCGACAACCTGAAGGCTCAGGACAATAATATCCGTGGAAAGAAGGACGTTGAACTCCCTGTCTACATATTCACGAAAGACGGGAAGGACGTAACCGTGGTGCCTTGCTACGGAGCAGGCCTCTGGGGACCGATCTGGGGCTATCTCGCATTCAGCCAGGACGACAAGACTTTCGTTGGCGCCTACTTCGACCATGCGAGCGAGACTCCAGGGCTTGGAGCGAAGATCAAGGACGATCCTAGCTTCAGGGCTGAATTCGTAGGAAAGGCTGCAGATTACAACGCCAGTCCTATATTCTCGATAGTGAAGGGCGGCGCGCCTAAAGATCAGCAGAATGCCATAGACGCAATTACAGGCGCCACTATGACTTCCAAGGGTCTCTCTGCAGCAATAGACACATGGCTTGCTGCATATAAGCCTTACCTTTCCAATAACGGATCCGCACCAGCTATGACATCTGCTCAGCCTGTCGATGCGACGGCTGCCCCTGCAGACACGGCTGACAATAAATAGAGGAGAATGGGAATATGAATGCAAATCTTAAAGAAACAATTTTGAACCCTATTTTCAAGGGTAATCCGATCACCGTGCTGGTGCTCGGCATCTGCTCCTCTCTAGCCGTTACGGTAGAAATGAAGGGAGCCCTCGTGATGGCTCTCTCAGTAACCATCGTGACCGGTCTGTCGAGCTTCGTGCTCTCACTCCTGAGGAACACTATTCCAAACCGCGTGAGAATCATCGTTCAGCTGGTCGTGGTGGCCCTCATGGTCATTCTCGTGGATCAGATTCTGAAAGCATACGCTTACGGCATAGATAAACAACTGTCTGTATACATCGGACTCATTATTACGAACTGCATCGTCATGGGACGCATCGAGGCTTTCGCGCTTGGAAACAAGCCGATTCCTTCGCTCTTGGACGGCTTGGCAAACGGCGTAGGCTACGGACTCATATTAGTAGTAGTGTCTTTCTTCCGCGAGCTCTTCGGTTCCGGCACTTTGTTCGGCCTCAGAATCATTCCTGAGTCATTCTACGCTGCCGGCTACATGAACAACGGGCTGGTCATCCTCCCTCCTATGGCGCTGATCCTCATTGGCTGCATCATCTGGATACAGAGAGGCATACAAAAAGATCTCCAAGAGAAATAACTAAAGACAGAAACCGAATATGGAATATTTAAACTTATTCATAAAGTCAATCTTCGTTGACAACATGATTTTTGCCTACTTCCTGGGTATGTGTTCATACCTGGCGGTATCCAAAAATGTGAAGACAGCGTCCGGTCTCGGTCTGGCCGTTATTTTCGTGCTATTCGTGACCTTGCCTATAAACTACCTGCTGAACAGATACGTCCTCCTGCCAGGGGCTCTTTCATGGCTGGGCGACAGCTTCAAGGACGTGGATCTCAGCTTCCTGAGCTTCATAATATTCATAGCGGTCATCGCTGCCATAACTCAGTTGGTGGAGATGGTAGTTGAGAAATTCGCTCCTGCGCTGTATGCATCCCTGGGAATATATCTTCCTCTGATAGCAGTGAACTGCGCCATCCTGGGTGGTTCTCTGTTCATGCAGAACAAAGACTTCGTCAATGTCGGAGAGTCAGCCGTTTATGCGCTTGGATCCGGAATAGGCTGGTTCCTCGCAATCGTCACGCTGGCTGCGATCAGGGAGAAGATGCAATATTCGAACGTTCCCCCGGCGCTTAAGGGCATCGGCATAACGTTCATAACGGTAGGCCTGATGGCCATGGCATTCATGACCTTCATGGGCATTTCACTTTAAACAGGAGGCAGAACTATGTTTTCAACATTAATTTCATCAATATTCACTATCACGCTGGTGACG
The DNA here is from genome assembly GCA_900316045.1 of uncultured Bacteroidales bacterium. Classification (GTDB taxonomy): domain Bacteria; phylum Bacteroidota; class Bacteroidia; order Bacteroidales; family UBA932; genus Cryptobacteroides. The sequence continues at coordinate 38,328 of ONBM01000015.1, read as the reverse complement.
TTGATTCTGGTAATCCTGCTTCTCTTCGTTAAGGCGAAGCTGACTCCGGAAGGCACGGTGAAAATAGACATCAATGACGGCAAGAAAATCTTGGACGTGCCTCAGGGCGGGGACGTAATGCACACTCTGGCAAGCCAGAAAATCTTCCTGCCTTCCGCATGCGGCGGCAAGGCCAACTGCGGGCAATGTAAGATACAAGTGATTGAGGGTGGCGGAACCATTCTCCCTACCGAGGTAGGTTTCTTCAACCGCAAGCAAATCAAATCCGGCTATCGCCTGGGCTGCCAGGTTAAAATCAAAGACAACCTAAAGATACAGGTTCCTGAGTCAACGCTCAGCGTAAAGAAACTCGAATGCGAGGTGATTTCCAACAAGAACGTGGCTACCTTCATCAAGGAGTTCACCGTAAAACTTCCTGCTGGAGAGCACCTGGATTTCAAGTCCGGAGAGTACATCCAGATCGACATACCGGCTTACGACATCGACTTCAAGGACATTGACGTAGATGACACTTACAGGAAAGACTGGGAGAAATACGGATTCTTTGGCATCAAAGCTAAGAACACCGTGCCAACCGTCAGGGCATATTCAATGGCCTCTTATCCTGCTGAGGGCGACATCATAAAGCTGAATGTCCGCATCGCTACTCCTCCGTTCGACAGGAGCCAGCCTAAGGGCGTGTTCAAGATGCTGCCTGTTCCTCCAGGAGTTGCTTCATCCTATGTGTTCACGCGCAAGCCTGGCGACAAGGTGTGGATTTCCGGTCCGTTCGGAGAATTCCTGCTGCCAAAGAATGATCCTGAGGACATGGAATATATCTTCGTGGGCGGTGGCGCAGGCATGGCTCCTCTTCGCAGCCACATCATGCATCTGTTCAAGACTTTGCACACCAAGAGGACAGTGAACTTCTTCTATGGCGCTCGTAGCCTTGTCGAGGCTTTCTACCTCGAAGACTATGCGGAAATCGAAAAGGAGTATCCTAACTTCCACTTCCATCTGGCTCTTGACCGTCCTGATCCAGCAGCAGATGCAGCCGGCGTCAAATACACGGCAGGTTTCGTGCACAATGTCATGTACGAGACCTATCTCAAGAACCACGAGGCACCTGAAGACATCAAATACTTCATGTGCGGTCCTCCTATGATGGTTGCCTCGGTGAACAATCTGCTTGACAGCTTGGGAGTTCCACCAGAGAGCATTCTCTACGATAACTTCTCGTAATGCTCATACGAGTGTCGTAACAATCCTCGGCCTTCCCTGGCCGGGGATTTTTCGTATCATTTCCGGACGAGCGTGAGACGACCCTCAGAAACATATTCATTATCAACGCCACAGGAGCCACGACCTCACGCTCCACTGTCTGACGATACGAGCGTGAGGCACCCCCTCAGCAATATATTCATTATCAACGTCACAGGAGCCATGACCGCACGCTCAACTGCCTGACGATACGAGCGTGAAGCGACCCTCTGTAATATATTCGTTATCAACGTCACAGGAGCCATGACCGCACGCTCGTAGACAGCTACCATCGCAGACTCCCCAGTTACCCCGAGAGAACCTGAAAAACCGTAAAATTTTATTGCATGCAAAAAACATTTTCAATAACTTAGACACAACATTAAACACGCTAACTATGAAAGACATTTGGCACTTATGCTCTCAGGAGCTTCCTAACAAAATTATTTTCAAAACGTTGGATGACTATAAGTTCGGCATGAATAGCATCCCTATCGCACTGCAAGAGACAGGTATCTGCATCTACTGCTTCATCCTGATGAATAATCATGTACATCTTTTGATAAGTGGCACGGTTGACGCAGCAACAGAATTCTTCACGAAATTCAAAAGACGTCTTGCTGCTCACTTGTCGAAAAAGCATAGAATTCAGTCGCCACTGAAAGGCTTAAATTTCAAGCTGATAGAAGTCACAGACGAACAAATGTTCAGAAATGAAGTCGCATATATTTTGAGGAACTGCGTTGCCGCAAAGATGAATGATCCTTATAATTATCCTTGGAGCACCGGAGGAATATATTTCAAACATTGCATCAATAAGTTCACATTTAGAAGAATAGGAGACATGAACGGCTGGGAAATCCGGAATGTATTGTCGACCAGGGTGCATCTCCCTGATGGCTACCTAATTGCGAATGGAATAATCCGGCCAGAATCTTATGTGCAAGTAGCTACCGTTGAGCATTTGTTCGGATCTGCACTGAATCTTTTCTGGTATCTGAAAGATTGGAAAAGCGAACAGAAAGCGGCCCAGCTTGAATGGGCATCCGAGAAAAAATCAATAGAACAGGATAGAGGGCCAGTCGACAAAGCCATGTACGAAGATACTGTATTGCTTGAAAAACTTCAACCCAAGTTTAAGGAATATAGTGTTTCTGGTTTCAATGACATGGACGATACCATGAAAAGAATATTCGTGCCGATACTGAGGAATGCTTATGGCTCGAACGTGAAACAGGTATGCAGGCTGATAGGTTTAGACGAAGCGACTGTCCGGCGTTTCGGAGGGTGGATGTGAAGTAGGCCGAGGGGCGGCGTGGTCACTTGGCTTGTGCTATGATGCTGCAGAGGGTTCGGATTGCTCTCTGGGCTTTTTGGCTGGGGCGAAGGAGCAGGATGACTACGCCGATGCCAAGTACTATGGCGATAATTATGGCTAAGGGCCTTGGCATTGGGAATTTTATGAATATGCTGACGAGGAGTAGCAGAATGGCAAGTCCCCAAGCGAATATTTTACGAATCGGAGCGTTGGCATTGCCTTCTTTGAATGTGGCTGCATAACGGTGGATTTCCTCCCCTTCATCCGTCTTGCCCACTATTCCGGCGTCTTCCACCTTACATGCAATGCAGCGCAGACGATGCCAGGCAGACCAATCCAAGAACAAATCGCAGTCGCCAGTGGTTTCTGGCAAGTCTTCTGGATTAAATTCCGTTTTCCTCAGAACCTTGCCGAACTTCTCCATCTCACGCTTAACACCTCCCAGGACAATTCCGTAAGGCTTCTCCGTCTGAAACAGGACACATCCGGCATCCATCATCTGAACATTCTTGTGAATCATATCGCAAATCGGTTTTCCATCATCAAAGTTAGCAAATTTCCTACGATTACAGTGAATGACACAGCGGAGCGTGAGGCAGGACCGGCGACTAGGCATGAAACAGCCGAGGGGGCTGGCCTCGGCTGCAATATGAATATTCCGCCTCAGTGGCAGGAGAATTCCGTATCTCAGACAACGAGCAGCAGGCCGTTCCTCAGATCATCTTCCGCTATCTCCTTCATCTTCACGTGAAGCTTCTTTCCTGTGGCGGTGTAAGGCAGCTGAGAGACGAACCTGTAGTAACGCGGGCGCTTGAAATTAGCTATGTCAGGACTGTCCTTGAAATCCTGGTCCAACTCTTCGACCGTCAGCGACTCGTCTGCCTTGACTACGTACGCAGTGACCACCTGACCACGCATCTTGTCTGGAACGGCGGTCACTATGCAGTCCTTCACCTTATGAAATCCATTGAGAATCTCCTCTATCTGAGTAGGATAGATGTTCTCCCCAGAAGATATGATCATGTCATCCTTTCTGCCTATGATGGTTATGAAAGACTTATCGTCCCAGGTAGCCAAGTCGCCAGTGTAAATGAAGTCCTTGTAATATTTACTTGCCGTCTCAACAGGATTATTGCTGTACTGGTAAGGGGATTTCGCAGGCGAAGAAATGATGACTTCGCCGACTTCCCTCCCATCCTGCCGAGCCAGATCATCCGGCTCGGCGCGTCTGTCTTCGTACACCTTAACAACTCTCACGTCATCATCGATGCAAGAAGCGCCAGCCGTTCCGGCATTCTCGGGAAGGTCGAACGGCCTCAGGAATGTGTTCCAGAAGGTCTCGGTAGTGCCATACCCATTGAATATGTTCGGAGTCAGCACTTGCTGATAACGAATGCAAGCAGAACGCTCCAGCGGACTGCCCATGGTAACGATTCCTTTCAGAGTGCTCAGGTCGTAACCCTTCTTCTCTTGCTCGTCCGCAAGATTTTCAAGAACGGTAGGCACTCCTATCAAGAATGTAATCTTGTATTTGGCTGTGTATTTCAGCGTGATTTCAGGGTCGAATTTTCTCATGACGACGAGAGAGGCTCCAGCATAGAAAGTAGGGCAAGGGCCCGCGCAATGCAAGCCTCCCCTATGGAACCATGGCGTTGTGTTCATGGTGACATCCCTGTAACTCATCGGGAAATGAATCATCACGTCGTGGCTGGAAAGAACCTCATTTATGCTGGTTAGCGGCACGCCTTTAGGTCGTCCAGTCGTGCCGGAAGTATATAGCCGTGTCGTCTCGTCATAGATATTGTACTCGCACGTGAACGGAGGCTCCTCCCTTGGGAACGCTCTGACATATTCATTATAAGAGACTATGTCTCCTTCGCCCTCGCCTCCGACTATTATTAATCTGAAAGGCTTGAAATTCGCAATTTTCATTGCTTCAAGAACATCGTTCTTCTTTCCAGCATCGAAGACCAACACCTTCGGATGCGCATCCAATAGGTTCTGGGCAAGTTCTCCAGGGCTGAGCCTGAAGCTAACCGGACTGCCTACAGCATGGATTTTATGGCATGCGACATAGGCGAATACGAACTCGGGGCAGTTCATAAGCTGGGTCATCACGACATCACCTTTCGTAACTCCGTCATGAAGCAGGGCGTTGCAAAGCTTGTTGCAGTCACTGTTAAGTTCTTCGTAAGTCCATGTCTTGTCTTGATCCGGGTCGACCATGGCATTTCTCTCGCCATAACGCCTGACATTGCGCATGAATCCCTCGATCCAGGTGTAATGGCTTTCGAAAATTTCTTTAAAATCTTTCATAAAAAAAGCAGATTTAATTTTTGCGAGGGCAAATTTATAAATAATACGCTAGCCCAGGCAATGATAAGCCAATTGGCATTTGCTAAAAAAGGATATTTGTGGCGAAATATGCAAAATGTGGCGAAGCGTAGGACTCTGCCAGGCAAGGTATTCCACAATGGATACGAAAAAAGGGAAAGCTTAGCACATCGCACCGCTACAACCTCTTACCCTTGCTGCCTTCCAGCCCTGGGGGGATTCAGAGGGAGCTGGTCGTGTACGACTTTCCCCGCTGCAAATATAGTCTTTTTATGTCATTATGCCAAGTATCCCGGAAAATATACCAGGTTTTCCGGGAATTCGTCCCTTGCCGGAGATGGCTCACTTCTTCTCGTTGAAGCTGCCGAATATGAAAGGAAGGATATCTTCAACTTTCTCGAATTTCCAAATCTTAGAGGCTCCGACCATGATCACAGCCATATTCCTTTTTCCAAGGGTCTGATACTCTGCCATTACCTGCCGACAGGCCCCACAAGGCGAGCAAGGAGCATTGTCTATGCCGCCTTCAAAGCCTCCTGCTATGGCAATCCCGACCATCGCTCTTCCCGGATAAGTCGCGTTCGCAGAAAACATTGCGGTACGCTCGGCGCAGAGGCCGGAGGGATAAGCGGAATTTTCTTGATTGGAGCCTTTCACGATTGTGCCGTCATCGAGACGTACGGCAGCTCCGACATTGAATTTTGAATATGGTGCGTATGATGTTTTCTGAGCCTCGACCGCTGCGCGTACCAATTCCTGGTCTTCCGCTGACATTTCGTCTAATGAAGAATATTCAGTGTAATTTATTTCCAGATTGAGCGTCTTCATATTCAATTATGTTGATAAAAGTGAAATGCAAGATAGCAAAAATTGTACAAAATTTGGCAATTGACTAACTTTGCCGCATCATGAAAATATGCGTAGGACTGTCAGGAGGCGTGGACTCCAGCGTTGCTGCCCTGCTGCTGAAGCAGCAAGGGTACGACGTATTCGCCATGTTCATGCAGAACTGGCACGATGCGGACGCCACTCTGCACGGGGACTGCGAATGGGAGGAGGATAGATACGTGGCAGAGCTGGTGGCACGGAAAATCGGCATTCCTTTCTATTTCGTGGACCTTTCCAAGGAATACAGGGCAAAGGTGGTGGAGTATATGTTCAATGAATATCACGCCGGACGCACTCCTAACCCTGACGTGCTTTGCAACAGGGAAATCAAGTTCGATGCTTTCTGGGAGACTGCTCGCAAAATGGGTGCTGACATGGTTGCGACGGGACACTATTGCCGCAAGGCTCCACTGCTGGATGCTTCTGGCAGGCCTGTCGTCATTGACGGCATCCCACAATCCAGGTTGCTCGAAGGAATTGATCCGAACAAGGATCAGAGCTATTTCCTCTGCCAGCTCAGCCAGGAACAGCTTTCGACTGCGCTTTTCCCTATAGGAGGCCTGACGAAGCCAGAGGTTCGACGTCTTGCGCACGAAGCTGACCTGCCGTCGGCAGACAAGAAAGACTCTCAGGGAATATGTTTCGTCGGCAAAGTGGACCTGCCAACTTTCCTGAAGCAGAAGCTTCTGCCTCGTGAAGGAGATGTAGTGGAGGTCTACGATTCTTTCTACTCTGACAATGAGCAGTATAAGTTCAGCCACGACACTTTGGCATCGCTGCTTGCCGAGCCTGGGGAACCGCTCATGACAACTGAATATTCTTCCGAGGATTCTGGCGGGGCAGCTTTCAACAATGTGCGTTTGGACGTAAAGGGCAGGGCAAATGAATATTCCGCCGATAAGATTGCTGCACTTTCCGATGAAACCTTGATGCGGCTCTCGCAGCCGATCAGTTACGATTCCCTGACTTTTGAGACAGAAACCTATCGTAGCGGAAAGCATCACGTGAAGAAAACCCGATATGTGGACAATCCATGGGGGAAGGTCGTAGGCAGGCACGATGGGGCGCAGTTTTATACCATCGGGCAGAGAAAGGGACTGAACATCGGCGGGCACAAGGACTCGCTATTCGTGATAGCGACAGACATAGAACGCAACATAATTTACGTAGGTGAAGGCCATCGGCACAAAGGATTGTCTCGTAGCTGCATACGCATTGCTCCGGAGAATATTCATTGGATCCGCACCGATCTCGAAATGCGTAATGGAGAGGTTCGCCGCTACAAAGTCCGCATCCGCTACCGCCAGCCGCTGCAGGATGCATGGCTCGTGAAACGCCCCGGCGGCATATTCATAATATTCGACATGCCTCAGCGCGGTCTCTCTGACGGCCAGTTCGCCGCATGGTACGCCCCAGCATCCATCACCATCCCAGCCGCAGGTAACATCCCAGGTGAAGGCGCCATCCCAGCCTCAAGTGACAACATCCCAAAAGAAGGCTCCATCCCAGCCGCAGGTAACATCCCAGGTGAAGGCGCCATCCCAGACTCAAGTGACAACATCTCAAAAGAAGGCTCCATCCCAGCCGCAGGTAACATCCCAGGTGAAGGCGCCATCCCAGCCTCAAGTGACAACATCTCAAAAGAAGGCTCCATCCCAGCCTCGCTGGATACGCTCGCCTCGGCTTCCCAGGACTACGAAATGCTCGGCTCCGGACCTTTCTAAGCACTTAGCTGCACGATACTTTCTCGTTCGGAACTAATTCGCTAATTATTAATATATTACAAAAAAGAGTAAATAGCACCTTGCAAAAATTTGACAAGGTACTTTTAGAATATGCCTCCAGCAACGTTCCAGCCTCACTTTCAAAAGTATCCTGTCAACAGCAAAATTCATTGGGCACTGATAAAAACAGAAATTTCTTAAAAAAACAGAAAAAAATGAATCAAATTTTATGAAAATGTTTATACGACATGCTCATTTTGTGTAAGTTTGCGTTGGGAAAGAAATCACCATGATAATTCACCGGCTATGGAAAACGAATCTAGGAAATATTGGCATCTTTGTTCGGATGAACTGCCAGATAATCTGATCTTCAAAACCGTTGAAGATTTCAGGCAAGGCATGAATAGCATTCCAATAGCATTGCAGGGAATGAACATCATTATCTTCTGCTTTACTCTAATGAACAATCATTTTCATTTTCTCCTTTCCGGGAAAAAAGCCGAAGCCATCCGATTCTTCTGCAAGTTGAAAACAAGGCTCGGCAAATGCATCCAGAACTCATCGCATCCTCTTCGCAGACTCAAACCTGTTCTTGTAGAGATCACCAGCCCTGAAATGTTCAAGACAGAAGTAGCATACATTCTGCGGAATTGCCTTAAGGCAAGAATTTGTGACCCATACACTTACCCTTGGAATACCTGCCGGCTGTATTTCCGCAGGAATAATTTCGATGCAAAGCCGTATCGTATTGAGGAAATGAGCAGAAAACAAATCAAGTCCGACTTGTCAACCTGTGTAGATTTGCCAAGCGAATACTTGGTCGCAAACGGCTACATTCTGCCAGAATCCTACGTCAATTGCCGGAAAGTTGAAGAACTATTCGCAAGCCCGGTGGAGTTTTTTTTGCAACTTAGCAATTGGAAAGTGGAACAAGAAAGTGCCAGATATGAGATGAACGAAAATCGTGCGATGTACGATGATACTACGCTTATGGAGAAGCTGAATAAAGATTTTGAATATTACGGAGTAAAAGGCTTTGACGAGATGGACGTGACAATGAGGCGTATTTTTGCCCGGCTTCTGAGAAACAAATATGGCTCCGACGTAAAACAAATCTGTCGGATTTGTGGACTGGATTCTGAAACCGTCAAGCGGTTCGGCGGCTGGAAGTGATTCGCAGGCGCTGGTCGTATCCGAAATACAGGATAGAAGCTGGTCGTATCCGCAATACAGGATAGAAACTGGTCGTATCCGCAATACAGGATACTTTAGAAAGCATGAACAAGTCGCAGTCTGAGACGTATTAAAAAAGTACCTTGTAAAAATTTGACAAGATACGCATCCTATCTTCGGCAACTTATTTACAGAGAGAAAGTTACAAAAGGACCCGAAAGTACCCTGCGGAGGAGGGTCGTGATGGGTTACAATGCGTTGGGTAGGAAGGCCATCAATGTTGTCCTTGTCGCAGCCTGCGGAGGAGGGTCGTGATGGGTTACACTGCGTTGGGTAGGAAGGCCATCAATGTTGTCCTTGCCGCAGCCTGCGGAGGAGGGTCGTGATGGGTTACAATGCGTTGGGTAGGAAGGCAATCAATGTTGTCCTTGCCGCAGCCTGCGGAGGAGGGTCGTGATGGGTTACAAAGCGTTGGGTAGGAAGGCCATCAATGTTGTCCTTGCCGCAGCCTGCGGAGGAGGGTCGCGATGGGTTACAATGCGTTGGGTAGGAAGGTCATCAATGTTGTCCTTGTCGCAGCCTGCGGAGGAGGGTCGCGATGGATCACAATGCTTTTGCGGCGGACTGGCCGGCGAGGTAGCCTGTGGAGAATGCGCATTGGAGATTGTAGCCGCCGGTGTCGCAATCCATATCGAGTACTTCACCACAAAGGTACAGGCCAGGCGCAATCTTGGATTCCATTGTCTTTGGAAACACCTCATCGGTTGAAACGCCACCTGCAGTAATGACACAGCGCTCATACCCCACGTAGCCATCAATGTCAAATTTCCAATCTTTCAGGCACTTGGCAAGCAGGTCAAGATCTACGCTGTAGGAACGCTTCTGATATTTGGACTGCCTTCTGCCATCCCGAGACTGAAAAGCACCCTTGTGTCTTGCCTGATAAAAATAAGATGCCCGTGAGCGAGATCCGCAAGCACGAGTATCGTTTTGCGTGAAACTCAATATCGACGGATTCCAGGCCTGGAATCCAGGAATGAGTTCCCAAGGCATTAATTTTCCGAGCAATATCCTGTACATCTCTTTGCCATTCAATCCTCTGCCATCCTTCCATCCCTTTGAGCGCGGATCGTTCTCAATTTCCGCCCACAGAGAGTGAATACGCTCCGAGAGTTCTTCAAGCGGTACTCCTGCCTTGAGGTCCAATGACACGGAAACCTTACTCCCATTCATCATCGCCTTTACGCAATGCCTGCTGACCTGGAAACCAATCGGCCCTTCTATGCCGCCATCAGTGAAGTCCACGTCTCCGAACTCAGACTCTTGCTGCTGACCGTCAACGAAGACAGTCAGCGATATATTCTTAAGCTTCGCCCCCATGAGATCCTGCCCTGCGGCTGTCATCGGCAGTCCCCTGTCAATGTGTCCGCGCATCTCCATATCTGGTTTTTCAATGATCTTGTATCCTCTAGGGACAAGAGCAGTGAGAGAAGGAAAAGTTGGGGTTACGCTGTGTCCTAGCTTTTTTGCGAACATGTAACCGTCACCTGTCGATCCTGTTCCCGGATATGACAGGCCTCCGGTTGATATTATAAGTTTGGATGCATCGAATTGCTCCCCGCTTGATGTAAGTACAGAGAAACCGCCATCGAATTTCAGGACATCCTTTACCTCACGGTCAGAGAGCAGCATCACTCCATCTTTCAGTACCAGTTGCACAAGCGTATCCACAACATCCGATGCCCTATGAGAATACGGGAAAGCCCTGTCTCCCCTCTCCACTACCGTCTCGAGACCATTGCTCTCCAGTAAATCTATCATGTCGTCAGGCGTGAAATTGTAATAGGAAGGCTTAACGAAATTCGGGTTCGTGCGAATATGGGTCGAGAAATCGTTCCAATCCTTGACATTCGTGAAGTTGCAGCGCCCCTTTCCCGTGAACAGAATCTTCCTTCCCGGGCGAGGCATCTTTTCCAAAATAACCACCTTGGCATCAGGAGAAGCGGTTTTCGCCCCATGGGCTGCGAGCAGGCCAGATGCGCCGCCGCCAATTATCACGACATCATATTTCATATTAATAAATTTTTCGTTTGCAAATATAGCCTTAACTAAAGAAAATTGATTATATTTGCATGCTCATTTACCAGAGAAATGTTCAAAAGCCACTTTAGCTCAGTCGGTAGAGCAGCGCATTCGTAACGCGCAGGTCGTCAGTTCGAATCTGATGAGTGGCTCAAGCCATAAAAAAGGCCGGTCGAATGACCGGCTTTTTTTATTTCACGAACTGGTCGGCTAGCTGCTTGAGCTTTGCGTCGGCGGATTCCCCTTTGGCACCAAAATAGAATTTGATTTTCGGCTCTGTGCCTGATGGGCGGACGGTCACGACATCCCCTTCCGCATTGAAGAACTGAAGCACGTTGGACTTAGGCAGGCCGGTCTTGTCGGGACATTCATAATCAATGACTTTGGAAACCCTGATTCCAGCAATCTCCTTCGGAGGATTCTGTCTCATGTCGTCCATCATGCCAGCTATCTCCTCAGCCCCGGACTTCCCCTTACGAACGATGTAGACCATCGACTCCTTGCGATAGCCATATTCCTTGTAAATCTTCTGCATCAGCTGATACAGTGTCAGCCCCTGGTCTGCAGCCCATGCGGCGCAATCCGCAACCATCGAGCAAGCCACAGGAGCATCCTTATCGCGAACGAACTCTCCCACGTTGAAACCATAGCTTTCCTCGCCTCCGCAGATGAAATATCCTTTGCCCTCGTTTTTGTGCACGATTTCCTCTATCCATTTGAAGCCGGTCAATACATCGTAACACCTGACTCCGAAGCTTTCAGCGATCTCGGCAATGAGCTGGGTCGTGACAATCGTCTTGACAATATATTTAGTTGAATCCAGCTTGCCAAGCTCCTTCCAGCGGGTCAGAATATAATATGTCAGCATCGAAGCAGTCTGATTGCCATTGAACTGCACCATGTTGCCATCGTTGTCGCGAACCGCTATGCCCAGGCGATCAGCGTCCGGGTCCGTAGCCATGACTATGTCGGCTTTCTTCTCCTCGGCAACATCCAAGGCCATCTTCATTGCCGCCGGCTCCTCCGGATTCGGAGACACGACGGTAGGAAAATTGCCATCGCTGATGTCCTGATCGTAAACATGGTAGACATTCGTGAATCCGAGCCTCTTCAGGCACTCAGGAACTATGCGAACCCCAGTGCCATGAAGCGGCGTATAAACGATTTTGATGTCCGAATGACGCGCTCGAGACTCCGGACTGAGGGTGAGCGAGAGAATGTCATGAAGATACGCCTCATCCATTTCTTTACCCATCAGCTCAACCTCGCCGCAATGCTCTCCCCTCTCAAACTTCACCAGCGACGGGTCGTTCACCTTTGAGACTTCATCGATGATTTCCCCATCGACAGGCGGCACGATCTGCGCTCCGTCCGACCAATAGACCTTGTATCCGTTATACTCCTTTGGATTGTGCGAGGCCGTCACCATCACTCCTGCGACCGCCCCCATCTTGCGGATGGAATAGCTGAGCTCTGGCGTAGGGCGAATGTTGTCGAATATGAAGACGTGCAGTCCGTTCGCGCTGAAAACGTCCGAGGCAATCTTGGCGAATTCCTTGGAATTGTTTCTGCTGTCGTAGGAAATGCACACTCTAAGGTCGTCGCCTACGCATTTCTTCAAAATATAGTTCGCAAGACCTTGAGTCGCCATGCCGACGGTATATTTATTCATCCTGTTGGTGCCTACGCCCATCAGCCCGCGCAGTCCTCCTGTTCCGAATTCAAGATTTTTATAAAAAGCGTCCTCGAAACCAGCAGGATCGTTATTTCTTAGTTCTATGATCTTGCCTTTGGTTTCCGGGTCGAAATCTCCTGTAAGCCACCTGTTTGCAGCTTCGATGTAATCCTGTGCCATAGATTCTGTTTTTTTAGCATATAAATATACTCATAATTCAGGGAATATTACGCCATGAAAGCGGGAATTCGCACTCCGAGGCGGCTTTTCGGTGAATACGTCAAAGGGACTACATCGTTAATTTCGTATCACTTCCCCAATTTCTTCTTCAGAGAGTTGTATTCGGCAAGGTACACACTGTCAAGATCCAGGGGCTCAGACCTTTCGCCATTGTCTTCCACAATCTGGATTTTCAGCCTGTCACCAATCGATAGACCCGATAACAACCATTCTACCTGCTGCGAACGTTCATCAGTGCCCCCGAATACGATGCGCAGTTCACCTTCTTCTTTGTTTGATATTATGATCGAACTGTGCGGAAGCTCACCATAATATGCCTTTCCATTATGAGTTACTTTCAGAATATTCATATAAGTCCTTTACTTTGCAGATACCCCTCCAATTCAGTTAGATATGCTGTTTCCTCCTTGATATCCATCTCGTCTTCTTCTCCTGCCACATCAATATCGATTTCAGCTCCGGATGCCAAGAGAGTAGGAGGAATTATCATGTCTCTGGCATTATTCTCGACTTTCGAGAAAAAGAGCTCCGCCCGACTGTCATCAACTGAAGTAATAAGAAGGTAAACAAGTGCTGTGCATTTCACATTAGCATTGATTCCCAATTTAGGGATTTTTACATTTATTGATTTCATTTCCAGAATAATAGAATAACTCAAGTTTCGCTAATGCGAAACACCTCTTAAGGAGGGCCTTCTCCATAATGGTTCAAACAAAACTGCAAACAAACATCCACTAAATAGCATTATATCCCCGGAAGGATTACCTTTCAAAAATAAGGAATAAAACGATATAACACAAAATAATAGTTCGTTTCCCAGTAAAATCCAAATAAAATGGAGATGCTAATTTTGGGCTTGACATTTATCAATAATTCGTATTTTTGCTGCATGACGGATTTCGAGAAATTCATAATAGAACATGCTGATTCGGACACTGCGTCGCTGATGCTGTCCATGAAGAAATGGCCTGCGCCAGAGGGCATCAAGCTTGGGAAACTTTCCAGCAAGGATGTGGCAGTAAACACAATCGAGGCGAGGAAAAAACTACGGAAGAAGGTGCCGGATTGGTGGGAACGGACGGACCTAATCTACCCGACGGCGCTGTGTGCAGAGCAGTGCAGTTCTTCTGCAACAGCCACTTACAAGGCCAAGCTGGTGGAGAAGATTATCCGTGAATATACTACCTTGCCTGGCGGGGAGTCCGTTCTAGCCGACCTCACCGGCGGGCTGGGGATAGATGCGGCAGCCTTCTCGAAAGTTGCTGGCGAGGTGCTGTACAATGACATGAATCCAGTCCTGGCAGAGGCGGCTAGGCACAACTTCAATGTCCTAGGCATCGAGAATATACGAATATCCTGCACCGAACTCACCGCCAAGTCTCTACCCGACATTCTTCGCTCAAGTCATTATGACACCGGCAACTTGGGCTTGGAGCAATCCGAGACTATGCATCCAGACATCATATTCTTAGACCCGTCCAGGCGAGGTTCTAACGGCAACAAATTTTATATGATAGAGGACTGCCAGCCGGACGTGCTGAAACTGCTGCCAGCCTTGTTCTCATATTCGAGGAACATTCTTTTGAAGCTCTCCCCCATGGCTGACATCAGCCTGACCACCGAGCGTTTGAACCATTGCTATGAGGAATATTCGGAAAAGACCTTCAATACAGGCTGGAACGGCAATTGGATCAGGGAGATTCATGTCGTGTCAAATGGCGGAGAGTGCAAGGAACTGCTGATATGGATGGACAGAGAGTGGAATGGCGAGATGGAATACGTTTGCGCAGAGGATGGCAACATGTTGAATTTCAGCCAGGAAGAGATTTCCAAGTCGAAGGCTACGCTGCCAGACTCAACCTATATGAGAGTGATTTTCGAGCCTGGGAAATCGCTAACTAAGGCTGGTGCCGTGAACGCTTTCTGCAATCGGCTCGGACTTGTCAAACTTGGAAAATTCACGAATTTATGCACTTTTCCATGTCCTTTGAACGATTCCGAGATATCCGAGAAATCAAAAGCCCTCGAACCCTTCGGCAAAATATTCATGGTAAAAGAGCTGCTCCATTTCGACAAAGCCTCTGCCAAGACCGTCGGCAAGAAATATCCTCGCAGTGAGGTTTCCGCCAAGAACATCCCGCTTTCCAGCGACGAACTCCGCACCCGCCTCGGCGTCGCTTCCGGAGACGATGCCATGATCTTCGGCGCCCGGATAGAATTGCAGCACGCCGCCGGAAACTACCTGATAGTCTGCGATAGGATTTAGTACTGCCGCGGGCCGAAGATGGCTGTGCCGATGCGGACGATGGTGGCGCCGTACTCCAGGGCAATCTTCCAGTCGTGAGACATGCCGATGGAGAGCTCGGTGAAATCCGACAGCTCAGGATGCTCGGCATTCAGATGCAACTTAAAATCCTGAATGCGTTTGAAATCGGCTCGAATGACAGACTCGTCATCGGTGTTGGTCGCCATGCCCATCAGGCCATGGAAACGCACGTGAGAGTATGTATTAGAAAGCACCTGCTCTATCTCAGTCTCAGTGAAACCGCCTTTAGTCGCCTCAGCACCAAGGTGCAATTCCAGAAGAGCGTCAATCACCTTGTCATGAGCCACGCCCCAGCGCTGGACGGCATCCAGAAGCTCGAAAGAATCTATGGATTCGACCAGAGAAGCATATGGCAGGACGAGCTTAAGCTTGTTGGTCTGAAGATGTCCGATGAAATGCCACTCTATGTCCTGTGGCAGCTGAAGGACCTTCCTGTAGAACTCCTGCGGACGATTCTCTCCAAAGACTTTCTGCCCAGCCTGATACGCCATAAGGATGGCCTCGAAAGGATGAAATTTAGAGACTGCCACCAGTTTTACTCCTGATGGCAGCTCCGAAAGGATATTCTTTAAATTTTCTTCTATCATATTCTTTATCTGCGCCCTCGCTTTTTCTCTTGCTCCTCCAGCATCTTGCGCTGCATCTTCTGAGCCTCCTCCAGCCTCTGCTGCCATTTGCTCTTTGGCCTGGCCTTCCCTTCAGTAGCAGCCAGCTTCGCCCTGATTTCCTCAGGATGCACGAACCACTTCTTGATAACCCAAGTTTCAAGCATGGTAATCAAATTAGAAATCAGGTAATAATAGCTAAGGCCAGCCGACAGGCTGTTGCAAATGAAGAACATCATGATCGGCATCATCCACACGCTCATGAACTTCATCGCCGCCATATTCGGATCATTGCCTCCAGGCTGACTCTTCGTCGTTATCTTCGAATAAAAGAACATGGAGACTGCCATCAGCAATGCGAACAGCGACAGATGGTCTCCCAACAATGGTATCCTTGTTCCGAAATCCAAGATGGAATCGTATGCGCTAAGGTCATCTGCCCATAGGAAACTCTGCTGTCGAAGCTCGATGGAAGCTGGGAAGAACCTGAACATGGCCCACAGGATCGGGAACTGCAACAGCATAGGGAGGCAGCCGCCCATCGGGCTTATTCCGGCCCGTTTGTACAGATCCATCTGAGCCTGCTGCTTCTTCATGGCATCTTCCTGCTTAGGATATTTCTCATTCAGTTTGTCAATCTCCGGCTTGATGGCTTCCATCTTGGCAGAAGAGGAATACGACTTGAAAGCAAAAGGAAGGACCACGATCTTTATGAATATGGTCATGAGCAGAATGATGAGCCCGAAGTTGCTAATGAACTTATGCAGGAAATCGAACAGCGGGATAATCACGTATTTCGTGAACCAGCCTACCAGCCAGCCGCCCAGAGGTATTATCTTTTCATACTTTTGGTCATACGATTTCAGAGTCCTGAAATGGTTAGGCCCAAAATAGAACTCGAACGGAATGACCGTCTCGCTGTTCCCGGGAATGAAATCAGCCCTCAGCCTGGCATCGCAAGTCATCAGATTTCGATCAGCGTCATCCTCAGGGAAGAAATTGATGTCGAAATCTGCAGAAGAGAATTCCTCCGGGGCCCTCATGATTGCAGAGAAAAACTGCTGCTGGAAAGCAAACCAGCCGATTCTGTTGTCCACCCTCTTTTCGGCATTCCTGCCTTTGCCCATCTCCTCCGGCTTCTTTTCGCCATTGAAATAATAGTCAAGCTTCGAGTATTGAACCTCATTCTTATAGCCTTTCTCCATTCGTGGCAAGGTCATGAAATAATCAATGTCTATGTTAGTGACATTTCTTGGAATGACCTTGTCCATCCCTATGAATGAAAGCCTGTCGTTAACCACATAGGAGCCTTGGCTTATAGAATACCTCTGCTCAATGTAAGCTCCGCCCTCAAACATCAGCCTCATCGCAATGGAAGTGTCCGTCTGCTCGGCAAGGGCGAAATTGAAGTCAGATGTATTGATATTCTCGCCAGCGTAGACCTGAATGCCTAAATGGCTTTCTCCAGGCTTGAATATGTACAGGTCAGTGCTGTCGTAATTCCTGTAATCTTTAAGTCTTACTGAATACGGCTGACCGCCTTTCGTGGTAAAGGCGATTTCCATCTTGTCATTCTGCAACGTGTACAAGGAGCCTTCTGCCTGATGAGAAGCATCCAGAAGCGAATCCTTGAATATGCGCTGGCGAACGACGGTGTCCATAACAGGTGAGCCTGTCTTGGCTGAATCAATGACTGCCGCATTCGCAGCAGCAATCGAGTCAGCCTTCAATTGTTCAACGTAGGCTATCGAATCCAGCTGGGCCTGATAAGCCGCTCTTTTCTGATATTGCTTGTTCTCATAGAAGGTGAACCCGAAGAGGACCAACCCCATGAGGATTATTCCGATAATAGAATTCTTATCCATTACTGATTCTGATCTTCGCTCTCTTCCACTTTCCTAATCTTAGCCTCAAGCTCACTCAACTCAGCTTTGGATGCTTCAATCTTATCCTGCATCTGTTTAATCAGCGGGGCCGAGTTCTTTGACTCGGAGAAGAAACCAATGTTATTTTCGAATGTGACGATATCCTGCTGCAGCTTATTATATTGCTGCACAAGACGCTCTTTCTCGGACATAGGCCTTCGGTAATCCCCACGCCCGCCTCCGCGTGACGGCCTTGCCTGAAAACCTGGGAACTTAGCCTGCATAGCGTCAGCAAACGCTTTCTGAATGCTATCTTTTTCCTTGAAAGGCACGTAACCGACAGACTGCCAGCGATCAGAGAAATCTTTCGCAGCCTGAACATTTACGTCTGCATCTTCGTTAGGCTCGTAAGCATTGATTTCTTCAATGATGGCTTTCTTAGCCTTGAGATTACCGTAGTAATCGTTTTCCGGGCTTACATTCTTATCTCTCTCATTGAAGAAGGCATCGCAAGCTGCGCGGAATCTCTTCCAAAGCTGCTCAGACTTTTTGCGAGGCACGGTACCGATTTCTTTCCACTGCTTTTGCAGATTGATGAAGTCCTGAGTGGTTTTCTTCCAGTCCTTGTTGTCCTTCAATGCCTCTGCCTGCTCGATGAGAGCAAGCTTCTTATTCACGTTCTCGGTCATATCGGCCTTGAACTGCATATAATACTCTCTCTTCCTATTGAAAAACTTATCGCAAGCTGCGCGGAAACGATCGTAAATTTTCTGATTCTCTTTCTTCGTGGCGAAGCCAATGGTTCTCCATTGTTTCTGAATATCTTCTATCTGCGTAGTCAGAGAGTTCCATTCGCTGGAGGATTTAATATCCTCTTTATCAGCTATAGCCTCTACCAGCTCGCAGAGCTGAGTTTTCTGAGCCAGATTCTCAACTTGCTTTTCTTTCTGCCCCTCAAAATAAGCCTGATATTTCTTATTTATGATAGAAGTAGCAGCTTTGAAACGATCCCAGATAGATTCGCGGAATTCCTTAGCCACAGGGCCGAATTCTTTCCACTGTTCGTGCAGTTTCTGAAGTTCATGGAATGCCTCGACTACATTCTCGTCCTCCGCCAGTTTCTCGGCCTGCTCGCAGAAACGAGTCTTCGCCTCAAGATTTTTCTTAAAATCCAGGTCTCGTAGATCCCTGTTTATCTTTACCATATCGTAGAATTTCTCTACGTAGAACTGGTAATTGTTGTTCAAGTCTATGTACTTGGAAGCTGGCACCGGACCAATCTCCCGCCATTTGTTCTGCAGTTCGCGGAACGCCGGGAATGTCGTATTCACATCCTCCTGCTTCTCTACAAGAGCCTTCAGCTCCTCGATGACAGCCATCTTCTTCTCGTAATTCTGCTCTCTCTGCTCGTCTTGCTGGCGGTTGTATTCAGCGCGCTCCTTCTTATAATTAGCATAAACGCCCTTGAAAGCAGTTTCGATGGCCGCAAACGGATTTTCTTTCTCCTCTTGCGTCTGTGGGCCGACTTCCTCTATGACATCTTCCCTTGAAGATGGCTCATCTACTTTCGAGCCAAGGCCGGCATCGGCTTTTTCCTTCGACAGACGACGATAGAAAGCTGATTTAATGGCCTCTGCTTCCTTATTTCTCTTCATTCTGTCCTCGGCTTGGGAGAGTTTGTCGAAACGCTCCGACAGTTCCGCCAGAGTCAGGCTTCCCAGATCTACAGTCTGCTCTTGAGGAGTCTCCTCTTCAGCATCAGGAACGACGGATTCATTGATGTTCTCAACTACATCATTCAATGTTGATTGATCCTTTTCAACCTCTTCATTTTTTCCCACATCTGGAGTATTTTCTGCACCAGGGATTATTTCCTCACTCATAAGGCAATGTTTTTTGAGTTTCTAAAAAGCTGCGATTCAATTTGCAACTTACAAATATACTTAATTTTCAGTTAAATTCTCTAATTTTGCGAAAATGAATATAAAATATGAGGATTGATATTCTTTCGGTCGTTCCAGAACTACTGGAAAGCCCTTTGAAATATTCGATAGTGGGACGAGCCATCAAGAAGGGCTTGGTCGAAATCCACGTCCACAATATCAGGAAATATGGAATCGGCTCTCGGGCGACGGTGGACGACTATTCCTATGGCGGAGATGCCGGCATGGTGATGATGGTGGAACCAGTGGAGAGGATGATAAATGAGTTGAGGTCGGAACGAGATTACGACGAGATAATCTATCTGTCTCCAGACGGGGAGCTTCTTAATCAGGGCATTTCTAACGAGTTGTCTCTTCTTAATAACATAATGCTTCTTTGCGGCCATTATAAAGGAATAGACGAAAGGATAAGGGAACACCTCATAACACGGGAAATCTCCGTCGGGGATTACGTGGTCAGCGGAGGTGAAATTCCTGCTGCTCTGTTAGCCGATTCCATCGTCAGGCTGCTTCCCGGAGCGCTTACGGATGAGACATCTGCCCTGAGCGACAGTTTTCAAGATGGCCTGCTATCCCCTCCTGTCTACACGAGACCCGCAGATTACAAGGGCTGGAAAGTCCCGGAAGTGCTTCTGAGCGGCAATCCGAAACTTATCAGAGACTGGCAGGAAGAACAGGCCATGCAACGGACAAGAGAGAGAAGGCCCGAACTTCTGGAAAGCATTAATAATCAATTCAAAAAGGGTTCTCTAAGATAAAACGTTTAAATTTTTTCGAGAAAATCCTTGCTTGAAACGATTTTTTCGTTACATTTGCAATTGAAATGATTTAACACTCTAACTACAATCAACCTTCTTTCATAAGAAAAGGTAAATACACTACTAACTAACCATTAAAGCCCGCTGCGAAGCGGGCTTTGAATTTTATATATTCATGAAAATCTTGGGAAAGGACTCAAAAGATGCTAAATTTGATGCATGAAAAGATTCCTGCACGACAATCCTCTAGGTGCCGTATTCATTCTGGCCACTCTGTGCCTGCTGCCTGTAATGTTCCTGCGAGATTTCTCGCCGGACAACGAGCTTAAATACCTAAGCATAGCGGACGAAGCCATTGATAATGGCCAGTTCTTCGCTTTCACGAACCACGGAGCGCCCTACGCCGACAAGCCGCCGCTTTACCTCTGGATTGTCATGCTGGGCAGGATCCTGTTCGGAAACAGCTGCATGCCGTTTCTTGCATTGTTCTCGCTGATTCCTGCCTACCTGATCATCTGGGCAGCAGATGACTGGCTACGCAAATCTGCCGGCCTCCTGCAGAAGCCTATGGAGCGAGCCGGCGCCGCACTCATGCTGCTCACCTGTTTCCTGTTCCTGGGTTGTTCTATTTTCGTCCGCATGGACATGCTGATGTGCCTGTTCATAATACTGGCGCTACGATCGTTCTGGATGATGCATTCCGGAATCGGTTCATTCAAGAAACAGAGCTTACTGCTGCCGATATGGATTTTCCTGGCTGTTTTCACTAAAGGTCCAGTAGGCCTGCTAATGCCGCCGATAACGATAATATGCTTTCTGCTGATTGTCCGCAAAGGACGCACGATTGGGAAATATCTAGGCTGGAAGACCTGGGGAATAATCGCAGGGCTGTGTCTGCTGTGGTTCGCAGGGGTTTACGCCGATGGTGGAAAATCCTACCTGAGCGACCTGCTGTTCCATCAGACATTCGGGCGGGCGGTGAACTCGTTCCATCACAAAGCTCCGATATATTACTATTTCATAACAATATGGTACAGCATCGCCCCATGGTGCCTGCTGCTCGCAGGAGCCTTGATCGCTTCCTTCTCCAACAAAGAAAAGAGCCGTAGCGAGCTGGAGACATTCTTCCTGACCGGAATAGTCGCGACTTTCGTGATGCTGACGGCATTCAGCGGAAAACTGGCCATCTACATGCTTCCGATATATCCTCTGATGGCATACTTGTTCATATTCATCAAAGATCGCTTCGGCTGGCGCAGCTGGATGAAATGGAGCCTGGCCGTTCCGATGGTTCTGTTAGCCATAGTCGGCATCGCAGGGGCGCTGGCATTAACCATATTCAAAGAATATTATATAGTCAAGAATATGACATCTTCATATCCATTCGCCACCTCCCCTCTCATCGTGATCGGGCTGATTATTCTGGCGGCAGGGTCGATATATTCATTAATCCTTACCTTCCGCAGCGGCTGGGAAAAGCCGGTCATCGCACAAGGGGTGACAATCCTGCTTTTCGCCTTCACGGTGTCATTCCTGATGCCGAAAATCAACGATTATGCTGGATTCGGCAATTTTGCGAAAATGATTCCTGATGGGGCAGAAGTCGTTGCCGTGAACATACGAAGCGCAGAGAACATGGACGTGTATCTAGGCCGCACGGTCAAGGATTACGGAAAAGACCTGGAAGGCTTCCAGAAAGACCTCGGCGAGGGAAAAATCACGGCTGAATACTTAATCACAGACTCCAACCGCTTCAGAAAAGTAAAAGGCATCGAGGAATATGTTTCCTCAATGCCTCACAAGTCTTGCGGTACCTACTGGCTGGTGGCGCTGAAAAAAGAACAATAAGACTCACAGTTCAACCATTAAAATATAATAACATCATGAAACGAATTTTATGCATCTTGACAGCCGTTCTAATGATGCTGCCCGCATTAGCTCAGAAGGCAGAAAAAGCCACCCCGCTAACGCAAGAGGAATTTCTCAATCAAGCACTTACTCCGCCAATGGGCTGGAATAGCTGGAACTGCTTCCACTGCAATGTCAGCGAGGAAATGCTCATGGGCATGGCAGATGCCATGGTCTCTTCTGGAATGAAAGACGTTGGCTATGAATATATCGTTGTGGATGATTGCTGGCAAGTTGACAGGGATGCTGACGGATGGATTGTCTGCGACCCTGAAAGATTTCCCCACGGAATCAAGCATGTCGCCGATTATATCCACTCTAAAGGCTTGAAATTCGGCATTTACTCCTGCGTCGGAGACAAGACCTGCGCAGGACGTCCCGGAAGCCAGGGACACGAGTTCCAGGATGCGCTTTTCTATGCCCGGAGCGGGGTTGACTATCTTAAATACGATTTTTGCTACAAGAACAGGGCGAATTCATGGAATGCCTATCACACTATGCGCGAGGCTCTTAAGGCAGCCGGCAGGCCGATCGTGTTCAGCATTTGCGAATGGGGATCGACAAAGCCTTGGGAATGGGCAGAAGGAATAGGTCACCTCTGGAGGACTACAGGAGACATAGGAGAATTCTGGATTAAGGGCGACAAGAAAGATGGCCGGCTAGGAGTATTGGACATAATCGACCTCAACAGAGATCTCTATCCTTTCGCCGGCCCGGGGCACTGGAACGATCCTGACATGCTGGAAGTCGGCAACGGGGATCTCACTTACGATGAGAACGTGGCTCATTTCGCTATGTGGTGCATGCTGGCCGCCCCTCTGATGTCAGGCAACGACCTCCGGTCGATGCCTGATGAGATTCATTCAATTCTCACGAATAAAGAGGCCATAGCAGTTGACCAGGATTCGCTGGGCGTTCAGGCCCACGTCTCCGTAGAGATGGGAGACAAGCAGATATGGGTCAAGAAACTTTCAGGTGACGAATGGGCTGTGTGCTTCTTCAACAGGTCGGAGAAAGAGTGGAACCTCAATTACAACATGATGGATATTCCAGAGCTTGAGGGAGGCCTGTACGATGTCCGCGACCTCTGGGAGCATAAGGACATCGGGAAAACCGACCGCAATGTCATCGCAACGATTCCTTCCCACGGAGTGCTGATGACCCGACTCACCCCGACCACGGTGAAATCAAAAGGAAGGAGATAAATAACCGACCGCCACATGAAACACATCTGCCTGATAATCACAGCTATTTTCTTTTCTTCCCAGGCAATCGCAGCCACCTCTTTCTCATTATATGGACTGACTTGCGAATTCGAGGCTAATCCAGCTGGCGTTGAGACCACTGCGCCAAGATTCAGCTGGAAGTGCAACCGTCCCGAACGGGGATATGTCCAGTCCGCCTATCAGATCATGGCTTACGAAGCCGGGAAGGTGATATGGGACAGCGGGAAAGTCAACTCCGGGAATTCTGTCCTGATTCCCTACTCAGGACAGACGCTCAAATCTTTCGGGCATTACGAATGGAAGGTTCGCGCATGGGACGAGAAGGGCAGGGCTTCGCAATGGAGCGAAATTCAGCGATTCTCAATGGGCATCCTTTCCGAAAGCGACTGGCAAGGAGCGAAATGGATTGCCTTGGAGAACGACAGGCCTGAAGAACATATATTCCCTGGCTATCATGGCTTAGGGACAGCACAAAAGATGCTCGGAGATAAAAAGAACGGGTTTTACCAGCTTCCTCAGTTCCGGAGATCTTTCCAGGTCAAGAAAAACGTGAAACACGCAGATGCGTTCGTAGCCGGTCTTGGACAGTTCGATTTTTTCCTGAATGGCAAGAAAACCGGAAACCATTTCCTCGACCCTGGCTGGACCCTCTTCAGCAAAGAGGCGCTCTATGTCACGTTCGACGTGACGAAGATGCTCTCCCCTGGCGAGAATGTGCTCGGCATGATGCTGGGAAACGGCTTCTATAATATTCCCAACGAACGTTATTTCAAGCTGACTCTATCCCTTGGAGCCCCAAAGATGAAAATGCTTCTGAGGATTGAATATTCCGACGGCACAGTCGAGAACGTCATATCGGATGAGGACTGGCGAGCTGCTCCAAGCCCTATCACATTCTCCAGCATCTACGGAGGGGAGGATTATGATTCAAGGAAAGAAATAGCCGGCTGGAAGGGTAAAGGCTTCAATGACGAGAGTTGGAGCCATGCCCTGCCAACCGAATATCCCGGAAAGCTGATATCTTCCAGGTCCACGCCCCTGACCTTCCATTCCGTGATTCCTGTCGTAAGGAAATACCGCAACAAAAGCGGCTGGCTCTATGACCTGGGCCAGAACGCATCAGGGATTGTGCGAATTTGCGTGAAGTCAGACAAGGCCGGGGAGATAATATTGCGTCCAGCCGAGCTTCTGAACCCGGACAGCACGGTGAACCAGAGCGCTTCCGGCCAGCCATACTATTTCAAATACACGACTGACGGGAGAGGAATAGCGACTTGGCAGCCTCAATTTTCATATTACGGATTCCGCTACGTGCAGGTTGAGGGAGCCGTCCCGTCCGGAGAAGATAATTCGTCTGGGCTGCCAGAGATCATTTCCCTGTGCGGAATCCACACCTGCAACTCCGCCCCTGAAGCAGGAACGTTCAGCTGCTCAAAGCCGCTTTTCAATCAGATTTACGAACTGATAGACTGGGCGATGAGGAGCAACATGGCCAGCGTCCTGACGGACTGCCCTCATAGAGAAAAACTCGGATGGCTGGAACAAGCTCATCTGATGCAATATTCCCTTCAATACAGGTACAATCTCTCGCAAATGTACGAGAAGATAATGCATGACATGTCGGTCTCTCAGAGAGACGATGGCTGCATCCCGACCATAGCACCGGAATACGTCCGCTTCGTGGAAGGCTTCGAAGACACTCCGGAATGGGGAAGCGCATTCATCATCTCCGCATGGTACGCATATCGGTTCTACGGGGACGAGAATCTTCTCCGCCAATACTTTCCTGCCATGAGGCGATATGTCGAGTATCTCTCGTCAAAAGCCGACGGGAACATAATTTCCTACGGGCTGGGCGACTGGTTCGACATAGGGCCGGACTCCCCTGGCCGTTCCCAGCTTACCTCAAACGGAGTGACTGCGACTTCGATTTACTACTACGATGTTTCGATCCTGTCCAGGATTGCATCCCTGGTTGGAGAGAAAGACGCTGAGGAGAAATACTCAAAGCTTGCCAAAGAGATCAAGGAATCTTTCAATCTAAAATATTTCGACAAGGACAAGCTCGTGATTGACCGAGACAGCCAGACTGCCAACGCCATGCCGCTTTACGTCGGATTGATTGACAAAGAATATGAAGATGACATATTGAGGAATCTGGTCAGAGACATTGAATCCAGAGGAAACTCTCTCACGGCAGGCGACGTGGGCTATCGCTACGTACTCCAGGCACTGGAATCCGGAGGTCGCTCAGACGTCATATACGACATGAACAGCAGATACGATGTCCCGGGATACGGGTGGCAGCTTGCTCACGGGGCAACTTCCCTTACCGAATCCTGGCAAGCTTACGGTTTCGTCTCCAACAATCACTTCATGCTAGGACACCTGATGGAATGGCTGTTCAGCGGGCTGGGCGGCATACGGCAAAGCGAATCTTCGGTGGGATTCAAGCACATTATCATCGACCCGCAAATCACGGGAGACATCACCCATGCGAAAACCTCGTACGAATCTCCATACGGCACGATAAGATGCGAATGGAAGAAAGATGATGGAAAATATTCGCTGAGGGTTTCCATCCCATCCAACTGCACAGCCACGGCAATAGTACCAGAAACTGATCCTTCCAAGATTTTCGACTTTGGCGTAAGGATCACGGAAGAAAGCGATGTGAGAACATCAGCTTCTCCACGCAGGACTTCAATCGCCATCGGCTCCGGTGAATACCTGTTCACCATGGAAGATAAATGACGGAAAATCCATCAATGAAAAGGGAGCAGGTGCAAAGCCCATTTCACGGCGTTGCAATGAATAATACGCATCTTGTCGTCCTTGAAGGCCGTGACTATGAGCCCCCCATTTCACGGCGTATGAGCCCCCCATTTCACGGCGTTGCAATGAATAATACGCATCTTGTCGTCCTTGAAGGCCGTGACTATGAGCCCCCCATTTCACGGCGTTGCAATGAACAATACCCTTGTCTGCTGATTTCACGGACTGATCCTCCGGCGGCTACGCTGGTGCTGCTTAACCAGCTTCATGGCTATGCCGACGGGACATGTTTAACAGCGATATGTGCGCTGCAGTACAGAAAATACTGCAGATAAAACATTCCGCACTGACCCCGCACAGGCACCACAGGCACCGCAGGCTCCACATGCTCCACTGGCACCGCACAGGCACCGCAGGCTCAAGGGGGTGAGCAAAACATCCTCGTAAATAATTGATTATCAATAGGGGCGTTGCTCACACATATTTAAAAAAGGCAGGGTAAGCAATTGGCACGAACGAACATATTGATTATCAAGCACATGAGCAGCACCCCTTGCCTACCCTATCGGTCAGGCACACCGACACGGTCAGGCATACCCCGACATAATCGCTTGCGCATCGCATTGCCCACATTCTTCCCGGAAAATACAGGAGACACGGAATGACGTTCATGAACACATGCTTTTCCACATGAGCCGAAGCCAAGGCAGCGTCAGCGATGGCTACTACATAAGGCTCCTCTCACTGCGTTCGCTACGGTCCCTCCCAATGTCATCTACGTCATCGCTGCGCAATAACTTGCTGACTTCTGGCACCTCCTCCTGCCCATGCCCGTGTGTGGACACATGTGCGCTCCTCCTGCCCATGTCTATGAGTGGACACATGTGCGCGCTCCTCCTGCCCGTGTCATTTCCGGATTTAGGTTGCCTCGGACTTGAGTCTATCCCTGATAGAAGTTGACTCTGGTTTAAGGTTATTACTGGTAAAGGTTGACTTTCGTCGTTATCCCTGTTTTTGGTTGTCTTCCCAGGTCTTATCCCGGTCAGGGGTTGACTGGATGTCTATGAGTGGACACATGCGCGCCCCTCCTGCCCATGTCCGTGAGTGGACACATGCGCGCGCTCCTCCTGCCCGTGTCTGGGGGTGGACGAAAAGTTCACGACAGGATACTTTTGAAACCATCAGCAGATGTGCGCAGAAAGGGCATTTCGAAAGTACCTTGCGATTTTTTGACAGCATACTCTTGGCCGCAAATGTAATATATTCATAATGAAAATATTGCGGCTAGTCTAGTGAGTACCTTGTAGATAATCCCGAAATATATAGTCTAAACGGACTCGTGAGAGTGTAATCGAAACTGGCTGGGGCGAGATGGCGTTGCGATGGACATCGGCGGTTTCTGTTCTCATCTGGCGCAGTCCCGCAATTGCAAACAATTCGTAGCTGAAATTGGACAAGACTCCGAAACGACCGCAATTCGTAAAATGACGTTCCAACCTACGCTTGAATCCCATCAAAGCAGAGACGCATTTGTCTTTTGATAGACCAAGACGAAAATATTGTGTTTAAGAATATAATCGTGAGTACGTGAGTGCCTTTGGATGAACGCCCCCGAGTGCGTCACGGATCCTGGAAGAAACAGAGCAGTCCATAAGGCATGGATAACCGGCTCGGGGGAGTTTGTCGTTTCCTGCGGCGTGGTGCATAATGCCTTCCGCATTGGCCTAATATCCCATGCTGCTGTTTCCATAGATATGCGCCCAATACGGCATTATGCCACACATGATAAGGTTCTTAACCCGGTCTTAGCCTGCACGGAGTCCGTCTTGACGGCTTTATGCCACACATGATAAGGTTCTTAACCCGTGTACGCGGTCGCTTCCACGCTTTCCAGATACCCATTCTTATTCGCCTGCGGAGCAACTGGTCTATTGTCTCAAGCTACTTCTTCATATCCGCCAGCTTGAAGTAGTTGACCCAGCCCAGCATCGCCTGATGCAGTATCTGTTTGCGCCGCTCGTATCCCATTCCGTCGCTTCGGCCTGCCAGCAATTTCAATTTTGCTTTCAGCTTGGCGATGCTCATGGGATGCGCCCGCAACCTTCAGCCTTCTCCTGGGGAAGACGAACGGGACGGGCGCGGCGGCGCAGGGATGCGCCCGCAACCTTCAGCCTTCTCCTGTCTTATAGAATGAGTTGCCGAGGAATTTCATCCCCTGCGCATAGCCCACTTCCGTCTTCTCTCGGCTCACCTTCAAGGGAAGTTTCTTCTCAATGAACTACGTGAACCCTCGCACACACTCTCTGCCCTTCGTCTGCTCTTGCTGAAGTATAGGCTGTCGTCCGCATAGCGCACAAACGGGTGTCCCCTCCGCTCCATCCGTTCGACACCTTCCAATAGCTCGGATGACCTCCCGCAGTTCGTTGTTACTGCTCGACTTCTTTTTTCCGAAGTCTCGTCTGCGAGACCTCCCCAGTTATGGACGTACTCTTTCCCGTTTATACCCGCTTGGTTTACTGTCAGCAGTTCGGATAATTTCCGGGCATATACTTCATTTGCAGCATTGCCCCTGCCTTCCAGCCTTATACCAAGTTCTTGTTCATCGGGTCAACCGTTAGCCGCTGGCTTCCTTCAGATTCCCCTCGATAGGGACACCCCGCCTTTGGCTGTAACCGTCCCACTATCAGGGTGGGTTGTGGACTTTCACCCGTTAGAGTACATTCGTGCTGGGGGAACAAAAGAGGGCATGCCGTCACAAGCAGCATGCCCTCAATTCAATAGAGATGAAAGTACACAAGTTATTTTTCCAAGTCGTAGTCTTCCATAAGGCCGTAATCGTACATGCGGTAGTCGTTGCCCGGAATGTCATTCTTGACATTCTTCCAGTGCCAAGGTGATGCCAGGCCGTGAGTTGAAGTCGAATAGAAAGGTCCCAGAAGGTTAGCATGGCTGCCTACGACCCTTACGTCAATCTCGTTAACCCCCTTCTTCAGGAACTTGGAGATGTCCAGCCTGAAAGGATCGAATCCGATGGAGCCTGCCTTCTCTCCATTTACGAACACTTCAGCCACGGTTCCGTTCCATTTATTGAGGCTGATGGAGTAAGGCCTAGTAAGGTCATCGATGACATATTCCTTTACATATGAGACATCCCAAGAATAGAAAGGCTGCCCCTGGGTTTTCCAACTGCCCAGTCCCATATTTCCAACCGGAGCGGAAATGCTCCATCCCAGTTTTTCCGGGCTCACTGAAAAATCTCCCAATATGTAAATTGGCTCAATCTCTGCGAAAACGCTCATTGGGCTGACGCTAACCCCGACGACATTTATCCCCTTATGCACGACATTCCCGATGTGATAAACCCCGAAAGAACGGTCAAGCCACCATTCCCCATCAGCAGGTTTAACAGGATTGCCATTCACAGAAACAGAAAATATCTCAGGCTTTTCCGAAACCAGCTTGAATCCGGAATAATCGAAATCTTCGTTGATCGTGAACCTGTATGTAACCTTGAATCCTCCGTCGCTGAAAGTGTCTCTGTCGAGTATGTTCCGCTTATATTGAACGGAAGTGTTCCAAGGGTTGCCGTTGGCGAAGCCATGCTCCTTGAAAGCTATGTCTGCTGCGGAAGCGAAATACAGATTCTTGTAAGCCTTGCCTTTCACGGTCAAGTCGCAGAAATCCACGTTCAGCACATTATCCCTCAACCTCTTGACAACCACGCCCGAATTAGCCGGAACCTTTTCATGCCCTGCTATTGCAGGCGCCTGAGGATATTTCAGATTTCGCTTAGAGAAGAATAAGACTAGGCTTCCGGCTGGCTCAAGATCGAAATCGGCTTTGAGAGTGCCCCCTTGTCCGCTAACGGCATCATAGGAATATATTTCTCCTGTCAAAGCATCCATGCGGACAACCGATTTTCCACTCAGCTCCAAACTGCCTTTCACCGGCTCTTCCATAGAAGAATTGACGAGGAAGATCAGCTCGCCATCAGAGTACTCTCGCCTCTGATGGTACAGATCGCCTCCGGAGAATGACAGGACAGGCATGAAATCATTGAATTTGTCCCGAATGACTTCTTCGTCAAGACCAGGGATGACAGCGAAATTGCTCATCACCTCTGCGAGCTTATCATTTGGAGCGCCGTCAATCAGGCTCGGAGAAGAGAACGCCAGCAGATTTCCGCCCTCCTTCAAAAATTCAACAAGCAGATCGAAGACAGGTTTGTTGAGATTCTCCATCATCGGAGGAAGCACAACCGTGGAGTAGGCAGCATCTCCCACAACAAGAAGGCCGTCTTCGACAGACCCATGATCCTTGATTATGTTTTCCGAACCCAGATCATACTCAACTTGATTTTTCTCAAGCATGGTCACGAAATCCTGGAAAGATTTCCCGATTTCGAACAGTTTCGGGTCGCTTCCTGAGTGGGAGAAATAGCTCCAGATCGTAGAATTCGGCTCCAGTATCAATAGATTATTTTTCTGCGTTCCTTTGCTGAGCACCAATGAAAGCCTCCCGAAATAGTCGTTGATTCCCCCATAATCTTCCCACCAAGGAGAATGATAGGAGAACACCGGAGGATAATCGTATTTCCTGGCTCCGGAAAGGGTTGCATGCGACAGATGCTGGTTCATGAAATTCACGCCAAGAACATATTCCCAGTCTCCCAGACGCTTGAAATCTTTGAAAGTCTCATCCCAGCCTCCGCCTCCGTATGTCTCGCTCAACGTGCGAGAATATCCCATCTGGTTGGCAACGCTGCGCAGCTCCTTCACGGAACGCACATTCCCGAACTGAGCCTGTGGGTTTTCCTCGTTGAATTGATTGAACAGCATGTCAATTCCCGGCATCTGGTGCCATGCGTACATAGCCATGTTGTCCGGACCCTGGTTCATGTTTGGCCAATCATGCTCCCAGTAATGTCCCGTCCATTTGAGACCATGCCTTGTGCAATAAGCGCTGAAAGGCTTCGACCAGTTCTCGATGAACAAATCCAGAAGCGTCTGCATGTAATTATGCCGTACTCGCTTCCAGTCGCCAGTCTCTTCCTGAAGAAGAGGCAGCAGAGGCTTTAGGTCATACCCCCACCTTTTCTGGAATTCGGCAAAGAGTCCGGGAGTCCAGCGTATGCCTCCGGGCGTAGCTATGTTAGGCTCGTCGGAGAAAACCCCCTTGATCGTCTTTCCGAATTCATCCGGAAATGTCTTCTCGTATCCGCTCATGGTTATCTCAAGGAACTTATCGGTTACCCCTGGCTTCATAAGGTCTACGTAAGAGAATCCTCCATACCAGTCGGATTTTCGCTCATAGGTTTTCCTATAGAGATAATACTCCCCCGGACTGCCTTTGAATAAGGACAGGTCTGCGGTTATGTCTTCCCAACTATCACCTTCTTTCTTAAGGCAAATGAAGCAGGAATCAGCATCCGGAGGCAGGATATCGGTTTTCGTCAATGCCAAGCCTTCCCCCAGATCATAGGATTCCGGCATCCGGGCAGGCACATGACCGCCTGCGAATCCGCTCGGATAGGAATTCTCGTCGTAAATCCAGATTTCCATCCCGAGGCTCTCGGCCTTTGACACAGCATGCTTGTAGAGAGAAAACCATTCGTCAGAAAGGTACTCGGTAATCAAACCCGGGCGAGGATGAATGATAACTCCCCCGCATCCCTGAGCCTTCATATCTTCAAGCTGTCTATCTATGCCCTCCTCGCTCATTTTATCATTCCATACGGCAAACGGGAAGGTGCGATACTCCGATGGCGGATTCTTGAAAGACTCTGCGATGGAAGCAAAGCCGTCCCCGGCCTGCTCTCTGCCGCCCCCTTTACAACCGCAGAGAACACAACCGAGGATGGCCGCCATGCTCATCAATTTAAGGTATGACTGCTTATTCATCAGTCAATAGCTTATTGAAATCATATTCATGCTGAGGGATAGGATAGACTAGCCTGGCTTCTGTTACGTTGAATGCTTCAGGAAGAATCCAGCCATATAGAGACTTCATTGTCTTGCCGAATTCGGTCATCACAGGGATAGCCATGTCATTCCTGACCAGATCCTGCCAGCGGTGATTTTCAAACGCCAGTTCGTGACGCATTTCATCCATGACGTTCTCGATGGTGACGCTCTCCAATGGCTGTAGCCCGGCCCTGGCTCTCACCTGATTGATATACGGCAGAGCCTCGCTGCTCTTATTCTCCTTTACCAAGCACTCCGAAAGCAACAGCAGGGCTCCTGAATAACGATAAACAGGGAAATTATCGTCTGCCCTCATAGAATATGCATAAGGCGGGTGATAATATTTCTTAACCATGTAATGGAAATCCTTGTCCGCCGGTTTCACATATCCGATGACGGATTTCATCTCCGTGAAGGTGAATTGCTCGCTCTGATTAATATGCCCTTCCGCAACACTGATGGAAGCATCCAGACGCAAGTCTCCCTTTTCATAGGAATCAATCATCTCCTGGGTAGGCACGCACCAGCCGCCGCCACCACCGGTATAGTTTCCTCCGGCTATGCCCATGAGCACTTCATTATTGCTGCACCTAGGAATCAGGTTCCAAGGGAATGTCGAATACTGATCGGTGCTCCCGTCCTCGGTGAACTGAGCTTCGAATATGGATTCCTGATTATTCTTGTTGGTTTTCAAGAAAATCGAGGAATAGTCATCCAGAAGCTTGTAGTTCATCTTGGTTATGTCAATCAGGTCTTTTTCCGCAGTCGGATAATCCGGGGATGGCTTAGACATATTAATATATGCCCTGAGCATCTTTGCCGCCCCCATAGTCGCATGTCCATTCTGAGGGAAAGTGGTCGCAATAGGCAAGCCAAGGCTTATCGCCTCGTTGATGTCAGAAAGCATCTGGCCGTACAGCTCATCCAACGTGGCTTTTGCAACGAAAGCATCATTGACATTGCCGAACAAGTGCAGCACTAGCGGGACTCTTCCCCAATGCTGGACTAAATCGAAATAATAAAATGCCCTTAGGAACAAAGCCTCTGCCTTGATGCCATTTGTTTCGTCCTCGGACAAATCGGAAGATTCAATCCTGTCGATGAGGACATTCGTCCTGCAGACATATCTGTAAACCTCGCGATAATGGTTCCAAATATGATCCCAGCTGTTGGATGCACCAGTCTCCAAGAAAAGCGCCAAGGTCTCTGTCCCCAGATAGGCTCCTCTGTCAGGAGAATACCGGGTGTAGAAAGCATTGTCAGAGCGCATTTCATCCATGAATATTCCTTCCTGAGCCACCGTGCGCACTCCAGGGTAGCAAGCAATCAGGGCTTGCTGCATGTGAGATACGGTCTTATAGAAAGTATCGGATGTCAGTCCTGTCTCAGGAGTCTGCTCCAGAAAAGAGTTGCTGCATGAAACAGCGCCTAGGCTGGCAGCAGCCACACACATTGCGATTACTATTTTTTTCATGATATTCCTCATTAGAAGTTGAGATTAAGTCCGAACGAATAGACTCTGGCGACAGGGTATGCCGTATAATCCACGCCTTGCCTGAGTCCGTCGTATCCATAACTGCTGATTTCAGGGTTCATTCCATGATAGCCTGTTATCGTCAGCAGGTTCTGTGCGCTGAAGTACACCCTCAGCCCGCTGATAAAGTCAGCAGACTTCAGAGGGACAGTGTAGCCGATGGTGAGATTCTTCACGCGCAGATACGAACCGTCATCGACCCATCTTGAGTTGTTATATCGGAAGAGCTCCGTGGTGCCGGCTCTGGTCCTTGGAACGATGCCCTTGCCAGGGTTGTCCTCGGAACGCCAGCGATCCTTGACATATTTGAACACGTTGAAGCATCCGTCTATGTTCTCATAAGATTCATACCCTGCATCCAGGATGTCGTTTCCGACCGAGCCGGTTAGAAGCAGGCTGGCATCGAAATTCTTCCATGAGAAGGTGTTCGTTATACCGAACGTGAAATCCGGATTCGGATCTCCGATGAAGGTGCGGTCCTTCTCGTCGATGATGTTATCGTCATTGAGATCTTTCATCCTGACGGTTCCGACCATGGAAGAGTAATGCTTAGGTCCCTTTTCGTATTCTTCCTGAGTCATGAACACTCCATCGTAGATGTAGCCGTAGAATTCGCCGAGGTGACGTCCGACTACCGTGCGGTTGTAATCCCCCTGGTTGTAATAACCTCCGATAGGAGTATTATTCGTTCCAAGCTGGATGGCTCTGTTCCTGTCGATGGAAACGTTTATCTGAGTGTTCCAGCGGAACTTGCCGACCAAGTTCTTGGTTTCGAGACTGATTTCATGACCCCAGAAACGGAATTTGCCTATGTTTGAAGGCACTGAAGAGAATCCTGTAGAATAAGGGATGTCTATCTGATAGAGAAGTCCCTTCGTCTGCTTGCGATAGAAATCATAGACCAGGAATATCCTGTCGTTGAAGAATCCGATGTCCATGCCTAGATCCCACTGATTCGTCTTCTCCCACGTCAGATTGCTGTTTCCGATCGCAGAGATCGCTCTTCCCGACGTAATGGCACCGTTAAACACATAGTTATAGGAGCCTATTGAATTTAATGAAGTGTAGTTACCGATGTTGTAGTTGCCCACGGTGCCATAGCTTCCACGAATTTTCAGGTAGCTGAGTTTGTCCAGAGACTTCATGAAACTCTCGTCAGAAACGATCCAGCCAAACGACACGGAAGGAAAATCAGCCCATCTTGCATCGGAGCCGAAACGTGAGCATCCATCCCGTCGATAGGAAACCTGAAGCAGGTACTTTCCTTTATAGTCGTAATTGAACCTTCCGAGATACGAGATCAGAGACCATGTCCCCCACCCGTTTGCATCGGAATTGCCAACCCTGTTGATTGCAGCTCCAAACCATGAAATCTCATCGTCCGGGTACTGGTTCGCATCTATCCTTGCATTCTCCGATTTGCTCTTTTGCGCAGTGTAACCAAGCAACACGTCGAAATTGTGGTCGTCCCAGAGCGTCTTGTGATAGGTTAACGTATTTTCGACAAGCCAGTTGCGGTTATTGGAAGTTGAATACCTTCCGTAGGCAGGCTGCGGAGGAGCGCTGAACATGCCTCCGTTTGCAGTGGAAGGAACCCATAGCGAGCCTGAATTGCTGGTAAGGTCGGCATTGGCGCTCAGACGGTATTTCAGACCTTCGATTATATTCACGTCTACGTAAGCATTGACGGTGCCCCTCAACGTCTTCGAAGGGGTCTTCGTCTGCTTGAGGACCAGATAGAAGTTAGGGTTTGCGAACATCCCTGGCTGGGAATATGAAATCGGATAAGTACCATCATCATTTTTGTATTTCAGCTGAGGATCCATGAGTATAGAAGACATCATGACTACGCGACCGTTTCCAAATCCGCCGGTCAGCTGACCTTTTGTATAAGAGCCGGAAAGGTTCAGCCCGAAAGTCAGGTGATCGTTGGCCACGTAGGAATTATTGGACCGCACGGCGAAACGATCGGAGAAAGTCTCCAGCACGACACCTTCTTTATTATTATAATTCACGTTTACCGAGCTCCTGAGCTTGTCAGTTCCGGCTGATAAATTCAGATTATAATTCTGGTTCGAAGCATTCCGTAATAAAACATCTAGCCAATCGGTTCCTTCTTTCAACAGCTCAGGATGCGCATAGCACTCTGGCACGCCACCCGTGTAACCTTCGTATTTAGCTGCATCTTCGTAATATTCTTTCTTGAACTGGGCGAACTCTTGCGCATTCATAACATCTGGCCGCCCCTGCTGAGGGACGATTTCCACTCCGTAATATGCGCTGAATTCGATTTTCGGCTTTCCCTGGTTTTGCTTAGCCGTCTTCGTCGTAACCAGAATGACCCCGTTCGCAGCCCTTGATCCATAGAGAGAAGATGCAGCAGCATCTTTCAGCACGGTGATGGTTTCTATCTCCTCAGGGCTGATCGACTCCAGTCCGGTGCTTGAAGGGAATCCGTCAATCACGATAAGAGGGGCGTTACCACCATTGACTGACGCCGCTCCCCTGATTCGTATGGTCAGGCCTCCGTTAGGCTCTCCATTCGCTTGATTGACCTGCACGCCGGCGAATTTTCCCTGAAGCTTCTCTCCAATCTGGGACACTGGCTGGTCTTTCAAGGTCTCAGCATCCATTTTACTCATGGAGCCCGTGACCGCCCTTGCTTTCTGGGTACCGTATGCCACGACGACAACCTCGTCAAGGGCTCTCTTGTTCACTTGAAGGACTATGTTCAGGTTAGTCCTCCCGTTCAAGGAGATTTCCTGACTCTCGAATCCGATGTAAGATACTTCAAGCACGGCATCTGCCGGAGCCTCGAACGAAAAGCTTCCGTTTGTGTCCGTCATCGTGCCGATGCTCGTTCCCTTCACAAGAACGTTAGCTCCGATGGCAGGTTGTCCATCGGCATCGGTTACAGTTCCTTTGACGGTTACGGTGCGCTGCTGCTGTGACTGGGCATAAACTGCCTCGGAACAGTTTTCCTTCGCTTGGACGAAAATCACAGGCATCAGACCTACCGCCAAAATAGATAAGCATCGTTTCATGAATGCCTGATGCTTTCTCCAATTTGATAATGATCTGTAGTAAAACATACAATAATAATTATTAATAGTAAATAAAGACATTAATACTTTATCATGAAATCTTGACGAAAGGGATTCCCAGCAAGAAAGCCACTTTCTCCAATTCTGATGCAATATGTCCAACGCCGATCGCACAATGGTGCGAAGGGCCGTTGAGGCTCCATCTCTCAACGAACTCTCCCGCATGGCATGAAAAACGGTACCGGCTGTTGGTATTGCCGATCTGGAGCGTAGGACCAGGAACCGACTCTCCTTCCGCTGCCAGGAAGAATATCCCATCCTTTCCTTCGCATACCGACAGAAGCGTCACCGGGCCATACTTCACAGTCATTTGAATAGAGAGTCCTTTACCAGGTTTCCCATGAAACACGGGAAGGGGAACTAGTCCGACGCGGCCTTCAGCCATATTGAAATGAGCCGGTCCGTCGTGACCAAGCAGAACGACGTCATCTTTGAAATCCATCGCATAGAATTCAGAAAAAGAGCCTCCTGCGCCAAGCAAGGACATTATCTTCATGGCATGCGCATTCTTGACCTCGCACTCTCCGGCAGTCGGCATTCCTCTCCCTGTCAGTAGAGTGCAGCCTGCAATCATCGACGCAACGATGTCCTCATATTCGTTTCCCTCATGCCCCTCATAATAATAAGCGAAGGCATCAAGGCTATGGCCGCTTACCATCCGATCCATGGCAACTGAGGTCATGGCTGCCTTTTCAAGGTCATGGCTCGTGCAAGCAGGGGACACATCAAAAGCCTCGCTGAATTCCTCTATCTTAGTCCGGACCTCATCTTCGGCCACCGCATCCCTCAACGCCTTCAACTCACACATTTCGATTATTTCGACATGCGTGCCAAATACGGAAGACACAGCTCTGAGATCAGTGTAAACATCCATCATTCCGCAGTAATAATGGCCGAGCAGTCCGAAATTAGAGTGACGCAGCGAAGTGACGGCATATGAGGCGCAGATCCATTCATCCAGCTCTTTCCATACCCTCTCATCTGACAAGTGCCCTGTAACGATCCTGTACGGAATCCCAGCCCTGTTCAGGACGCACGAGAACTCCGGGATGGAGCAGGCTTGGCAGTACGATAGCCACAGTCCCGTCATTTCGGCCTTGTCCGGAAGACTGTTCAGATATTCATAATCAATGTTTTCAGAAGGCTGGACATTCAATAGCAGCACAGGCGCTCCTATACCCTTAACAAGGGGCATGAGTGTTGACGACAAGGAATATGTCGCTACATAAATGACAAGGAGTCCTATGCCGGCTTCCTTAAGCGACGCAGCTATATTCCTGGATTTCGGCACATCATCAACCAGACCTGCATCAATGACATTCAAGCCTGGGCGTTCCATGTGCTTGCGAATAACATCCTGATAATCGAGCAGGGTGTCTCTCAATCCTGCGAATTGCGACCAGTATGCATCAAGGCCGCAACCGACAAGTCCTACGCTGGCATAAGAAATTCCCATAATCAAGTTGTGTTTTAGTGTTTTTTTATTTACAAATTTACGGACACATCAAGAAAAATAGTTTTCAAAAATGATTTAGTATCTTATCAAAATGACATTTCATGGCTGGCCTCAGAGGAATTATTCTTAACTTTCGATGCTTCTACGAATAATGGACATGGAAAATAACGATAATCATATAATATATCTTAC
>ONBM01000110.1 GCA_900316045.1 uncultured Bacteroidales bacterium | reverse complement strand
GTTCTACTGGCCTTGAGGCCAGTGTCACGCTTTGTCGGTTATTCCTACCGTTTTGAGCGTGAAACGTCTCACACCATTTGCGAACTCATCGAGCCAGAATGCAACAGGAACAGGCAAAGAACCGCCGTATTTGAAGTCCGCAACGTAATACAGCTCCTGAAAGATCTGGGTATACAACATTCCTATCAGAAAATTGTAGGACTTGTCATTGTCCGGGATGATGCAGAACAGGGCAGTCTTCCGGTCAGGGTTCTCGTAGATTCCTTCGCCCAAGGCGCGGATATTCATATCATCATGGTCCAGGATCTTCAGCACCTTCGGGTTTTGCAGATAGGCCAGCCTTGCGTGCGCCGATATGATGATGGAACGGATTGTGTCCTTTGCACCGCTCCTTACCTTCAGGTATGCA
This sequence comes from uncultured Bacteroidales bacterium, assembly GCA_900316045.1. Taxonomy (GTDB): domain Bacteria; phylum Bacteroidota; class Bacteroidia; order Bacteroidales; family UBA932; genus Cryptobacteroides. Next base: position 3,259 of record ONBM01000110.1, on the reverse strand, counting down.
ATCTTGGCCGGATGGTCATCCGGAAGAACTTCCATCATCTTGTCCAGTTCCGAGAGATCGCCGGCTTTCTCCGCCACCTTCGCCTTGGTCAGAAGGTCCATCATCTCTCGGATCGTTGCTTCCTTCCCCATCTTCGGGCACTCATACCAGACATAGGACATGATCGCCTGCAGATACAGAGAAAGGGCGTATAGTGATAGGTAAGACTTTATAGTGATAGGTAAGACTTTGAGGCAATCTCCGCCTTTTCCCCCACTTCACACCGGACATGCAACTTTCATTGCATCCGGCGTTCCATCGATCGGTGTTCATCAAGCATCTAAACAGTCACCAAATTTAAGTTCTCAGTCGATCAAGGACAGACCAGCCTGTTTGCGCAAGCCGTTGATCTTCGACACCTCTTCTTGAGTCAGGTTGTGTTCGAAAGAGAGGTTTGATTTGTCTGCCGCGTTGAAAGCCGACAGGTAAGGCAGATACCGCCGGTGGATTAAAATCATATTCCGATACCTTTCGCATCCTCCGATGCTAGCAGGTATTTTCAACCAACCAATGATGTCAGCAGCGGAACTGAATTCTTCTCCACTTATGGCACATTTTCCGCGTTGAGCAGAGTATAGCGATAATTCACTGTCCACGTACTCAATGCAGTGCCCTCCAGACGCTGATTCTCTCAAGCCTTTCAGCACAAAGCTGTTAAGCGTAAGATTTGTATGAATCAGAGCCCTGCCTTCCACCGTGTAACTGCATACGGCAGAACGCTTGGAGTGCGGTACCTTATTACGAATGAAGGCTAATGGATAAATCGGCAGACCTAATCCGGATACAAACCGCACCATCTTAGATTTGCCAAAACGTTCTTTCTCACTGGATGAAAGAGTGCCATCCCGTATGAGGGTGTACGCCCTGCCTTCGTGAAGTCTGTTGGTCAGAACGGCCATTACCTGGCGATGGATAGTTCTGCAGTCAATAGAAATGCAGGTGGCAAGTTTATAGTAATTCTGAATACCAATCACCATAGAGTTGTAAAGTCTTATTTCCGCCGCGGCATCTTTATCTTTTGACGGTTGGGCAATACGCCTTGCCTGCTCCACCAGCTTCTGTCTTTCTGATTCAAACTTCTTGTCACTGATATGGGACACCACAGTGTACTTCTTGCGCTTCGGACGGACTCTTATCTTGAAACCGAGAAACTCCGAGTATCGTTTCCTAGTGTTCACGATTCTTGTCTTTTCCGGTGAAACTTCAAGCCGTAGTCGCTCTTCCACCCACTGTGTTACAGCCTCCTTTGTGCTTACCGCATCCTCTTTTGTACGACAGAATATGCGAAAATCATCCGCGTACCGGACGATGTACATCTCCTTCAGATCCGTACCTTTCATAACCTTATAGCCGTGACTCTTATCAAAGACCTCGTTACGGCCGACCATTCGGTGTCTACCCTTAGAGACAGCGATAGGGTTATTCTGCCATTGGCTTTCCACCCACTTATCCAGTTCATTCAGCACAATGTTTGCCAGTAGCGGAGAAATGATTCCTCCCTGCGGAGTGCCTTTGTCTGGGTTTATCGTGGAACCATCCGGCATTCTGATTGGTGCAGTCAGAATTCGCCTGATAATAAAGATCAGCTGTTTGTCCTGTATACCCAATGCCCAAATCTGACGTATCAGCTTGCTATGATTCACGTTATCGAAGAATCCCTTGATGTCAAACTCAATAACATAATGCAGATGTACATTCTGCAACAACGCATAGACTCGAGCCATAGCCTGTTCCACAGAACGGTTAGGGCGAAAGCCGTAGCTATTATCACTGAAACGTGCTTCGCAGATTGGTTCCAGAACCTGCTTAATACATTGCTGTATCAGCCTGTCCCAGATGCATGGAATGCCAAGCGGTCTTGTTTTTCCGTTTGGCTTTGGTATGTCCTTACGTCTGACCGGCCTTGGCCGGTATCCATGGGGACTGCCAGTGACGATATACCTCACTTTCTCGACAACTTCTTCGGGAGATCTGCTCCCAATGTCAGTAATGTTCAGTTTGTCTGTTCCTGATGTGTGGCTCCCAGTGTTGGCTTTGATATTTCGGTATGCAAGCATGATATTTTCCCTGCTGAGAATAATTCCCATCAGATTGGTAAATATAGCGCCGTCCTTGCTTTTCCGATAAAGCTCATCAAAGACCGGTTGCATTCCGTAGTACTCGGCATGCCGCAGATCATCCACACAAAGACTCTTTGCTTCTTTTGGCATAAGGCATCACCTCCTTTTCATCGAAAGTGACTCCTTTTGGTCGTATTCGAATCCTTATCATGGACTGAATGATGCCATTTGTTGCCGACCGACTTGTGGCCATTCCTCCGAAACCCACATAACGCAGGTTCATCATAGGTTCGACCACTGCTTTTCAGCACCAGTACGCCTGCTTATTTTTCTTCGACAGGCTGCTTCCGGAGAAGTCCGGTGCCTTTCCACGTCCCAATAGTTTTATCCGTGCATTCATGCCCTTAGGCTTCTGCTATAGTCCTGTCAGCTTGCCTGTGCCTGTAACACAGGATGGTCTTTCGTAGGGACAATTTCTACTCCACCACACTGACTGCGCTTTAACGCACCCCTGCATTTCTGCAGGGTCTTCTTTTAGAACCGTACATTCGCAGATTCGTCAGCCCGCTTGCGAATTCAGGCATTCTAACCATAGGCATCTTATGGACCCTGGGCTTATAGGTAACATGTCCCACCTCTGGAACACTTTCGAGGATAAGCATCCTTACGGTTACTCTCAGCCGTTGTCATGGGGTTTCATACGGCAGTCTGATGATTACCGCATGCCCACCAAGGGCAGGCGTTTCAAGGCGTTACCCTATCATTCCACCTGTCAAACTATCAGTTCTCTACCCAACGGCAAGCGTCGGGTATGCGCCAGCTTCTAACCACTGGCGAGCGTGTCACACTGTCCCAGAAGGGATCGCCTCCGTTCTGCCCCTTGGGCTTTGTGTTGGACATGATGTTCGTCACCAGCTTGATGATGTCATTGTCCGAGCGGATATAGTCGAAGGGATTGTACCCGTCCGACTGGTCCGGATCGATCAGGTTGAAGGAGACCACCCGGTATCCATGGAGCTCCAGGATCCCGCCCAGTCGATGAAGCAATTATGACAATAGGTAAGGCTTTGAGGCAATCGCCGCCTTTTCCCCTGTCCCACACCGTACGTGACCCTTTCAGGTCATACGGCGTTCCATCATGCAACAGTAAATCGATAGAT
>ONBM01000031.1 GCA_900316045.1 uncultured Bacteroidales bacterium | reverse complement strand
CCTTTGCAAGCCTTGCGAACGTCTCCGTCCACGATCACTTCGCCATTGACGGTGACCTTGATGTGATTGCCTTCAACTCTGATCTCTTCCGTCTCCCACTCGCCCAGAGGCTTATGCTTGATCCTCTTTGCCGGGATGACTCCATAGACAGAGCCATGCACTTGATACTCGTGCAGGTCAGCGTACATCGGAGCGTCATGGTCGAGAATCTGCACCTCGCACATCCCATGGTAGGCGGCATCTACTCCCTGAGGAGTCCTTACGCCCACGCCATTGTTCGCACCCTCTTTCGTAAAGCGGAACTCGAAACGGTAAACGAAATTGCGGTATTCTTTAAGGGTGTAAAGATTGCCGGTGCTGCCATACCCAGCCGAAACTTGGATTACTCCATTCACCGGAGTATAGCCTTCTTTGTCGCCTTGGAACTTGTCCAGATTAGTTCCGTCGAAAAGCATCTCGAAACCTTGCTTCTTCTCTTCCTCAGTCAGCTGGCTCACAGGGGAAGACTGATGAGCCTTCGACAGCAGAGTCTCTATTTCTTTAACGGCATATCCATCATCAGCATTGCCAGTGGAACTGAACACCTTCGCAGCCTTTTCGAGATTTGCGACATAATCTGCGTTATTGATTTCCTCTGTGGTCTTGTTCGCAATGTTCTTCACGGCATTAGCAGCGGCATAGGAAGCATCCTTATCGTCAAGATACTGCCCGGCGAGGAGGAATGCCTTCATCGCAGGGATGCCAGCCAGGGCATTCAATGCCTTGGTTTTCAAAGCTTTTGTATTTGCAATCTCTAAAGCATCCTTCAAATCGAAGCGTTTCTTATCCAGATTCTGCTCATAGGCATTCACTAGGTCGATGTATCGTGGGATCACTGTGCCGATCTTGGATGCATCCGACTTCGCTATATTCATAAGGAGAGGAGCCGCCTTGAAATTATTAATCTCCAGCAGGCCATTCAATGCGGCCTGAGACCCATTTGAATATGCCTTATTGAGATCCTCTACGGCCAGGTCGGTGCCAGTGCGCGCCAGCACGGCATAGAAATTATCCTTTGCTGAAACCTTGTCAATGAGGGACTTCACCTGGGAATATTGCTCCTGCGGGGCAAAAGTGTGGATGCATGAATACAATGCATTCTGAAGGTCAGGGACATTGCTTTTAGCTGTTGCCAGGGCATTCCCGATTTCTTGAATATTCTGCGTACCGGCAACCCCGGCAAGGTATTTCGCAGCATTAGCTTCACCCTTTTGATATTCCTTGAATATGGCAGGGTAAGCTTTTGACATTCTCCGCGCCGCGGCAAGGTTCATCAAGCCTTCCGTGTTAGCAGCGCTTCCGAGTGCATCAACGACCTCATCCTGAATGTCACCCTTGAATGATTTGAGAGCAGTGAGGGCTTCTGCGGATTTTGCTGAGCCAGCGCTGCCTAATATATTGATAAGTTCTTTTCTTAATTTCTCGCCACCGATTTTTCCAGCAGCGCAAATCGCAGCCGCAGCAATGTCTCCGTCTTCAGCCATCGCACCGGAGACTATGGCAGCCGCTGAAGCTATTTTGTTGCTGCCAAACCAGTTAAGAAGGTCGATTTGGGTTCCGGAAGACGCTTTTGGATATGTCTTGATGAGCATCGGAGCCAAGGTTTCAGTTCCGTATTTAGTGGTAGCATAGCCAAGGACAGCATTCCTGTACTGAATATTCTCATCCTTCAGGGCCTCTCTGAGAAGCTTCATTCCTTTAGCCTCCGGATAGGTTTCGATGCATATTCTAGCAGCAGCGCATCTGTCCTGGACAGAATCCGTCTTCTTAGGGTCTTTGACAAGCTGGAAAGGGATAAGAGGGTTGTCTTCCGCCGGTTTGAGGTATCTTTCCAAAGACTCCAGGAAAGCCTTGTTCGTGGCATCGGAGCAAGCTGCGGCAGCCTGCTGCAAGCCCATCAGCACGTTCGTCGCATTATCTTTATGGGCAGGATCCGTCACATAACTTACAACCCCGCTGAGGGCATATTCATAAATGTTGTTCCTCACTCCCTCGCCGGCAGGCTTCATCATCTTGGCTACTTTGATGATTGATTCAGGCGCTGCGGCAGCCAAATCCTTCATCTGCTCATTAAACTGTGAAGCATCTTGCGCGGGCATTGCAGCCAGCACGTCGGCGACTATGGTTTCTGTCGTCCTTTGCCTGGCATCCTGGGCATAAACTGAGAATACGAGAACCAGGGAGGCTATTATCGTAAATATCTTTTTCATGTTCATTCTCCTTTATTACATCATTGAAGCCCAAGGCTCTCTCATTGGCTGATTAATTAATAAATTAGCTGCGTCGTCATTTATGAAGCGCTGCGTCTTAGGATCGAAGTTCAGCGTTCTGCCTAGGCGCAGGGCGCAAGATCCCATATTCACGATGGTGCAGCTGTGATGCCCGTTCACCTCGTTCAGAGCGAACTTCTGGCGCGTCCTTACGCTTTCCAGGAAATCCGTAACTCTCGGCTCAGGATCAGGCATCGCATTTAATTTATCCATTATATTTGGGATGGTGCATTCGAAGCCCTTGTACAGTTTCCCGTTAGGGCCTTCGATATAAGGCACTTTACCCTCGCTCTCAAAGCCTTCGCCTTCGAGGATAATCTTGCATCCGTCCTCGTAGGTGTAAGTAATCTTTCTCCATATTCCCACTGCATCAGGGTGTTGCTGAGGAGCATCTACTTCAACTTTCACTGGGAATGTGTCATCCTTTCCGAGAATATATTGCACTGGGTCGATGTAGTGCTGTCCCATGTCACCTAATCCGCCAGACTCATAGTCCCAATAGCCGCGGAAGGTTTGGTGCACCCTATGAGGGTTATAAGGCTTGTATGGAGCAGGGCCAAGCCACATGTCGTAATCCAGCACTTCAGGAACCGGCTGAGGCACTAGATTCTCCTTGCCCGTCCAGTAGAACTTCCATGCGAATCCAGTCGCACCAGAAATTCTAACCGTGAGAGGCCATCCGAGAAGTCCGCTATCGACAAGTTTCTTTAACGGCTCGACCGTTGTTCCAAGCCCGTAGAATGTGTCTTTGAAACGGAACCAAGTATCCAGGCGAAACATCCTTCCGTAGCGGTTCACGGCATCGACGACTTTCTGTCCTTCACCGATCGTCCTGGTCATTGGTTTCTCGCAGAAAATGTCTTTGCCTGCGCGAGCTGCTTCGATAGACATTAAAGCGTGCCAGTGCGATGGAGTGGCAACGTCCACGATGTCCACGTCAGGGTCGTGCACAAGATCTCTCCAATCATGGAAAGACTTCAGAGTCTCTCCAAATTTTTCCTTTCCTCCCGCAATGGCGTTGTCAAGGTGATCCTTGTCTACGTCACACACCGACACAAGCCTGCAACGATCATTGCTGAAGAAATGCAAATTAGACATTCCGATTCCGCCTACCCCGATTATTCCGTGAGTCAGCTGGTCGCTAGGAGCGGTGTACTTCTTCTCACCGTTCATCGCTCCGAATACGTTTCTTGGCAGAATCGTAAACAGGGCCAAGCCTGCCGCAGATTTCTTAAGGAAACTTCTCCTGGTCTCTCTCATAGTGCTATTATGGATATTTATGAATATTGTATTTTGAAGCCCTAATTTAGGAACTTTTATGCACCTAAACAAAATAAAAAAAGGCTGAGCCAAATAAATGACCAGCCTTTTCTTATAAAGTGAATATGTTTATTCAGCTGCCTTAGCGTTATCACGACGGCCGCGGCCTCCGCGACGATCTCCGCGATCGCCACCTCTGCGGTCTCCGCCCCTGCGCTCGCCTCTCTGTGGACGTGCGTTAGCTGCCTGAGCATTAGCGGCATTCATAGCATTTGGAGTAAGATCCTGCTTGCCATAGCGCTCACCGTTGCAGATCCACACCTTGATTCCGAGAGCCCCGACCTTTGTCCTTGCTACTGCAAGAGCGTAGTCGATGTCGGCACGGAAAGTATGCAAAGGAGTACGTCCTTCCTTGAACATCTCGCTTCTGGCCATTTCAGCTCCGCCAACACGGCCGCTGATCTGAATCTTAATGCCTTCAGCGCCAACCCTCATGGTTGAAGCAATAGCCATCTTGATAGCCCTTCTGTAAGAAACACGACCCTCAATCTGACGAGCGATGCTGTCAGCGACGATGTTAGCGTCTACCTCAGGTCTCTTAACTTCGAAAATGTTGATCTGAACGTCCTTCTTCGTGACTTTCTTCAGCTCTTCCTTAAGTTTATCGACTTCAGAGCCACCCTTACCGATGATGAAGCCTGGCCTTGCAGCGTGGATTGTCACGGTAATTAGTTTCAAGGTTCTCTCGATGACAATCTTAGAAAGGCTTGCCTTAGCGAGACGATTCGTAAGATATTTACGAATCTCGTAGTCCTCAGCAATCTTCTCAGCATAGTTACCACCGCACCAGTTAGAGTCCCAACCACGGGTGATACCGATTCTGTTAGAAATAGGATTTGTTTTCTGTCCCATATTACTTTGCCTCCTCTGATGTTGTTGGTTTCTTCACGTCGAGAATAACAGTAACGTGGTTGGAGCGCTTGCGGATTCTGCCTGCCCTGCCCTGCGGCATAGGACGGACTCTCTTTAGCATACGACCTCCGTCTACCATTATCGTCTTCACATAGACATTGCCATTATCCAGCTCTTTGCTGTCGTCAGGATTTTTTGCCTCCCAGTTAGCGATGGCGCTGCGCAGAAGGGTCTCAAGACGAATGGATGCCTCTTTCTTGCTGTAATGAAGGAGATCCAGCGCGTGGTTGACTTCTACTCCCCTGATGGTATCTGCCACGAGACGCATCTTGCGAGGAGATGTCGGCGCATTATTTAATTTAGCGATGGCAGTGACCTTCTTGGCGGCCTTAAGCCTCTCGGCCATTTCTTTTTTACGTTTTCCCATCTTCTATCTCCTTATGCTTTATTGTTTCCAGAGTGACCTCTGAATGTCCTAGTTGGCGCAAACTCGCCAAGTTTGTGGCCTACCATATTTTCAGTAATGTAAACAGGTATAAACTTGTTTCCATTATGAACTGCTACGGTATGGCCCACGAAGTCAGGAGAGATCATGCTGGCTCGAGACCAGGTCTTGACAACCTCCTTCTTCTTACTGCCATCATTCATGGCAAGTATTCTTTTTTCCAGGGCTTCCTGGATGTATGGTCCTTTTCTTAATGAACGACTCATAATCTAAAATAAGTTTTTACCGTTATATTACTTCTTTTTCCTTCTCTCGATGATGAACTTGTTAGACCTGGCCTTAGGATTACGTGTCTTGTATCCCTTAGCAGGAAGTCCCTTGCGAGAACGCGGATGACCTCCGGAAGCACGTCCTTCGCCACCACCCATCGGGTGATCGACTGGGTTCATCACGACACCTCTGTTGTGAGGCCTGCGACCCTGCCAGCGGCTGCGGCCTGCCTTACCAGAAGATTCCAGATTATGATCGCCGTTAGAAACGACGCCTACGGTAGCGCGGCATGTGGTGAGCACCATTCTGGTCTCGCCCGAAGGGAGACGAAGGATGGCATAATTGCCTTCACGTGCTGCAAGCTGAGCGAAAGTTCCGGCTGAGCGAGCCATTGCGGCTCCCTGACCAGGACGAAGCTCAATATTGTGAACCAGAGTACCTACAGGAATCTCGCCGAGCGGCAAAGTGTTCCCGATTTCCGGAGCCACGCCGGCACCAGAGACAATCTCTTGACCTACCTTGATACCAGCAGGAGCGATGATGTATTTCTTAACGCCATCCTCATACTGCACAAGTGAAATGTAGGCGCTACGATTCGGATCGTACTCGATGGTCTTCACAATAGCCTTCACATTATCCTTGTTGCGGAGGAAATCGATGATGCGATACATCCTCTTATGTCCGCCGCCAATATAACGCATGGTCATCTGACCAGTGTTGTTCCTTCCGCCTGTGCTCTTAAGAGGCTCGAGCAATGATTTGCAAGGCTTATCGGTAGTAAGCTCCTCGAACGAACTGATAGACTTATTTCTGGTACCAGGAGTCGTTGGTTTGAATTTTCTTATTGCCATTGTTCGTTTCCTCCTTAAATATTAGCGTAGAAATCGATCTTATCATCACCGGCAAGCGTGACATATGCCTTCTTGTAATGATTGGAGCGTCCCTTAACCATCCCGGCTTTCGTGTAGCGGGATCTTTTCTTACCGTGATAATTGATAGTATTCACATCCTTCACGGACACATTATAGAACTGCTCAACGGCAGCCTTTATCTGAAGCTTATTTGCATCGCGGTCTACGATGAAACCATAACAGTTGCGTTTTTCGCCTTCCGTCGTCAGCTTCTCTGTAACAATTGGCTTAATTAATATTCCCATCTCTTTGCTCTTTTAACGATTGGCCGCCCTTTCGGAAAGGATGTCCTGCACGCCATCCATGATCACCATCTTCTCGGCGTTCATTATGACGTAAGTGTTGAGTTCGTCAACAGTAGTGACTTTAACCTCAGGCAGGTTGCGGGATGAAAGATAAATATTATCGGAATTTGCCGGAAGAACGAATAGGACTTTCCTATCCCCAGCTTTAATAGCCGAGATGATATTCAAGAATTCCTTTGTCTTTGGCGCATCCATGGCAAATGGCTCTATGAATATGATTTTGTTTTCCTGAGCCTTGTAAGTGAGTGCGGAGAACCTAGCAAGAGACTTAACTTTCTTGTTGAGCTTCTTCCTGTAAATGCGAGGATTAGGTCCATGCGCACGGCCTCCACCAACGTAGATGTTGGCCTTAATCGAGCCGTGGCGAGCACCGCCACCGCCTTTCTGGCGGCCCATCTTCTTCGTAGAATAAGCTACTTCGCTGCGATCCTTAGTCTTTGCAGTACCCTGACGCTGGTTTGCCAGATACTGAACCACGTCGAGATAGATGGCGTGATCGCTCGGCTCTATGCCGAAAACTTTCTCATCGAGAACAACCTTCTTTCCGGATTCTGTTCCGTCAATTTTCAAAACTGGTAATTCCATAGCTTAAAACTCCAATGATAGATATGAACCCCTGGCTCCTGGAACGGAACCTTTTATGACTAGAAGATTGTTTTCAGGGATGACCTTGACGATTTCGAGGTTGAACACCTTTACTCTGTCATTGCCCATGCGGCCGCCCATCCTCATTCCCGGGAACACACGGGAAGGATAAGAAGAAGCGCCCAGAGAACCTGGCTTACGCAACCTGTTGTGCTGTCCATGAGTAGCACCGCCTACACCTTGGAAGTGATAACGATGAACTACGCCCTGGAAGCCCTTACCTTTAGAAGTACCGACAACATCTACGAACTTGGTGCCATCTTTGACGACATCAGTCACGGAAATGGTGTCTCCGAGCTTGAGTTCTCCCTCGAAATCAGCTGCGAATTCCACCAGCTTTTTCTTAGGAGTGGTTCCTGCCTTTTTGAAGTGCCCCATTAGAGGAGCCGTGGTACGTGTTTCTTTAGCTTCGTCATAGGCAAGCTGCACGGCGGCATAACCATCTTTTTCAACCGTACGCAGTTGCGTGACAACACACGGACCAGCCTCGATGACGGTGCATGGAATATTTTTTCCATCAGCACCGAAAACGGAAGTCATTCCGATTTTCTTTCCAATTAATCCAGGCATTGGTTTGATTAATTAATTGTAACTAAATGTTTTAAACAAACCCGCAATATTTTGCGGGCTGCAAATGTACGAATTAATTTCTTAATTCACAAAGTTTTCAACAGCCTGGCACCTTATTAATATCATTCTAAATCACTATCTTTGCACCGAAGAGCAAAGAGTTCGAGTAATGGATATGCTATTGAATATATTCGGCTTCCTGAATTTCTCATTCGTAGATGTCATAGACATCCTCCTTGTCGCCATCCTCATCTATCTGGTGTTCATCTGGATAAGAGGATCAGCAGCAATGAACATATTCGTAGCTATTATCCTCTTGCTTTTCCTGAGGGTGATTGCGGCAGCCTTCAACATGAAGCTGACCAGCGCCCTGCTAGGAGCTTTCCTGGACATTGGCGTCTTGGCGCTCATCATCATATTCCAGCCAGAAATAAGGCATTTCCTAATGAAATTCGGCTCTCGTTACGGTTTTCGCGGCAAGGGCAAAGATTTGATAAACAAGCTTCTGGGTTTTAAAGAGCAGCATATCGGCAACGAGGCCATCAACGAGCTGGCAGAGGCCTGCCGCTCCATGTCGCAGACGAAGACAGGAGCCTTGGTAGTTCTCCAGAGAAAAGAATCTCTGGATTTCATAATCGAAACCGGCGACCAAGTGGATGCCCTCGTGCGCAGAAGGCTCATAATGAATATATTCTTTAAGAATTCTCCTCTGCACGATGGGGCGATGGTCATCTCCGGCGACAGGATCGTCGCTGCCAGATGCACTCTGCCCATCACGAGCCGCACCGATATTCCGCCAAGCTATGGAATGCGCCATAAGGCGGCCATAGGAATATCTGAGGAGTCAGATGCTGATGTGGTGGTAGTTTCCGAGGAGACTGGCCAGGTGTCTTTCGTGCGTGGTGGCGTGCTGACGCCAGTCGACAACATCAACACTCTGAAGCTGCTGCTTGGCGAAAATTCTGAGAAAAGTGCCTCTGAAAGCCCTGCAGAGAACGAAAAAGCTGAAGAGAACCCAACCTGATGAGCTATGGGACCTGAAGAAAAACTTGAATATAAATTAGGCTTCGATCGCATAAGGAACATGATTTCTGATCGATGCTCTACTGAATATGCCGTCGGCAGGGTGGCCGGCGAGAAATTCTGCACCGACAAAAAAGAAATAGAAAAACGGCTCTTGCTCACAGACGAGATGCGGCTGATAATAATGTTCGAGGAGAATTTTCCCACGAATGGCTACATTGACTGCCTGGATTTCCTGAGCCCGCTTGCCAAGACTGGCTACACGATCGATCTGCTGTCGCTTGGGAAGCTGCGCACAATGACTGAAACCGTGCGCAGGCTCACGAATTTCTTCGAAGCAGTGAAAGACGGCGTTTACCCGAACCTGAAGCAGATGAGCCAGAAAGTCATGTGCTTCCCTGAAGTGCAGCGCAGGATAGATACCATCCTGGACAGGTTCGGCGATGTGAAAGACACGGCATCAGACAATCTCCTTCAAATACGTAAATCTCTGAAATCGAAAGAGTCAGCCATCTCGAAGCGGGCGAATGCCATATTGAAGCAGGCCCAGGCCGACGGCATGATCGATTCCGACGCCACCCTCTCTGTCAGGGAAGGGAAACTGCTCATCCCTGTCAATGCGTCGAATAAGAAGAAAATTCCGGGACTTGTGTACGACACATCTTCGACAGGCAAGACTGTTTTCATCGAGCCGGCTGAAATAGTGGAAATCGAGAACGACATCATTGCCTTGCACAACGAAGAAGCGCAGGAAATTCAGCGGATCTTAGCACAGTTCAGCGACTTCGTGAGACCTTACGTCCCAGATCTGATTGAATCTGCTGAATACGTTGGGGAAATAGACTTTTTAGTGGCCAAGGCTCAGGTTGCGCTGGACCTTAAGGCTGGGATGCCGGTCATATCCCAGAGCGGAGAATTGAACCTGCGGAAAGCTCGGCATCCTCTTCTGGAAAGGGCTCTCAGCCGCGAGCAAAAAGAGATTGTGCCTGTTACCGTCCGTCTGACGCCACAAAAACATATTCTTATCATTTCCGGCCCTAACGCCGGAGGCAAATCAGTCTGCCTGAAGACCACCGGCCTGCTGCAGTACATGTTCCAGTGGGGCATGCTCATTCCTACATCAGAGACTTCCGAGCTGCCAGTGTTCGACCGCATCATGGTAAGCATCGGGGACGACCAGAGCATCGAGAACGACTTAAGCACATATTCATCATTCCTGGAGGATATGAAGGACATGCTTCGAGTAGCAGACGAAAAGACCTTGATCTTGATTGACGAGTTCGGCTCAGGCACCGAGCCAAGGGCAGGCGGGGCGATTGCGGAAGCCATATTAAGCGAAATGGATCATAGGGGCACGTACGGAGTCATCACTACTCATTACACGAACCTGAAGCTTTATGCTTCTGGCCCAGATACCGGGGTGATAAATGGCGCAATGCAGTTCGACGCAGCCAAGATTCAGCCGCTCTTCCAATTGGAAATCGGCCTTCCTGGCAATTCTTTCGCTTTCGAACTGGCTCGCAAAATGGGTCTTCCGGAGAACATCGTGAAAGATGCAGAGGCTCGCGCCGGGGACGAGTTCGTGGGGATGGAGAGGAACCTGCGCCGCATTGTCCGTAACCGCCGCGCCTTGGACGAAAAACTGCAGCATATTCGTTCTACCGATAAGGCGCTGGAGAATATTGCCGGGAAATACCAGAAAGAGCTTGAAGGCATCAAGCAGATGAAGAAAGACATCATTGATGAGGCCAGGAAGCAGGCGGAAGAAATCGTGAAAGGGGCAAACAAGCAGGTGGAGAACACCATTCGCACCATCAAGGAGGCACAGGCGGAGAAGGAGAAAACGAAAGATGCCCGCAAGGAACTGCAAGATTTCATGACTGCGCTTGAAAACAAAAAAGTGCAGGACCAGAAGAATCACGATGCCTATATAGAGTCCAAGCTGAAACAGCTGGAGGAGAGAAAAAGAAAGGCGGCTGCCAGGAAGGGCAGTAAATCCTTGGACTCCGAGGTACCAGATGAGACCATTCAGGAAACGTTCCGCGGAGGGCCGTTGAAGGTAGGAGAAAAGGTGAAGGTAAAAGAAAACGGAATGTGCGGGGAGGTCATCCGAGTTTCAAACAAAGCTGTCACGATAAGCGTTGGCAGCATCACTTCGAAAATGCCTCTCGATAAGGTGGAGAGGATTTCTTCCAATGAATATAAGGCTGCGATGAAGGCCTCGGCAAAGCCTCGTTCCACGCAAGACGCATCTGGCCTGAACGCAAGGAGGCTGAATTTCAAGCCTGAGCTGGATGTGCGAGGCGCAAGGCTTCAGGATGCATTGGACATAGTGACACATTATATAGACGACGCCATTATGCTGAACATAGGTTCTGTGCGCATCATTCACGGCAAGGGGACAGGAGTGCTGCATGAGGAATTGCAAAAGTATCTGCGGTCCATCCCTGGAATTGCGTCCGTGAGGGACGAACAACTTCAGTATGGCGGTTCAGGAGTGACGATAGTAACATTTGAATAACCAATCACTATGCAGGCGACAAACAAATTAGGGAAAAGAGGGGAAGACGAGGCCTGTGAGCTGCTTATCAAGAAAGGTCATGCTATTCTTGAACGGAACTACAGATGTGGTCATCTGGAAATAGACATTATATCCATAGATAGCGACGGTTTGCACTTCGTGGAAGTGAAAACAAGGATGGCGCCCGTCTGTGCCGAGCCGGAGGAAAATGTAACCCTTTTGAAACAAAAAAGAATAGTGAAAGCAGCTCAGACTTACTTGAATGGCATGAAAAATGCGAAATTACAAGGCGATTCAGAAGTAAATTTCGACGTGGTGGCTGTCACTTTTGACGGAGGGGAAGTCACGGCAGAATATTTTCCAAATGCATGGCTTCCTATTTTTGTCTAGAAATTTCAGGATAAGCATATATGAAGACCAATAAATATTGCGTGATAATGGCCGGAGGCTCAGGGAATAAATTCTGGCCCGTAAGCCGCGATTCAAAACCGAAACAATTCCTCGATATTGCCGGCAACGGGCAGTCATTCATTAAAGAAACTTTCGACAGGTTCGCCAAGCTTGTGCCCAAGGAGAACATCATGGTCGTAACCTTGGCCAGATACAAAGACACTGCGACCAAGCTGCTTCCAGACCTTCTGCCCGAAAATCTCCTCTTGGAGCCTTACCGCCGGAATACGGCTCCATGCATCACTTTCGCTGCCTGCAAGCTGCTAAAAAGGAACCCTGATGCGGTGATGGCGGCCTCCCCCGCCGACCATAGAATATTGGACGAGGATAAATTCCTATATGCAATTAATAGCGCCCTCGAATATGCCGACAAGGAAGATGCCTTGATGACAATAGGCATCGTCCCGACTAAACCAGAGACCAATTACGGCTACATTCAAGTCAGCGGTAAGGACAGAGGCAACGACAGGCCTCTGAAAGTAAAGACATTCACCGAGAAGCCGGACAAGACGCTGGCGGAAATATTTTACAAGAGCGGAGAGTTTTATTGGAACTCCGGCATATTCGCATGGAAAGCGCAGACCATAATGGAAGAGATGAAACGGTTGATCCCAGACGTGGCCTCCGTATTCAACGGCTGGGAGAATGCGCTGGACACTGAAAAAGAAAAAGATTTCCTTGAGAAAGTCTATTCCGAATGCCCCAAGATCTCGATTGATTATGGAGTTATGGAGAAAACAGACCGGGCCTGGCTTTTCCCAGGGCATTTCGGATGGTCAGACCTTGACAGCTGGGATACCCTCTACAAAGTAATTGATGGGAAAGACAAGAATGGCAATTTGATATTCGCCCCCAAAAACCTGACTCAAGACGACAGCGGCTCATTGGTCATTTCCAGAAACAAGAAAAAGCTCTACGTCCTGAAAGGGCTTAAGGATTACATGGTAATCGACACCGAAGATGCGCTGATGATCTGCCCGCGCAACGACGAAGATTACCAAGACATCATCTCCGACCTCGGCATGCCAGATTACGAAGACTTCCGGTAGGATATTGCCAGATTTCTGAAAAGCTCACGGGCAAAACATTCTCTACTGGCTAATTTCTTCTATGCTCTGAATGCCGTCGCGGGAGAGGGCGATGCGGAAACGTTTGTATTCGATGACGTCATCGTAACTGTACTGAAGCACTAGATTCACGTAATATTCCCTTTTGCAAAGCACGGTGCTAACCACGCCATCGGATGAAAGGGTTTTCATCGGAACGATGGGGTCGTCCATCTTCTTCGTGAAGTTCTGCACGTTCAGCCTGAGGATGTCATTGATGCCCAGGAAGTCGTAATCTGTGTTGCCTTGAAGTTTGGTTCGGTCGATGTGCACGGACTTGCGGTAGAGGATGACGCGTTCCGGATTCATGTCATCCTCCAATTCGGTGAGGTGCGAGCTGTTCCGCACCGCAAGCACGTCTGAAGGCACTTTGCTGAGGGATAGCACGTCCACTCCTTCCTTCAGCCAGCCCAGTTCCACATCCTTGTGAATTATTTTCGCCTTATTGTCGAAATACTTGCTGCCGACCTTGTGGGCGAAATAGTAGCGCGCCAGGTCTTTTATTCTATCTCTTAACATGTAGCTGACCACCATTGCGATGAACAGCAGCAGCGCCATGGAGCCGAACTGTTTCCGGAATAGAGCGCTGAGCCCCGTGGCTACGATCATGGCTATTCCAGCGGCTATGCTCAGATAAATTTGCTCTACCAGCACGCCGTCTCGCTTTTTAGGAGCCCTGAGGTACAGGACGCTTTCGATATATTTTTTTAGCACGCTGAAGCGATGCAGATAGAGCCTGTTCTGGCCTGGGTCATCTTCACGAAGCTCGGGATAGGACATATTCTTTTTATGATTCCCTATCTTTGAATATAATGCCGAGGCCTTCCGGCTCAGATCTTTCATATCCTTAGACTCCAGCCAGGCAATGAGATCCAGCAGGTGCTTGCCGGCCACATCCCCCAGGAACTCATCCCCTCGCAGATACATCTGCATGACGCCGGTTTCCACGGTAGGGACGTTGATGATGGAACGCAATTTCCCATATTCATCCAGAATTCTCTCGGCATTTTCGATGAAACCCTCGCAAAGGGCATTCGCATCAGGTTCTATGCGGTTCGTGGCAATGTGGAGTATCTCATCCCTCATCGCACTTTTCACGATGGAAGCGAACATCTTGATATGATATTCATATTCCCCTATATTCGCTTTAGTAGGGCTGGAGGCCATGGCCCCGAAGGCTTCTCGAATATTCAGCAGTGGCACGGCAGGGCCATCGACTATTTCTCGCAGAAGGAAAGTCGGGGTTATCAGCCTGATGTTCGATTTCACGTCCTGATAAAACATCTCCTTGGGATACGTCGTCCTGGTGATGTCCAGGCTGCGGGGCACGAACATCCACATCGCAAGAGAGAAATCGTTCATTCTCTGCTGCTTGCGAGTCACGAACCCGACTTTCAATTCAATCGAGTACTGGTCATGGATTTTCGTGCTGATCTCGATCATATGTTCATAAATTCAGGCCTCAATTGCCCCAATTCTTGAAAGGGTTTTTCGCCAAATAGGCATTGTAATACCGTTCATCCCCGGTCACTTCCTCACCGATCCATGCAGGTTTGTCGAAAGCCTCGTCTTCGGAGCCAAGCTCTATCTCGGCAATGACAAGCCCTTCATCCTCGCCATGAAAGACGTCCACTTCCCAAATGTGCTTCCCGTCGGTGTTCGGAACCAGATAGCGCGTCTTGTCGATGATGCCCGGCTCAGCAATGCCTAGAAGAGCCTGCGCATCTTCAGGAGCGATTCCCTTTTCCCATTCAAAGCGGGAAGTGCCAGAAGCGTTTCCGTGCCCTTTAATGGTAATGAACCCCTGGTCATCCCGGATGCGTACGCGCACCGTTCTCTCCGGCACGCTGCTGATGTAGCCCTGCTTTATCCGCACGGCACCGACAGCCAATGCCTTATATTCCTTATTCTTCACCAAGAACTTTCTTTCTATTTCCTTTAATCCCATGATAATTTCCACGCCGGCTTATGTCACAGCAAATGTAATAATAATAAATATTGCCCATGAAACCAAGCGCTAGAACTGGAAGTAGATGAAGGACTGGAGGTCGGAGGTGATGAACTGGCAGATTATGAATATCGCGATGACGCAGAAGAGCACCATGACGACGAGCGGCATCTTGGCGAACCAGACGCGGTAACGCCTCTTGAAATGTTCAGGGAGCCAGTGAATCAGCATGCCGATGATGAATATCATGAGCATGCTCCTATGCTGCCAGGCAATCTGCGGCACCATAGCGAAATCCCAGTCACCTCCAATCTGGTTCACCATGTTCTTGGCCGTGCCCCATGCTTTTTCGTTGGCTTCCGCCGGATCCAGATTGGAGCCGCTACGGAAGAAAAGGCGAGTGAAAGTCACGAATATGAAAGTCATCAGCACCGACCACGCATCCTTAAGCCAAGGCAGCGAACGCCCCTTAAGCATGCTGTATAGCATCCTGACGAAAGCGCCTATGAATATAATCAACGTCCAGTAAAAGAACAGGTTGAACACCGGCGCCTCGAAAGCCATCTTCAGAACGAAGCAGAGTCCGGCAATGAGGCCTATCACCAGCACTCTCACATACACGTTGCAAGACTTCCAGAAACGATATATCAATATTCCTAAGCCGTTCAGCCCACCCCAGATCATGAAATTCCAGCTTGGCCCGTGCCAGAGACCACCCAGAAGCATGGTGTCCATCCTGTTGATGTCCGAAATCAGCTCTTTGCGAGTGTTTTTTTTGAATATTATGAAGAAGGCAATGACAGCGGTCAGCAGAAGGACGGAGAAAAACACCCACCAGTTCTTAGCGAGAGCGGAAGCCATGAAAGCTATGCCTAAAATAATGGCGTAAGAGCCTATGGTGCCATTGCGATTGCCTCCCAAAGGAATATAAAGATAGTCTTGCAGCCACTTGGAAAGGGAAATATGCCAGCGTTTCCAGAACTCCGAGGCATTCTTCGCCTTATATGGCGAGTCGAAGTTCTTAGGCAGGTAGAAGCCCATCAGCATTGCTACGCCGGTGGCAATGTCCGTGTAGCCGGAGAAGTCGGCATAAACCTGGAGCGAATAGCCGAATATGGCAGTAAGATTCTCGAATCCGGTGTAGAGCAAAGGATTCTCGAACACACGATCACAGAAATTCACAGCGATGTAGTCGCTCAGTATCAGCTTCTTTGCCAGACCGTTCATAATCCAGAACACCGCAATGCCGAATTGCTTGCGGCCAAGGAAGAATGGCTTGTGCAGCTGCGGCAGGAACTGATTCGGGCGCACGATAGGGCCTGCTACCAGCTGAGGAAAGAAGCTAAGGTAGAAACCGAAATCGAGGAAATTTCTCACCGGCTCGGACTTCCTTCTGAATATGTCAATCACGTAGCTCATCGCCTGGAACGTGAAGAAGGATATTCCCACCGGCAGGAATATGCTGTCCACGCTGAAAGCCTCCCGGCCAGCAATCATGTTTCCGAACTCAGCGATGGCATCATGCACTGCGAACGAAGTCCCGAAGAGATTATTCACGACATCGGTCAGGAAGTAGGCGTATTTGTAATAGCACAGCAGCAACAAATCCACTACCGCACTAAGAATCACGATGAAATTCCTTGCGAATTTGGTCTTTCGAGGGTAGAGCCACCAGCCAGCGAAATAGTTAAAGACTATTACAAAGACGAAAAGCATCAGGAAAAGCCCGCTGGTCTTGTAATAGAAAAACAGGCTCACGAAGAACAGGAAGGCATTCCGCAGCAAGACCTTGTTCTTGAAGAAGCAGAGGAAGGCCATGACTATTGCGAAGAACGCCCAGAAATAGAACTGGGTGAACAGAAGCGGGTGAGCCTGATCGAAGCCGAACAGGTTCTTGAAAAAGTCAGATGCCACGTCCCAGAATCCCATAGCCTATTTCTGAATATGTTGCAAATATTTATCCATCAAAGCATTGTACAGTAAATCGCCAATCAGGTCGTAGCCCGCATTCGTGAAATGGACGCCGTCGCTCTGAATCATTCCCGCGGTTCTCCAATTACTCACTGACCCAAGGCCGCCCATGATGTCGAACAGATCCCAGAGGCCGCCACCATATTCCTTAGAAAGATCCTTGAACGCACTCTCCACGACCGGCCCATGCTCATTCACCCTTTTGCTGCGACGACCAACCCTACGCATATTGTCGTTATTCGTTATGAATATGAAAGCGCAATCAGGGTTCACCGCACGAATCTGTGAAATCATCCAAGCGTAGCGTGACTTGAAGTCATCAATTTGAAAATCCCTTCCTGAAGCATCGTTCACGCCAATGGCGAACAGCACCAGATCCGGCTTCACGAGACAGAGATCTCTCTGGAAATCAACGCATTTCATATAAGAAGTCAAAGCAGCCCCATTCACGCCTATTCCTGTCACGGTTATCCCGGGCGAACGATTGTCGAGATAAATCCCGGTAAGCGTGAAGCAGCCGGCAGTCTCAGAAATCATAATAGTCACAGAATCGGTAAGCTGAGGTAGCGAGAAAGTCCAGCTGGATTCGCTCTCGGAATATTCGCCATGCAATGTATCGGCCTCGGAGCGTAAAATCAGAGGCTCCCTGCCGCCCCTTTCTGAATAACCCAGCACCTTCACGCAGTTGAACAAGAACTCGGGATCGTCTGGCTGAGGTTCGCGCGAGACGGTGACAACGCTCACGGAAGCTTTCTTGCTTTCGGTCGTGACAGCCATTCCAGTCAGTCCGAGACGATGGTCAGGAGAACGACCGACATTTTTCGTGGCATCCCATATTCCCGTCTTGTGCACGACGAAACTGATAGGATTGTTGGTCCTAGCCACCGAGAAAGGGAACACAAGTCCCCTGCCGCCATCGAGTCCATCGGCCAGAGAAAGCAAATTGTTCCGCAAGCGAGAGGTGAAAACCCCGGCCTGAACATGAGAACCACCGATATGCATTACGTTCAAATGCCCTTGCCCAAGGAAAACCACCGAATCAAGCTTGTCATAAACCCTCTCGAATGAGGCAGAATCACCAAGGAACTGAATCTGGTTCGCATTGAAATCGACGAAATCGTAGCCAGGGACATATTTTTTTATGCTCTGCCCCTGCAGCCCGAAAGGAAGCAGCAGGATAAGGATGAATGAATATGCCAGATTGCGCTTCATCATATTCATTGCTCTCCGCCAGGCAAGGCACTTTGGTCTCCCGAACTATCCGACAGCATATTCATGTATTCCATGACAGCCTTGTCGGAGAGCTGCTGCCTCAGGTCATAGAAATCATCGTAGAGAAGGAAAGACCTTGCCAAGGCATTCCCAATGTGTTCGGCTCCCTTATTCGTGAAATGGATGTAGTCAGGCCCCGCATACGGCGGATTGTGTGCCACCCAGCGTTTCATGGAGCCCGCGCCGCCCATCACATTGAACGTGTCCCAGTATGCCACTCCATTATTCAGGCAGCTGGCTTTAAGAGAATCGTTCATCTCTTTCAGCAGCGGCCACGACACGATTTCTCCATCCACGCTTTTCCCCATGTCAGAAGGGCCTATGAAAAGGATTTTTGCCTTTGGCGCCACTTTTTTGAAATAGTCGAACTGTTTGACGATTCTGCCGGCATAGGCAGAGATAGCCTTCTTTGAATATATTCCCGGAATCGCATTCCCGCCGAACTGCATGAGTATCAGGCGAGTGTCCGTAGCGGCGAAACTTTCTTTCATGACAGCAGGGGTTATGCTGGAGAATATGAATCCGGCGCAACCACGAAGGCCTGCATTGTCCACGGTTACTCCCGAACCGCCATCCAGCAATATTCCGTAGACATCAGCCGTTCCCGAGAACGAAATCGTCCCCTTGCTGACATTCTTGCCCAGATTCATGGAGACCAGAGTAACCCCATCCTTTGCTTTCAATGTCCTGGCCTGCTCCCGAAGCGTGTCGCACTTCACTTTAATAGTGAAATCATCGCTGTTGTATCCAAGCAGGATGCCGATTTTCGAGATTTCTTTTGCCCGCTGCTTCGAATAGCGGTTATTGGTCTTGAAAAATGAGAACGTGGCGTTGCCGCTTACAGTGCAGAACTGCGTGAGAGGCCCGTAGCGATGGTTTGAAGCCTTGTTCGTCAGCGAGTCACCCACCATGGCATAACGAGTCAGCGACCCTGATGCCTTTTG
The DNA here is from genome assembly GCA_900316045.1 of uncultured Bacteroidales bacterium. GTDB lineage: Bacteria > Bacteroidota > Bacteroidia > Bacteroidales > UBA932 > Cryptobacteroides. The sequence continues at coordinate 6,583 of ONBM01000031.1, read as the reverse complement.
GCTGACTGACACAATTGGAATCCTCTGTATCATAGGCACCATTCCAGGGCCGCTCCCGCCGAATCTTTCCTGCAGATCCTGACGCAGGACGGAGGAAATCCTATCCATCTCGATTTGGGAGTCGCCGTAATGCAGGATTCTCACGAGAGTGCCGTTTTTATGCGCCTTCCGAGCTTCTTCGAAGAATGAATCCAAGAAATGGTAGTCGTCCCCCGGCATATAAATCCTGTTCGGATTCGTCGTTAAATAATTATAGTAATATGCCAGAGTGTCTTCCGAGCCTTTCACCATCTCATAGCTCTTGTCGACGGCTAGCAGCACGGAGTCCACATCGATTTCCGTACGCTTATCTTCGAGGCTCTTCTTGTAAGATTCATAGTTCGGGAATCTTAAATGCACGCCTGCGACTTCCACGCCCTTCGATGGAAAGGCGAACCAGATGCCGAAGAGCAAGGCGAAAATCGCAAGAAGAAATATAGTTATTTGCGCTGGTTTCATGTTATTTCCTGTAAATTATCAGTGTTTTGCCTTCTCGGATCATGTCACTGCGAAGATTATTCCATTTTCTTATGTCTGAGACCTTTACGTGGTACCGAGCAGCTATTCCGCCCAGGGTGTCTCCGCGCTTGATCCTGTAAACTGTTTTCTCCTCAGCACGTGCCTGCTGCTTGCGCAGGGAGTCAATCCTGGCTTTGTTTTTCTCTGCCTCAAGATGCCTCGCCGCTTCAAGCTCTGATTGTCTCATTTCCAGCTGACGCCCGATGTCATCAAATGCTTTCGCAGGCTTCTTCGAATACCTAGCCTCGTCTTCTTTCAGATACCTCAGGATAGGCGCATCTGCAATCTGCGCTGAATCCATGCTGGCAAATGCAACTGGGCTGGTAGCAAAAGCAATCACGGCTGAATTCCAGTCGCCATACTCGTCGAATAATTCGCTCAGCCTGCCAAGAGCTATTTTCGTTGACAGGGCAGCATCGTTCCGAATGTCCGAGTTTAGCATCGTGGTATCGTTCGGTACTTGCACCTTGATGCCGAGTTTCCTCGCCCCTCTGATCGCATCCGCTGCAGTGAGAGACCATATTCCTGCCCTATCAGTCCTCCCTCGCACTTCTGAAAGGGCATGAGGAAGGAAAAGAAACGCAGGTGGCATATTCATTGAATGCAACGTAACTTTCAATGAATCAATATATTCCTTAGACACGCCGAGTGCGCTAGGCGAGGTGGCTGCCATAAGGAAGATAATGAATATGATGCCTTGCAGCTTCTTGAACATTATCTGGAAGTCACGGAGTTCAGAAGACTGACTTTGCCTTCGTCGTAAAGCTTCACTATCAGCTCGCCGAAAAGAGTATTCGCCCAAGCGAACCATGAACGAGTGAATTTGCCTGGGTTGTCTTTATTGAAGGACTCGTGCATGAAGCCAGTGCCGGCATCGGTACTGAGCAGCATATTCAGGCAGTGCAGGATTTCCTCATCGTCCGAAGACGTGAAAGCCCTCATTATTATGCTCATAGGCCATACCATGTCGTAGCCGATGTGAGGCCCGCCTATGCCCTCGCCAGCAGTCCCCTTGAAGAAATAGGGGTTATCCTCGCTGAGCACGAACCGCCTGGTGTTTTTGTAGATTTTGTTCTTCGCATCCACGCAGCCCAAGTATGGCAAGGCAAGCAAGCTTGGCACATTGGCATCGTCCATCATTAGGCAGTTGCCGAAGCCGTCCACTTCGAAAGCGAAGATTTTCCCGTATTTCGGGTGCTTCACGACGGCATATTCATAGAGCGCTTTTTCTACTTCGTCGGCGAGGCCGGTGCATTCTCTGGCAAGCGTCTCTTCGTGATTGACGGCTGACAGAATCTCTGCCGCCTTGCGCAAAGCGCTTACTGCAAAGAAGTTGTCTGGCACCAAGAACTCAAATGTAGTGGCGTCGTCAGATGGCCTGAACGCAGAGGCTATCAGCCCCACAGGCCTCACTGGGTTGCCCCAGCCGTCATTGCTCTTGGTGTCCAGCTGGCGGGTAGTCTCGCGCTCGAATTTATAGGAGCCGCGACCTTCCTTGCGCTGCTGGTCCTTGAACGTCGTCAGAATGTTCCGTATTGCTTTTAGCCACGTGTCTCCAAACACGCTCTCGTCCCCAGTCGCCTTCCAATAACCATATGCCAGCCTTATAGGGTAGCAGTCGGAGTCTATCTCCCATTTGCGCTCGAACACGTCTGGCTGCATTTTCGTGTTGTCTTTCTGCCAGCCGTCCCCGGTTGGGCCATCGTTGAACGCATTTGCGTACGGATCCTTGCATATCAGGCTGAATTGGCAGTTGATGACGCCGGCGATCAGGTTTCTCAGCGCTTCATCGCTGCCGCAAAGCTCTACGTATGGCCACACCTGAGCTCCGGAGTCCCTGAGCCACATAGCGTGGATGTCGCCTGTGTACACGAATGTCCTCGGATTGCCGTTTTCGTCTTTCCCCGGATGCACAGTAGTGTCAAGGGTATTCGGATAGCAGTTCTGGAACATCCAGCGCAAATAGGGATTGGTCAGAGCCTGGCTCACCTCCGAAATCTTGGCCTCAACCGCCTGGGAAGTGAAATTTCTCTCCGCCGGCCTCTTCGACTCATAATCAGCAGCCGAAGCCACGCCGCACACGGCAGCCACAGTCAATATGGATAAAACGCAAAAAAACTTTTTCATGACGTATTTTAATTATCTGGCAAAATTACGAAATCTTTCTGGGGTTTTCTTGCTATATTAGCATAAAACTATTAATCAGCATATTATGATGAGACATATCCCTTTAGCTCTCACCGCCTTTTCGGTATTGCTTTCAGCCTGCGCTTCGGGCGGGCATTTCATCACCGACGATGAATATAGAAGCCAAGTAATGGAAGATGCCACAGTGAGGTTCGAGACCAATCCGCAGCTGCAGCAATTCTATGATGCGCCGGTAGGCATATCCCTTGCCGAAAGGGAGGCGCTGGATTTCCTATATGCCTATATGCCTCTGGCAGACATGACCGACTACCCTACTGAGTTCTTCTTAATGAATATAAAATCTTCGTTCCTGGCTGAAAAAGAGATGGGATGGGACGTGCCGGAACTTCTGTTCAGGCACTTCGTGCTGCCGCTGAGAGTCAATAACGAGAACCTTGACTCTTCAAGGGTGGTTTTTTACCGAGAATTGAAGCCTCGGGTACATGGCCTGTCGATGGAAGACGCAATCCTTGAAGTCAATCACTGGTGCCACGAAAAGCTGACTTATCAGCCATCGGACGCTCGTACTCTCTCCCCGCTTTCCTGCATAAAAAGCACCCTTGGGCGCTGCGGAGAGGAAGCCACGTTCACGGTTGCCGCGCTTCGTTCCGTAGGCATCCCTGCCCGACAAGTCTACACGCCTCGCTGGGCTCACACCGATGACAATCATGCCTGGGTAGAGGCATGGGCAGACGGGAAGTGGCATTTCCTTGGTGCCTGCGAGCCAGAGCCTGTCCTGGACCTAGGCTGGTTCAACGCCCCTGCGAGCCGCGGCATGCTGATGCACACCAGGGCTTTCGGAAGATATGAGGGGCCAGAGGAGAAAGTCATGGAGGGGCCTAATTTCACTGAAATCAATCTGACCGCCAATTACGCCGAGACCGCACGCGCTGACTTTTTAGTGGTGGACGAAGCCGGCAAGCCGGTGGATAGCGCAAGGGTGGACTTCAAAATATACAATTACGCCGAGTTCTACTCTGCCCTTTCGAAATATACCGACGAGGCTGGCCGCACGTTCTTATCAGCAGGAAAAGGGGACATGCTGGCATGGGCATCGAAAAAAGGACTGTATGGATATTCAAAGGTGTCTTTCGGGAAAGATACTTTAATCACGATCACTCTGACTGACAAACATCCTTTAGATCAGCAGCAGATCACGATAGTCCCTCCGCCTGAGAAAGCGAATATTCCTGAAGTCACTCCTGAGCAAAGAACCGAGAATGACCGTCGCTTCGCCCAAGAAGACTCCATACGCAAAGCCTACATGGCCACGTTCCAGAATCCCGAAAGCGCATCAAAGTTCATGGCCAGTCATGGCTTGCCAGCTGATGAAGCCCAGCTGCTCGTGATGTCAGCTGGCAATCATGCTGTGATAGAGAAATTCCTGTCAGAGCATCCTGACAACCGTGCCATAGAACTTCTAAAGTCTTTGAGCCACAAAGACTTGAAAGACGCTACAATGAATATTCTGAATGATAGTTACGATGCCGCTTCCGCCATTCTCTGCCCTAGGGTTGAAAACGAGTTCCTGAGTCCGTACAAGTCGTATTTCACAGAAGAGTTCGCCAGAACAGCTCCTGACTTCCGTCAGAATGACAATGAGGAAAGCCAGCATGACAGCAAGGGTGGTCGGAATCTAACCCCTTCGAATTTAATCAAATGGGTTGCTGATAGCATAGTCATTGACAACGATCCGAAAGCGTGGAGAATCCCTATGTCGCCGAAGGGAGTATGGAAAGCGCGAGTGACCGACCCTAGGTCAAGGAATATATTCTTCGTTGCCGTTGCCAGAACCTTAGGAATAGATGCCCGCAAAGATCCGGTGACAGGGAAAATCCAATATAGGTCCAACAGCGGCTCCGTGAACATCCCGCATGCTACCTCCCCTTGGATTGATGTTGACTTCGACGCAACCGAACAAGTTCAGGCGCCGCAGGGAAGGCTCATCCTGAAATATTCCCCGACTAGAACCGTAGACAATCCGAACTACTATACCCACTTCACCATCAGCAAGATAGCAGATGGCCGCACTCAGCTGCTGACTTTCGATGAAGGTCAGGTGGACATGGGTGGCGGAGTGACATGGGCGAACGTTTTCAAGAACGGAACATCTCTGGATGCCGGCGCATACCTCCTGTGCAGCGGAAACCGGGTTTCTGACGGATCCGTGCCAGTCACCATGCGTTTGTTCGAAATTAAAAAAGGACAGACCACCACTTTGGACCTCGTAATTCGCGAAGACACGTCAAAAGTGTCCATCATGGGCTCTTTCGACTCCGAGTCAAAATATATCCCTGCCGCTAAAGACTGGACTATCGCAGAGCCTAAGAGCGTACTATCGCAGACCGGACGCGGCTATTTCGTCCTCGGCTTCCTAAGCGTCGGGAGCGAGCCGACCAATCACGTGCTGAAAGACCTTGCGGCTGCGAAAGCAGACCTTGAAAAATGGGGCAGGCCGATGATTCTCCTCTGCAAAGACGAAAAAGAACTGAATATGCTCAAAGAACAAATCGCCGGAAATCGCTTCGGAACGCTCCCTGAGACAATTTCTTTTGGCATCGACGCCGACGTAGCGCTCTTCAGGCAAGCCATGGAGAACATGAAACTACCAACATCGAATAAGCCTGTGATTCTCATCGCAGACACTTTCAACCGAGTGTTCTTCCTCTCCCAAGGTTACACCATCGGCATCGGCACGCAGCTCACCGGCACCATAGCGAAACTATAGCGCGAAATAATTGCTCTGAAGCCTGCATGCGTAAACTTGGTCTTGGAAAGAGGCTCCATTTCCAGAAGTGCTTTCGCATGGCAAACCGAACGAGAGGGCAGTGAACATAATAATGGTTCGCGCTGCAAAAGCATCCGGAATGATATTCGTTCCTGACTATGGCGGTCAGCAATCACAATTGTCGTGATCGACAAAGGTTCAGGCAAGCTTCGAGAACTTGCTACTCGAGGATTCTTGACTTGATAACCAGAATGCACAGGATGCTATTTTCGTGTCAAGTCGCAGTCTTTCTTTATCACCCGCCTACGGCATCCCGGAGACGCTTACCGGTCTTTTCGCTTGCCTGCAGGCTCATCCATGCCGAACAGCTGGTCTCCAGAGGGTAAGCAAAACATCTTAGTAAGCAATTGATTATCAATATGGATGTTGCTCACCGTAAGCGTCTCCGGAATTTCGTCTTGACGAGCGATTAATGCTGGCGTACCTTTAGTTTGCTCCTCTCACCTTTGTAAACAGATACAGGAACTTGCAGCTCCTGGCTGGATGACCGCTGTGGAACGTTCGTTTACCGAAGGATATTTATCGGGTTCGTGATCTCGGCCCTCTGACGAAGGCCGGCAAGGATGCATGTCCCATTGTGGAAAATAAGACGCATGGTACTCTGATGGTTGGTTGCAACGTATTAATTATTAATATGTTATATTAGGCTCTGAAAGTATCCTGCCAAAAATTTACATGATACTTTCAAAATGCTCATTCTGGGTGCTTCTGCGCTTGCTTACGAAAGTATCCTATTGTAAGCGTGTGAGGATTCATTCTTTTCACAGCGGGTCGTTCGGGATGACGGAAGTGTTTGAATAGGATGGTGATTAATAAGCAATCACTTGAATTCGAGCATGTGCATAAAAGGACAATGAGAGGGCTATCTCTACCGAGACCTGTGTTACCCTCAGAGGAGCGATAACATACATTCTTGAACACAGTCCCTATGTTTGTAACCCAAATAAAAATGAGTGAGCTTCCCAGAAGCTCATGAGGAGCGCTCTCAGGGGTTCCGACCCCTGCCGCTAAGGCAGACCCCCGGAAGTTTTTCATGAGTTTATAAAAATA
>ONBM01000038.1 GCA_900316045.1 uncultured Bacteroidales bacterium | reverse complement strand
TTGCTGCAGCATCGACAAGGTTTTGTGAAACCGTGAAGATAGGTTAGGACTATTCACAATCGTAGGCAACGGTGACATTCATTATAAAATAGTTCGGCGGGAGACAGATCTTGTCGGCGAAGTAAATCGTAGGCAACGAGGACATTTATTGTAGACGCATAGGAGCAACATTTCCATTGCTTACCCTAGTGCGAAGTGAATCCCTTTCCCAGCAAAAAAATTCCACTGATAGCAAAAAAGTGGCGACGGTTATCGTGATTGTCAGGCCTGCTCTGTGATATCCAATATTTCTTTAAAGGAGTCTATTACGTAAGTGGCTCCGGCTGCAGTCAATGCAGCGCAGTCCGAATTTCCCCAGCTCACTCCGCAGGTGTCGGCTCCAGCCCCCTTCCCCATGAGAATGTCGAATGGCATGTCTCCGACCACCAAGGTTTCGGCCGGGGTGAAATGCAATATATTCATGGTTTTAAGCACAGCCTCTGGATCAGGCTTAGGCCTCCCGACCTCTGCTGCGCCAAGCACAAGAGAGAAAAGATCGAATATCCCATATTCCTTAAGAAACCCTTCCGTGCCATGGCGATGCCGCGACGAGGCGATTGTCAGAGTGTGCCCTGACGCTTTCAATGCCTCCAATACTTCTTTGACGCCAGGAAAAAGCGGGGGAAGGTAATCCTTCATTCTTTCGCTGAATATCCTCCTGTAGGTTGCAGCGCAAAGCGTGATTTTTTCCGGCGGCAGATCCGGGAATATAGCCTTGAAGCCTCCTTCCAAAGTCAATCCTATCGTGGCAGCGCATTCCTCATCGCTCGCCACCCTCAGCCCAAGTTCTTTCATTGAGGCTTGGAAAGTCAGCACAATCGACTCCCTCGTGTCTGCCAAAGTTCCGTCAAAATCGAATGCTATCAGTTCGTAACACATAAGAAAACATGATTAATCGTATCAATGATAGAACGCAACAGAATGCATGCCAAAAACACTAAACTAAAATTTTATTAAAATCTATTTTGATTTTAATTATATTTTATCTACCCTTAACTTCGAACTTAACAAATCAATGGTTTATGGGGAAGATGAAATGTTTAATTGCCTTTCTCGCAAGATCTTGCACTACATTTCAACCAACATCCGCCATTAGATTCATGGGTATATTTATTGTCAAAACATCGCATGTATTATGTACAGAAAAGCATTCCTAGTGATGTCTCTGCTAATAATTTCGGCGGGAATCACATTTGCGCAGAAAAGCATCAGCGGTTTTGTTAAAACTATCACGGGCGAACCGGTGGCAGGTGCTTTCGCATCCATTGAACAGCAACGGGAAGGATCTTCTAAAAATGGAGCAATCTCGCTGGCAGATGGCTCGTTCACGATCACGGACGTTCCTCAGGGGGCCACGACATTGACAGCCTCTTGCCTAGGCATGAAAACAGTGTCGGTGAATATAACTTCCAGCCCAATGAACATCATCATGGAAGACGATGCCCTCGCCCTCGACCAGGTGGTCGTGACTGCACAGGGCCTTACCAGAAAAGAAAAGTCTCTGGGTTACTCCACGGTTCAAATCAAAGGAGAGGATCTGAGCATGTCCAGGCAGACCGACATCACCCAGTCACTGGCAGGAAAAGTTGCCGGAGCAAGGTTCTTCAGTTCTTCCGGAGCGACTTTCAGCGAGGGCACTATCGTCCTTAGAGGAACCTCCAGCTATACCAGCAGAGCAGGATCGGAACCTATCTACGTGGTCGATGGAACCATCACGAATAAAAACGCCGTGAACATGGATGACATCGCCAACGTCAACATACTTAAAGGGCCGGGGGCAACTGCTTTGTATGGATCGCAGGGCGGAAACGGGGCAGTGATCATCACTACCAAGCCTGCAAAAGGCAGCGACTCAAGAATTGAGGTGAGCCACACGATTGCAATGGAGACATATTATAATCATTTCCAGCACCAAAAGCTCTACGGAGGCGGTTCGCTAGGCAGAGACGGGGCACGGGAAGGAAATGATGCCTCAGTAACGGAAGACACAATGAGCGCAGCCTATCTTTTTGGCAAATATGCCGGGATGAATGAAGACGGCTCATATTATATGGACTACGGCTCAGATGAGAACTGGGGGCCAAGGTATGACGAATCTACTTTAGTCGCTAATGCTCTGTATTACGACGAGACAAGCCCTTGGTACATAAAGCCGAGCCTTGGAAATTCCGCCTCAACCTTCATGACCTCTACAGGACAGGATGGACGAATACCACGAACGTGGCATTCTCAAAGGCAGGCTGACCTGGAACGACACATTCGTAGAGGACAGGCTTGGGGTGGAAACTGCCGCATTCATCGAGCAGAGGGACTACGATTACGGAGTCCTTTCCGGCAACTCTTCCAGCGGACTATCCATCAACGATTATTTCAACCTCAACAGTTCTTCCGGCTCGGTGGTGGCCACCAACTCTATCACCAAATACAAAACCAGAAGCGTTTTCGGAAACGCCACCGTTTCATTCGACGACACCTACTTCCTGGATTTGTCGCTGAGGAACGACTGGGATTCAAGGCTTCCTTCAAGCAAGAACAGCTACCTTTACGGAGGCGTGTCCGCCAGCGTGATGCTAAGCCAGTTCATTAATGCGGAGTGGCTGAATTTCTGGAAACTGCATGCCTCAATAGCTCAGGTAGGGTCCACTCTGGATGCGTGTCAGACGACATACACTTACAATGCGCAAAGGAAGTATAACACGACGGCCACTCTCAGGCAGTCGCTCACCCAGCTTAAACAGCAGATCAAGCCTACGATTTCCACTTCTTACGAGGTGGGAACCGAATTCAGGATGTTCAAGAATAGGTTGCGCGGAGACATCAGCAAGTGGAAGAAGTTCAACGCAACCCTAAGGATGCTAATGGCAATCAAGCTCGCTGACGTCGCTCCTACCGTAGGCAAAGAACGGTTCGCAAAGGCTTATGCCGATGGAGGCATGGTAGATGTGGGCGATGGACTGAACTATACCTTCTCGACCAATACCAATGTCGAGGATGGCTCCACGCACACATACTACGCTTGGTTCTACTATGTTGGCAATGCCGGATACGCACAGAGAGGGCTCGGTTTTTCGCCAAACAAGTTCATAGTGGACGGACTTAAGGAATACAAGGACCCTAGGATGTTCACCTATTTTACCACGAACGGATACCTAGGGCAAGTCGTAGACGCAGATGGAAACGCAGTAGACCCTGAGTCTTTCGACTCCTACAATGGCGTGACATACGGGCTGATATCAAACGATGCGGTGCGGGCAGAGGCCGAGAACGCCTGCTCAGTGGCGGACAAGTACTGCGAGATTAATGCGGCATACGGCCTCATAACCACTGCCAGGTGCCTTCTGGTAGAAGCGGAAGCCGCCCAGCTTGGATGGATTTCAGAGTCGGCCTCAACCCTCTACGAGGCAGGCATACGGGCATCCTTCGATTATAACGGGGCAACTGGAGTGGACGATTACATAGCCGCACATCCTCTGCCGTCCGACAAAACCAACGCCCTGAAAGAGATTGTCATGCAGCGCTGGTTTGACGGCTTCCTTACTGACGAGATTGAGATTTGGTCAGACTGGAGACGTTACAATGTGCCATCGCTTCCGCTCACTGAGTACCAGAAAGAATCATGCAAGGCAGAGACCTATCCTTACAGGCTGATATATTACGATGACGATAGGAATTATAACATCGATAACTACAACGAGTGCATTAACACTTACTTCAGCGGCAATGATTCCCGCTGGCAGAGAATCTGGTGGGATGTGGCCGACAACGAGTAGGCATGCATCTCGCCAACGACTACCCCATAATCTTAAATCTAACTAAACGCTATGGGATGGGTTGCGTCTTGTGAAAGACGCAGCCCTTTTTATGCACGTAGGCTTAATTCAGCTTTTCCTTGATGTTGTAGTGATTGCGCTCAGGAGCGTTTCTGGACACTAGCTCTGCGAGGAAGCCGGCCAGGAATAGCATCACGCCGATGACCACCGCGAGCAATGCCAGGTAAAACAGCGGCTGATCCGTCACTGCCCTGTACGCTGCATGATGCGCCTGATGGACAAGTTTCGCGATGATTATCCAGACCGTCATCACGAAGCCGATGAAGAACATCAGCAAGCCAGAGAATCCGAAAAAGTGCATCGGCTTCTTCCCGAAAGTGCTAAGGAACCATAGCGACAGGAGATCCAGGAATCCGTTCACGAATCGCTCCATTCCGAACTTGCTTTTGCCGTATTTCCGTTTTTGATGATGTACGGGCTTTTCAGTGATTTTAGTGAAGCCGGCGTTCTTGGCAAGATAAGGTATGTACCTATGCATTTCTCCGTACACTTCCACGTTCTTCACCACCTCATTCTTGTAGGCTTTGAGACCGCAGTTCATATCGTGCAATTTCAGGCCGGTTATCTTGCGAGCAGTGGCATTGTACAGCTTCGACGGCAGGTTTTTAGTGAAGGTGTTGTCGACTCTGTGCTGTTTCCAGCCAGACACGATGTCCCAACCATCTTCCACGATCATCCGGTACATTTCCGGAATCTCCTCCGGAGAATCCTGCAGGTCGGCATCCATGGTCACGACAACTCTGCCCTCGGCAATCGCGAAACCCTCGTAAAGAGCGGCAGACTTGCCATAATTGCGCCGGAAAGATATTCCTTTGATTCTGCCGTCGCCTTTCGCCAACTCCTGAATCTCTGCCCATGAACCATCGGTGCTGCCATCATCTACGAATATCAGCTCGTAACTGAATTTATTGGCATCCATCACGCTCCTGATCCAGGCAAGCAACTCAGGCAGCGATTCTTTCTCGTTGAACAGAGGAACTATTATCGACAGATCTTTGGGATATTCCATATTCATTGATTTAAATATTCTGCCCTTGCTGCTCATCACCCTCACGTCGCTCCTCCTTGCCATTGCCGATGCTCGCGAAAGGGTCTGATGGAGCCAAGCTTGAAGAGAATATCGCCGCGAGCACCCATCCCCAGACAAAGCAGTAAACTAGGGTGACGAAGAAAACATAGACAGGCATCTTGCCTTCAAGCGCATCCAAGGCATTCAGCGTGTTCGAGTCAGCGAATTGGGAATATGCTGTCCTGAAAGACTCAACGGCCTGGCTCACCTGATCTGGATTGATCACAAGAATGTCTAGCAGATTGTATCCTGCGACAAGAATCGAAGAACAAAGGGCTATCCTCAGCCCGTAATGCATCAGATCTTGCTTAACAGCGTCAGGATGCGCTTCTTTAAGCTTCACTAAGAAATATCTGAACAGCACTATGCAGACGATGATTTTGGCAAGGCCGAGAAGAATCGGCAATGCATTGCTAACTATTGCGGAGCCCACCTTGCTGGTAAGTCCGCCCAGAACGCCGAACGCTATGGTTACTAATGCTAAAATTAACCCCGTCGCAGAGGCTTTATTCCATAACTCTCTTGAAGAAACTGACTTGTCCATATTCGATGACAAAAATAGAAAAATTATTTCGTATCTTTGCAAACTGGCTAATAATATGGCTAGCCAAGTTCAAGTACTTGGTTCGTAAATACTGGTTAGGCCAATTTATTTTAGTTGTTATGATTAACATTACATTTCCAGACGGTAGCGTCAAAGCCTTTGAGAAAGGCGTAACGGGCTATGAGATAGCCCAGAGCATCAGCCCTAGGCTGGCAGAAGAGGTTCTTGCGGTTTCAGTGAAGTTCGCGAGCGACAAGACTATTGGCAAGGGGAAGACACAGGACCTGAACATGCCAATCAATGAAGATGCGGCAATCGTATTGCTTAAATGGGATGACGATGAAGGCAAGAGGGTTTTCTGGCATTCATCTTCCCACCTTATGGCGGAGGCTCTCGAAGATTTGTATCCAGGAGTGAAATTCGGCATCGGCCCTGCAATCGAGAACGGGTTCTACTACGACGTCGATCTCGGCGGCAGGCAGCTCACTGATGCTGATTTCCCTAAGATAGAAAAAAGGATGCTGGAGCTGGCGCGCGAGAAGCAGAATTTCGTTCGCCAAGACGTGTCCAAGGCAGATGCGATGAAGCATTTCGAGCAGACAGGCGACAAATACAAATGCGAGCTGATTTCTGAATTGCAAGATGGCAGCATAACGTATTACACCAATGGCCACTTCACTGACCTCTGCCGCGGGCCTCATCTTCGCGACACCTCGGTAATCAAGGCAGTTAAGCTGACTGCATTGGCTGGCGCCTATTGGAGAGGGGACGAGAAGAGGGAGCAGCTCACGAGAATATATGGCATCACCTTCCCAAAGAAGTCGATGCTTGACGAATATCTCGTAGTGCTCGAAGAGGCAAAGAAACGCGACCACCGTAAGCTGGGCAAAGAGATGGAGCTGTTCACTTTCTCCTCAAGGGTAGGAATGGGACTGCCTTTGTGGCTGCCTCGCGGCGCGGTCATGAGATTCGAGCTGGAGAAATTCCTGCGCAAGAAGCAGAACGAATACGGCTACCTGCCCGTAGTCACTCCTCATATAGGGAGCAAAGATCTCTATGTGACCTCCGGCCACTATGCGAAATACGGCAAAGACTCGTTCCAGCCTATCCACACTCCTCAGAAAGGAGAGGAATATCTGCTGAAACCAATGAACTGCCCTCACCACTGCGAGATTTACAGGTCGGCTCCTCGTTCCTACAAGGATCTGCCTCTGAGGCTGGCCGAATTCGGGACGGTCTACCGCTACGAGCAGAGCGGAGAGCTTCATGGCCTGACCAGAGTGCGATCGTTCACCCAGGATGACGCCCACATGTTCGTGCGCCCGGATCAGGTTAAGGAAGAGTTCGAGAAGGTCATAGACCTTATATTATATGTATTCCGCGTATTCAAGTTCGAATCTTACACGGCACAGATTTCCCTCAGGGATCCTGTCCATAAGGAAAAATACATCGGCAGCGACGAGAATTGGGAGAAAGCTGAGAGCGCCATCATCGAGGCATCTGCTGAGAAAGGGCTGAAGACCGTCGTCGAATATGGCGAAGCCGCTTTCTACGGCCCTAAGCTCGACTTCATGGTGCGCGATGCCATAGGAAGAAAATGGCAGCTCGGAACCATCCAGGTGGATTACAACCTGCCTGAGAGATTCCAGCTTGAATATACCGACGCTGATGGAAGCAAGAAACGCCCGATCATGATTCACAGGGCTCCATTCGGCTCCATAGAGAGGTTCACCGCAGTGCTGCTTGAGCATACCGGCGGGCATCTTCCTCTCTGGCTCAGCCCTGATCAGGTTAAAGTACTGCCAGTCAGCGAGAAATATTCAGATTTTGCGAAAAAAGTTTGCAGTTTGCTGAATAATTCCGATATTCGTGCCTCCTTAGATGACAGGAACGAGACGCTTGGAAAAAGAATCAGGGATATTTCCTTGCTCAGGGTGCCTCTGATTGCCATTGTCGGGGAAAAAGAAGTAACGGACGGTACTGTCTCGATTAGAAGAGAGGGGCAAGATGCCGGTACGATGAAAGTAGAAGATTTCGCAAGCTGGATTAAGGCGGAAATGGCCAAAGAGCTTGCATAAATTTAAATAATTAGGAGATTTAATAAAAACAGAATGCCTTACAACAAGCCGAAACCACATTTTGGAGGACCGAGACCTTCCAATTTCAGACCATCTAACTCTAACTCGGCACCTGGCCAGAATGGCAGGCGTCCTTTTGTCCGCCAGAAAGCGGAAGATGAGCTGAACATCAACGAGGAGATCAAAGCCCCTCAGGTCCGTCTTGTTGGCGAGAATATCGCCGAGCAGGGCATATATCCTATAAGCAAGGCCTTGCAGATGGCCGATGAACTGAGCTTGGATCTTGTTGAGATCAGTGCCAAGGCCGATCCTCCGGTTTGCAAGATACTGGATTACCAGAAATATCTTTACCAGCAAAGGAAGAAGGCCAAGGAGATGAAGCAGAATGCCACCAAGGTGGTGATAAAAGAAATTCGTTTCGGGCCGAACACCGACGAACACGACTTCCAGTTCAAGCTGAAGCATGCCCAAGAATTTCTTGAGGAAGGCTCCAAGGTCAAGGCCACCATCTTCTTCAGAGGCCGCTCCATCATGTTCGCCGAACAAGGGGAGAAGCAACTGCTAAGGTTCGCCGTAGAGCTTGAAGAATATGGGAGGGCGGAAAGCATGCCTACTTTGGAAGGCAAAAGAATGACTATGATGATAGCTCCTGTAAAGAAAAAATAGGAGTTGATTTTAAATTATTAATATTTTGTAAAATGGCAAAGCTTAAGACCAACTCCGGTGCCAAAAAGCGTTTCGCGCTTACCGGATCGGGAAAAATCAAGAGGAAGCACGCTTATCACAGCCACATCCTCACAAAGAAGACCAAGAAGCAGAAAAGAAATCTTGACCATTTCGCCATCCTTGACAAGGTTGACGAGAAGAGGGTTAAAGAGCTTCTGGTCATGTAATTAATGTTTAATTTTGGAACGCAGTACTGAAGAATTGCGAGAAATCGCAGTCACTGCCTCCATAAAAAAATCAAATCATGCCAAGATCAGTAAATTCAGTAGCCTCAAGGGCTCGCCGCAAGAAAATTCTTAAGAGAACTCGCGGTAATTTCCTAGCAAGGAAGAATGTCTGGACAGTAGCGAAGAACACCTACGAAAAGGGTCTGACATACGCTTATCGCGACCGTAAGGCCAAGAAGCGTTCGTTCAGGGCTCTCTGGATCCAGAGAATTAATGCTGCCGCACGTCAGTACGGCATATCTTACTCTCAGTTCATGGGCAAGCTCGCCAAGAGCAACGTAGGACTGAACCGCAAGGTTCTTGCGGACCTCGCCATGAATAATCCTCAGGCTTTCGAAGCGATAGTAAACTCTGTAAAATAAGGATGTAAGGTGAGCTTGAGGGAGATATACCACGACAAATGGGTGCGGATGTCCTTTTGGGCAATCCTCTATGTGCTGTGGGTTATCTGGCTAGGGAATTATTGGTGGCTTCTGGGCCTCATTGTCATCTTCGACCACCACATCACGCACAAGGTGAAGTGGATGTTCTGGAAGAAGACATACAAAGAGGGCGAGAAACACAGTGTCTGGAACGACTGGCTCGACGCAATCATATTCGCAGTCATCGTGGTGACCTTCATCAATATATTCTTTCTCCAGGCCTTCAAGATTCCTTCCTCTTCTATGGAGAGCACCCTTTATACGGGTGACCATCTCTTCGTCAGCAAGCTTACATACGGTCCCAGAGTTCCGCAGACCCCGCTCACCATTCCTTTCACGCACAACGTCATATTCGGGCACGAGTCCTATTCGACTCTCATCCAGAATGACTACCGCAGGCTGAAAGGATTCAGGAATGTCAGAAGAGGCGATTGCGTAGTTTTCAACTTTCCGAATGGTGACACGGTTCTGTCTCGCGCTCCCGCAGATGATTACTACTTCTGGGAGAGAAGCATCGGAAAAGAAGCTGCGATAGCTCAAGGGGGGCCGATAATAGTCCGTCCGGCAGACAAGACTGACCACTACGTCAAAAGATGCGTGGCAGTTGCCGGGGACACTCTCAAAATCGCAGACGGCTTTGTTTTCATCAATGGCGTGAAACAGGAGGTTTATCCTGGGATGCAGATGAGCTACACGGTCGTAACGACAGGCGAGAGAATAAACGTAAGGACGTTGGAAAAGCTTGGGCTGAATATCAGCGAAATCTACTACGATGAGAGCATTCCAGGTTATCCGGCGATGCCGCTCACGGCAGAAATGGCTGAGAAGATCAAAGGTTACTCAGTGGTAAAGTCGGTCGAACCGAACATTGATGTTTATCCGCCGGATTATCCGGACTCTTACCTGAGCTTGTTCCCTTTCACGGACAGCACTAAGTGGACTCGCGATAACTACGGCCCTCTTTGGATTCCTAAGAAGGGCGTGACGGTAGAACTAAATGAAGGCAACTTGCCTCTTTATCGCAGAATCATAGCGGTTTACGAGCACAATGACCTTCGCGAGGAGGACGGCAAAACATTCATAAATGGCGAAGAGACAAAGGAATACACTTTTAAACAGGATTACTACTTTATGATGGGAGACAACAGGCATAACTCGCTGGACTCAAGATATTGGGGCTTCGTTCCTGAAGACCACATTGTCGGCCGTCCTGCTCTTGTCTGGCTCTCGACTGACAGGAACCGCAAATTGCCGAATAACATCAGGTGGGACAGATTCTTCAAATTTGTTTAAGTAATTTGCAATTTTGAAAATCAAACCCTAAATTTGCAGTCCTGCAATTTATTCAGAATCAATAAAAAATTAGATATCATGGCAAAGACTTGTCAAATAACTGGGAGAAAGAGAATGAAAGGATGCAATGTATCCCACTCTAAGCTCCACACGAAGAGAGATTTCTCTCTCAATTTGAGGAACAAGAAGTTCTGGTCAGAGGCAGAGCAGAGGTACATTACTCTGAAGGTATCTGCTAAAGGCATCAGGACAATTGAGAAGAAGGGCCTTGACGCTGCAATCAAAGAGGCTCAAGCTAAAGGATATGTTGGACTTGTCTAAAATTATGAATTATGGCAAAGAAAGCTAAAGGTAACAGGGTGCAGGTAATTCTTGAATGCACAGAGCAAAAGGCAAGCGGTGTTCCAGGCATGTCCAGGTACATCACAACTAAGAACAAGAAGAACACGCCGGATCGTCTTGAGAGGATGAAATACAATCCATACCTTCATAAGGTGACCCTTCATCGTGAAATAAAGTAATATAGGAGACATAAATTATGGCAAAGAAAGCAGTCGCTACATTCTCCGCCAAGTCTGGCGCGAAGAGCATGGTAAGATGCATCCGCATGGAGAAATCTCCTAAGACTGGCGCTTACGTATTCAACGAGCTTCTCGTTGAGGCAAATGACGCTAAGAATTTCTTCAACAAGAAATAATCCAAGCCAGGCCGAAAATTTTGAGGAGGGTGTCATTGACATCCTCTTTTTTTTCGCCTGACTAGTCACTGGCTAAGGAATTTCCGCAGGAATCACCTGATTCCTACGGAACCTCTTTTTACTCCAAAGTCACGGACACCCTGTCCCCTTGCTTGATCTTCTTATTAATCAGAGATTTGCCGAAAGTAATCACTTTAACCCTGAGGGCATCGCCGTCACGCTCCACTTCTATGTCGAAGCGACTTGCGAAAGCCTTTACGTCCCGAAGCGACATCTTGTCCCAGCCAGAGGGCAGTCGAGGGGTGAAATCGAAGGAGCGAAGCCCGGTAGGGCGGATTCCGAACATTCCTTCCGTGAATATCCGGCAGTAAAGTCCGCTTTCGGCGGAAAGCTGTCTTTGGCTGCCTTCCGGCCATGCCTCCACGGCATATGGCACATGCTCGCCCAGGAGACGAGTCCTAGAATAGGAAGTCAGATGTTCCAGAGCCCTCTGCGTGTCTCCGGCAAAGAAGGCTCCGCGAAGGGCATACAAAGTAGATCTGTCCCAATATGTAGTGGTCCCGGACTGCGAGAGCAGGCCGTTCCCGGTCCAGAGCTTGTCGAAAAGGGCATTAAGCGTGCCATCGCGCCTGTCGAATATTCCTACAGTAAGAGGGATGCATATCCAAGAGCGAAGCTTGTCATTGCCATCGTAGTAACGATAGGTCTCATAGCCTTCCACATTAGCCCCAAAATATTTTTCTATGTTGCGAGACAGCATCTTTGCCCTAAGCACATAGATGTCATATGGCTTGCCTAAAGCCTTTCCCAGGTAAGCAGCCGAGTTGAGGGCATCGTAATAGAGCGTCGAGGTGCATAAATTGGCCTTCCCGGATGGGAACCTGCCTTCCAGCTCATCAGAATCCGAGAGCACTACGCCATCGGCGTTTATGTGCCGGTGACAGTATTCCAGGCACCATTCTATGAACACCCAGAGTTCCTCTGCCTTCATCCTGTCGCCGAGAGCGAGGGCGAACCTGGAAGCTCCGTATGCCAACATGGCAGCGTCTCCCCTGTCCCCTGCCCCATTCCAGACATCGACCCCTTCGGCGATGATGGAAGACGGCACGGGGGCGTAATTGACATTCATATAGCGGGCGAAATGCCTGTAGGCATTGAAAGATGCCTCATTGCCTGATGAATATCCAAGGAAAGGGAAGAAAGGCCCCACATATTCAGCCTGGTCATTCGCCCAGATGGCGGCATAATACGATTCTCCGCCAGGGCCATGCATCAAACCTCCTTTTGTCTTGAATATGCTTTCGGAGGCCCTAATCTTAGCAAATGAGAACATTGCATTCAGCACCGGGTCTGGAGTGTCCAGCACCAGCTCGCTGCGCCACTCTTCAACCAAAGCCTTGCGAGCCGATAGCTCTTTCTCGACATCGATCTCGGAGAAATCTTCTCCTTCTTTGGCTCCAGTTATGACCGAATAAAATGTACATTCCTCACCGGGTTTCAGGGTGAGATTCGGCCTGCCAGAAATCACTTTGTTCGTCAAGTGATAAGCCCCATATGCGCCATCCGGCGCAGGAGTGTCGTAAGATATTGACGCAGAAGGAATCTCTAGCTTCATTTCGTTCCCGGAGATATTCTTCAATACGTATTTCGAGCAGAATGCCGGCTTATCCACCGAAGGGAAAAGGATGCGGCTGAGGCTGAGGGTGCCGCCAGCGGAGCTCACGGCCTCTTCCGTCTTCAAAGTCCCGTCAAGCGTCACGCTTTTCGTAACGAAATGGCCGAGAGGCTTTTTCCCGCATTCTACCATGCTTATGAAATCTCCTCCGAAATGCCTGTTAAGGCTGGCGTGAGTGTCGTTGGGAATTGTCCTAAGCATAGGCCACACAACGCTCAAATCTATATTCAAAGAAGAATCCGCTGCCACTTCGTAGCGCACGACGGTGGAAACCATCTGCCCGCTCATCTCTATGAAGTCAGAGTGAGGCACCCTGCCATCGATGTTCCAGGCCAGCTCACCCTTGCCGCCTATCGTCCATCTGTCTTGAAAATTTTGGGAATATGACGCCAAAGACACAAGCAAAGCAGCCAGAAATAAAACAGACTTCCTCATATTCATAAAACATTCAATATATTCATAAACCTTTAGCCTTGCCCTCATCCCAGATGGCATCCATCTCTTCAAGGGTCATTTGGTGCAAATCTTTTCCCTCCCTTATGGTGTGTTCCTCGAGGTAGGTGAAACGACGGCGGAACTTGTCGCAGGCACGATTCAGCGCAGTGTCGGGATTCAAGCCATAGAGCCTCGCCGCATTCACCACAGCGAATAGGAAGTCTCCAAGTTCCTCCTGGGCACGGTCGTAGGCAGCCTTGAACTCCTCAGAAGAATTTTCGTCCGGGGCTCCAACGGATTCCTGGGCATTGCCTCGGGTCGAATCCATCGCGTCAAGCTCTGCCTGAAGCTCGCCTTGCTCTTCCTTCACCTTATCCCAGACCTGATGTTTTTCCTCCCAGTCGAAACCTACGCCGCGAGCCTTGTCCTGCATGGCATAGGCCTTCAGGATGGGCGGCATGGCATCCGGCACGCCAGAAAGCACGCGTTTGTTTCCGCCCTTCTCCTTGGCCTTCAGCATCTCCCAGTTAGTGGACACGTCTTCGGCGCTCAATGCTTTTGTCTTGGAGAAAACGTGCGGATGACGATAAATCATCTTCTCGCAAAGCTTATTCATCACATCTGCTATGTCGTACTTGCCTTCTTCTTCTGCGATTTTGGAATAGAACAGGACGTGCAGGAATATGTCCCCCAGCTCTTTCTCTATGTCGGGATCATTTTTCTTCATTACCGCGTCGCTAAGTTCGTAGACTTCTTCAATTGTCATCGGCCTAAGGGTGTCGATGGTCTGAGCATGGTTCCAGGGGCATTCCGCGCGCAGGCGGTCCATTATGTCGAGAGCCCTGGAAAATTGCTCCAGTTTCTTCTCTTTCGTGTTCATCTGGGGAATATCAGTATTATTCATTCATGTAAGCAAATTTAGCAAAAAAGGTTATATTTGCAGGCAAGAATCACACAAAGAACATTAAAATGAAAGAATATCGCTACGTAAGCGCCGCCGAGGCAGTCAAAAGCATCAAATCTGGGGATCATATTCACCTTAGCAGCGTGGCTAGCGTGCCACATGTGCTAATCAATGCCCTGGTGCAAAGGGCGAAAGCAGGTGAAGTAGAAGACCTGCATTTCCACCACTTCCACACAGAAGGGCCTGCACCATATTCAGACCCTGAATATGCAGGAATATTCTTCGAGCAAGGCTTTTTCATCGGGCCGAATGTCCGCTCCAACGTGAACGCTGGCTGGGCGGATTACCTTCCGGTGCATCTGGGAGAGTCCCAGAAGCTGTACAGAAGCGGGGCAATCAAGCTGGGAGCCGCCTTGGTTCAGGTTTCTCTTCCGGACGAGAACGGCATGGTCTCGCTTGGAACTTCCGTGGACTGCTCCATAGCAGCAATTGAGACTGCGAGGCTGAAAGTCGCAGTTGTCAATCCGAATGTGCCTTTCGCTTACGGGGACTTGGTGTCACTGGACCAGTTCGATTATCTTGTGAAGGACGACACTCCTCTTGTCACCAAAGATTTCGCAGAGCCGACCCCGACCGAAATGCAGATTGGCAAGAACTGCGCCGAGCTGGTTCCTGACGGAGCTTGCATACAGATGGGCATAGGCGCTCTTCCTAATGCTCTCGCAGGTCAGCTGTCGGACCACAAGGATCTGGGGGTCCACACTGAGATGTTCGCAGACGGAATACTCCGGCTAATCAAAAAAGGGGTCGTGACTGGTGCGAACAAGAAGATTGACCGTGGCAAGATCGTGGCTTCCTTCTTGCTCGGCTCGCAGGATGTATATTCGTTCATAGACCACAATCCTGACGTTATGATGAAAGACATCAAATACGTCAATGACCCTTGGGTCATCTCGCAGAACCCGAATATGATGGCAATAAACTCCGCCACCGAGGTGGATCTCACCGGGCAGATTAGCGCCGATTCCATCGGCACCAGAATATTCTCCGGCACCGGCGGGCAGCTTGATTTCGTGAAGGGAGCCGTGAGGTCAGAGGGTGGAGTGTCTATGACTGCCTTCGCTTCCCGCACGAAGAGGGGCGAATCGAAGATCGTGCCTTTCTTAAGGCCGGGTGCAGGCGTGGTCACCCCTCGCGCCGATGCTCACTGGATTATCACTGAATATGGCAGGGTGGATCTCTACGGCAAGTCCATGCAGGAAAGGGCTAAGCTCCTCATCAGCATCGCTCACCCGGACGACCGCGAAATGCTTGACCGCGCCGCATTCGAGCGCTTCGGCGAACACTGGAAATACATAAGGATGTAATTTCCGGCCGTTACAGCTGTTATTTCCGAAGCCTGTCCGAAGTTGCGACACACTGAACGCACAGGATGTGGTTTTTGTGTCGCAGCTTCCACCCGATTCCCAGCCACCCCTGCTCCAGCAGCCTCGGTGACATCTGGTTTTCATGCCCTATGCAAGTTGCGACACGCTGAACGCACAGGATGTGGTTTTCGTGTCGCAGCTTCCACCCGATTCCCAGCCACCCCTGCTCCAGCAGCCTCGGTCGCATCTGGTTTTCACGTCCTATGCAAGTTGCGACACACTGAACGCACAGGATGAGGTTTTTGTGTCGCAACCTTAACTTCCCATGTCACAACATTCGCCCTGGGGGGGGCGAGAATACTATCTTCGCGGTGGGTTATTATATTCAACCGAAATCCACGGCCTCGTTGTAACCACGTGACCGGGATTCTCGGTTGGGCAATTAATTGGTCTAAGGATGGTTTGCTACCTGACAATAATGTATTTGACTCTCAATTTTTTGTTTCTTCGTATCAAACGGCTTGACTGCTGCGGACGCACGAAGAACACCAACAATTTCTAAAGTTGATTTGTCAAATCGGACTTCTTCTCTTTTGTTTTTTCGACTTCAATTTGAACTTGATGCACAAGATCAACTATCACGAAACAAAGAATAATCCAGTATGAATTATCTATATCGAAGCCCTCTCGGATGAAAAGGAGAATAAAAAAGGTAACAAAACCCAAGTCAAACGATGTCATTAACTTCAAATCCTCAGCAAGGAGACGTTTCAATGTCTTGTTTCTGTTCTTCCCATCTGAAAACCAAAGGATTATCCCCAGCAAGGCCCCCAATGCGATAAGGATAAAAAAAGGGAACAAGACTCTGTCCTTTTCGGAGAAGACGGTTAAGATTGTGCACCCCACAAACAAGAGTCCATTAAACAACAAGGGAAGCCCATTATCGTCTCTTACAAACAACGTAAACTTTCTTTTAATGATTACCGCAAGAATAACGGAAACCAAGACGACAATGGCGGAGACGATACCAGCAACACCCTGTAATCCGGCAAATAATAGCCAAACTATAGCGAGGGAGAACAATATATTAACTAGCGTCAGCACACACCGTTTCATAACAAGGATATCTTGCGTCATTTCGTCCAAAAAGCAGTACTCATGATAGAAACGGAGCCAATCTC
This sequence comes from uncultured Bacteroidales bacterium, assembly GCA_900316045.1. GTDB lineage: Bacteria > Bacteroidota > Bacteroidia > Bacteroidales > UBA932 > Cryptobacteroides. Next base: position 3,776 of record ONBM01000038.1, on the reverse strand, counting down.
CGCAAGTTCATTTTTCTTATCTTCACTCAGTTGAGAATCTTTGACAAGATTGATGTAATCTTTTTCATAAGCTTTAATCACTTCTGGATCCATTGTAGAGACACACGGTTGTCAACCAAGTGATATAAACAATAGTTATGCAGATCTCCAAATGTAACATCTTCGGAAGGGCAATCTAATGATTCAGTATATTGAATTGTGCTAGGAACAAAATTACCACTAAAATCCGGTGCCGTGGAAATCGAAGGATTGTAGTATTTCTCTGCCAAGGCAGATGCGCCAACGGACCCAGCCCACCCACCAAATTTCCGACCAGCGGCATAGCCTACGACGCCGACCACAGGATTGCCCGAAATAAGACCTAGTCCAGCACCGAGCTGCTTTCCAATCCAACTGCCGACGGCTGCGCCGACAGCATCAGATGCAGAAACAACATAGGGTTTCCCTCCTCCGCGAATTTCCGAGTATCCATAGGACGCATTCAAGTCGTCCAAAGAAAGAAGCATCTGCTCAAATGCTTCTGCATCAGCATCTGCATTAGTATGGCATTCTGTTATGTTTTTTTCTCACAGGAACAAAACAACATAGTAAGACAAAGTAAGATGGCTATTTTTTCATGCTTTTTATGAATATGTGATTTTCAGCAAATATAAATAATTATTTTAAATGATTACGCAATCGGAAGTTTGACGCTTTCTTGAATTAAAAATATTCGCAAATAATTGATAGACTTTTTCGTGAAAGTCTTTTTTTCGTCAAATCATATTATGATTCACTACTGTCCAAAGAAATTTCCCCATAAGGTCAGCTGACCATCTTCGGAATCATTCAGAAAACGTTTTGGTTTGACAAACAGCTCGCCTAAAGGTTTCCTCTCAAAGAGGACTTTCCCGATAGCAGCTGATAGAATGTAAAGATCTTGATCGACATGATACACCTTCTTGGCAATGGCAAGCAACAGATAATCGCAGATGGCTATCCAAATCTGCGAGAATACAGCATTTTGGCTCGTACCGTAGAACGACTTGATGTGTAGTCGCTGTTTTATCCATTTTGAAGAGACATTCCACTTGCCAACGTTCCCTATAGAGTTCTGCTATGGTCAGGTAGGAGTGAGTGAAGTCGTTGGTCAGGAATCTATAGACATAGCCTGTGGCATAATCCTCATAAACGACCATGCGGAGAGTGTCTGGATACCACTTGGAGGTTTTGGGGCCGGTGAGCCTGATGACAGAGTCGCTTATAACTCCGGTCTGCGTATCAACAGGGATCTCCTCTATGGCTGCATACTTCATATTATCCTTGGCTCTTGTTACGAAGAACGCCTATTGACGATGGAAATGATTGAACAACTGTTTGAAGTCAACATATCCCTTGTCCATAAGATAGTAAATTCCAGGCTCTACGGAACCAGACTCATAACCTTGGAGTCGTGAACGGCGGCCTCTGTCAGATAGATGAAGGTAGGTATGGAACCGCGCAAATCCAACAGCATGTGCATCTTCGCACCACCTTTGTCGTGATGCAGACGAGCCCATGGACAGAGTTGGAGACACAACTTAATCGTACTGCTATCAAAAGCATAGACGATGACGTCCACGTCGAGTCTGGATGGCTCATTTTGGTACAGTTTTCTTGCCCAAGCAATCAGAATCTGTCCAAAATCATGGTATATATGCCAATCCTTGGCTTCGTTGATATGGGCCAAAGTGGAACGTTGGATATACTTTCCTGACTTTGGCGGTCCAGAAACGAGAAACTTTGTTACCATTTAATAATCAGACAGATAGTAAAAGTCTCATTTTTTGGGGGTGAATCGCCTCACCTTTTGGCTATATTTGCGGCATGCTTGTCCGCAAGAGAAAAAACCGTTCTGGCAGTATCACAGTAGTGGTGGTCGACAAGAGTTCAGGCAAGTTCCGAGAACGGGCCAACTTCGGTTCGTCGTCTAACCCCGAAGAGATAAATCGTCTTGTGGACAAGGCGCGAGATTATATCTTACGCTATGATGGCCAGCAGCTTCTTGACTTTGAGGGCACATCAAAGGCCATTGAAGCTACGGAAGCGTTCATAGGTGGAATTGAATCGGAACTCCTGAACGGTCCGCAACTCCGGATTCAGGGTCATCATACTACACGACCCGCCACGTCATCATCCTGCAAGACCCGCCACGTCATCATCCTACAAGACCCGCCCCATCATCCAGTGTCGATTCTGTTCCTACGCTTGCAATTGGCGGGCAGGCGTGTTTGCATCAGCAGTTACTACACGACATAATCACATGCCCAGCCCCGCTTCTAAAAGCCCCCCTGGGTAGGCAAAAACTCATTACGTGCCACTGCAATGGATAGCGCCCAACCCGCTATTTGCACGGACAAATCCTTCCGGTCAGTGTCATCCAAGAAAAGACGCTTAGTGGATTTCTGTCGATTGGCTTGGCGATGTGATCTTATTCAGAACGCAATGGTGGGCAACAGCCGTGCGCGAGGAGGGCCTTTCCCCAGAGCCCCCCGCAGCGCACGGACTGTAGCCGCCGCATGCCGCATTCTACGGCGGCGGTGTCCCCAGATCCGGTGTGTAATTCGGGCTTATTGCACACCGAAACGGGAGTCTAGATCATGGCGGTAGCACATGAACGAATAAGGGACGGCCAGAAAGGCCGCCCCGATTTTCACAGGTAAGTATTTGTTAGGTCATTTATGGGTAATGAATGTATTACTTATTATTAACTCGTATTTTCAGAGTTCTGGAGACGGAGCCTATCGTGACGGTTATCGTTGCAGTTCCCGCCTTGATGCCCATAATTATGAAGCCATTGTATTTTCCGCCGCCGATGGTCGATTTCAGCCCCCCGATAGAAGGTGAGCTGGTGGAATTACCGGCTTTTTTAGCTCCGGCAGCATCATTCACGGTCTCCTGAGCCGCTTTCTTGATCTTGTTACCTAATCCTTTCAGGCTCTGAGCCTGCGTCGGGACAGACATGATGGCGAACATCGTCAATGCCATGATTGCGTAACTGATCTTTACCATTGCGTTTAAATATTAATATGCCGATTACTTAGATATCACAGTCTTTTCTGCATCTCTCTCTCAGCCTCCTAAATGAATGTATCAGGCGACCCATGCAGCGTTTCCAAGACGGCTGCGCCGGAGAAACTCTCTCTATTTTATCCAGACGCTCATCAATGAATCTCTGGATTTCCGAATATGTCGAAGTATCTTGATTGTTTCCTTCCATGAATATTTCGGCTGTTCTGTTTTGGCAAAGAAAGGCGTTTTCATGTCTCACAGTTAGGACTTTTGATACATTTTTTTAGGACTTTTTGTATGCCAATGAATCATGAATTAGGAAATATTACTATGTTTTAATCGCTAATCGCTTGATTATCAATAAATTTCCTTGTCCAATTTTTTAGCCATGACCGTTATGCTAGAAATTTTCTTCCATCCAACCGAGAAAGGCACATTTCAAAAAGGATAACATCGTCAAGTCATCCATGAAGATATGGATAGATAATATGGTTATGTTCGGATACAAAAGTTTGACTTTCTAATATATTTATTGTTAGCAAGTTACCTTCTTTTAATGTTCTAAAAGTACAAATTTCTGATTTTGGGAAGTACGAAAAGTCCTAAACAAATGCATCAAAAGTCCTAACTCCGAACTTGCATAATGATTTATTTAAGTTTCGCAAGTAGCTAAAAAAAGAAAAATGCTAAGGTTGAAATCTTTGAGAGTTATTGCATATCTCATTGATTATCACTATATTAGTGTC